>NZ_ANBH01000095.1:2090-10468 GCF_000341185.1 Nocardiopsis chromatogenes YIM 90109
CCCAGGGGCGGTCCTCCCCTCAGCGCGGGCCGTCCGATGCGCGGGCGATCTGCTCGGCCGTCCGCCGCAGGGCATCCGTGTCGACCCCGGCCTGCTCCAGGGCTCCGGACGCCCCGCCGCCCGTGCGCAGCACCCCCAGCAGGATGTGGGAGCCGTCGATCCGGCGGCGGTCGAAGCGCAGGGCCTCGCGCAGCGACAGCTCCATCGCCTTCTTGGCCCGCTTGGAGAAGGGGATGTGGGAGCCGAAGAGCCGCCCCGTCCGGGGGCGGCGCCCGGGCGCGGTGGCGGGCTCCCGGGCCTCCCGGGCCTCCTGGGCCGCCCGGCGCACGGCCTCGGCGGTCGCGCCGTGTTCGCTCAGGACGCGGGCGGCGGGCGCGGTGGCGGGGTCGTCCCCCGGGTCCAGCAGGCCCAGGAGCAGGTGGACGGTGCCGATCCGGCCGTGGCCGAGGCCGCGGGCCTCGTGCTGGGCCTGGACGACGGTGCGGCGGGCGTCGCCGCTGAAGCGCTCGAACATGGTGCTCACCCCGGTTCGCTCCGACGAGCCGTCAACAAATGTTGACGGTCAACTTGTGTTGACGATAGGCAGAGCGGTGCGGGCTTGTCAATGAAAGTTGACGAATTGGGGGCGAAGAGAGCGCGGGCCCGCTCCCGGGCCCGCGCTCGTGCTCGCAGGGGCGGCCGCCGCCGGTCAGTCCAGCGGCTTGCGCAGGTGGTGGATCCACGCCGGCGGGACGTTCGCGACGACCCTCTCCGTGGCCGTGCCGTAGCGGTTGACGTACTCTTCCACGACCCAGCCCGAGCGCGCCTGGCGCAGGTAGTCCTCCCGGGGGGCGATGACCGCCTTGACCTCCTTGGTGTACAGGTAGCCGAAGAAGGACAGGCGCCCGCCCGGCTTGAGCACGTCGAAGTAGTGCTCGAAGACGCCCCGCACCTCTTCGGCGGTGAAGTTGGCGAACGGCAGGCCGGAGATGATCAGGTCGTAGCCGCCGTCGCGGGAGACCTCCTCCACCGGTGCCGCGTGCACGCGGATGCGGTCCCGGGCCGTGTCGAACCCGGTGTCGGACTCCACCAGCCCCTGCAGGTGGGCGGCCATCTCCGCGTTGGTCTCGACCAGGTCCGCGGTGTCCTCCGGCCCCATGTGCCGGGCGATCGCCCGGGAGACGGGCCCGGTCCCGGCCCCGCCCTCCATGATCGCCATGGGGGCGGTGCCGGTGCGGTCGGACAGGTGGCGTGTCAGCGCCGCGGCCAGGGCCGGGCTGCTCGGCACGACCGATCCGGTCGCGCGGAATGTGCGCACCGCCTCCCTGAGGAAGAGCTTGGCGTCACGCAGCCGTGAGTCGAATCGGAGGGCGTGGGTAGGACTCTGTGTCGCTGCCATGCCTGCACGCTAGCGTGTGGACGCTTAAGACGCGGGTGAAGCCGCCGCCCGTGTCCCGGCGGTGGCGGACGTCGGACCGTCCCAGCGCACCGCCCCGCCGCGCCGCCCTACCGTGCCCGATCCCCGGCCACCGCGGCGAAGGCGTCCCGCAGCGCGGCGGCCACCGCCTCCTCCGCGCGCTTGGCGGACGGCAGGAACTCCCCGAACCCGAACATCCCGTGGAAGCCGTCGTTCACCCGCACCGTCGTCGTCGGCACACCGGCGTCCGCCAGCCGCCGCGCGTACTCCTCGCCCTCGTCGCGCAGGGGGTCGAAGTCGGCCGTCAGCACCAGCGCGGGCGGCAGGTCCGCGAACGAGTCGGCGAACAGGGGCGAGGCGCCGGGCTCGCGCTCCTGGCCGTCGGACAGGTACTGCTCGTTGAACCAGGCCATCGCCGCGCCGGTCAGGAAGTAGCCGTCGCCGTTCTCGGTGCGGGAGGGGTAGGGGGCGCCCGCGCCGTACCCGCTGAAGTCGGTGACGGGGTAGATCAGCGCCTGGTAGCACAGCTCCGGCCCGCCTTCGTCGCGCGCCTTCTGCGTGGTGACCGCCGCCAGGTTGCCCCCGGCGCTGTCCCCGGCCACCGCCAGCCGCGCTGGGTCGATCCCCAGGTCGGCCGCGTTGTCGGCGATCCACCGCGCCGCGGCGAAGGCGTCGTCCACGGCCGCCGGGTAGCGGTGCTCGGGGGCCAGCCGGTAGTCCACCGCCACCACGACGGCGCCGGTGGAGGCGGCCAGGATGCGGCAGATGTGGTCGTGCGAGGCCAGGTCGCCCAGCACGAACCCGCCGCCGTGGTAGAAGACGATGCCCGGCGCCGACGCGTCCTCGGGGTCGGGCCGGTACCAGCGTAGCGGGATGTCCCCGGCGGGGCCGGGCGCCGCCAGGTCCCGGACGAGGGCCACCTCGGGGCCCTCGATGGGCGGGCGCTTCCTGCGGGCCTCGCGCAGCTCCACGGGGTCGGCGCCGGGGCCGATCTCGGGCATGGCCGCGGTGACCGCTTCGATGAACCGGCGGGTCTGGGGAGTCAACGCCATTGGGGGGACCTGACCTTTCCCGGAGAACGATCGGGAGAGCGACCCTACCGGCCGGTCGGCCTGTCCCCGGAGAGCGGGGTAGCATGCGTCACATGAGCGCCCGACCCCACCCCAGGACCGCGCTCGTCACCGGGGCCTCCTCCGGGATCGGCGAGCAGTTCGCCCGCGACCTGGCCGAGCGCGGCTACGCCCTCGTCCTCGTCGCACGCCGCGCGGACCGGCTGGGCGCGCTCGCCGCCGAACTGGCCGACCGGTTCGGGACGGAGGCCGAGGTCCTCCCCGCCGACCTGGGGGCACCGGACGGCACCGCCGCCGTCGAGGAGCGCCTGCGCGCCGACGGCACCGGCGGCCCGGACGGCACCGGCGGCGCCGCCCCGGTGGACCTGCTGGTCAACAATGCCGGCCGCGGCGACGGCGGAGCGTTCGCCGAGCAGGACCCCGACGACGTCGAGCACATGCTGGACGTGAACGTGCGCGCGGTGCTGCGCCTCGCCCGCGCCGTGCTGCCCGTCCAGATCGCGCGCCGGGAGAGAGGGGAGCGCGACCGCCCCATGGGGATCATCAACGTGTCCTCCATGGCGGGCGAGATGACCGTGAACCCGGGCGGATCGGTCTACAGCGCGACGAAGAAGTTCGTGACCCTGTGGAGCGAGAGCGTCGCCGTGGAGGCGGCGCCGCACGACGTGCACGTCACGGCCGTGCTCCCCGGCTTCGTCCGCACCGACATGACCCGCGCGGTGCAGGAGGGCGGCACGCCCGACGCGGCGTTCGTCCCCAAGGAGCGCATCACCCGCGACGCCCTGCGCGCCTGGGCCGCCGGTCGCGCGAGCGTCGTCCCGGGCGCCCAGTACAAGGTGGCGGACGGCCTCCTGCGGGCCATCCCGCGCACCCTCTACAAGGCGGTGGCCGGGAGGCGCACGGTGCTGTAGACCCCCGCCGTCCGGAACCCGAGCCGCTCATAGGAGCGGACCGCCGGATTGCCCTCGGTCACGGCCAGCCCCACCTCCGGGAGGCCCCGTTCCGCCGCCCGCCCCAGCGCGCGGCGCAGCAGCAGCCCGCCCAGGCCCGCGTACCGCCGGTCGGGGCGCCGGAACACCTCGCCGATCCACGGCACCTCGTCGGGCCGGTCGTTGACCACGAGGGCCGCGCCCACGCGGACGCCGCCTGTGCCGCCCCTGCCGCCGTCGTCGTCGACCACCAGGCCGCTCAGGTCCATCACGGGCCCCAGGGCCCTCCCGCCCACCAGCGCGGCGAGAAGCGCGAACTCGTCGGCCTCCGAGCGCTCGGGGCGGCGGTCGGGGTGGTCCTGCGGGAAGGCCGCCAGGAAGGCGGAGAACAGCTCGCCCAGCCCGTCGCCACCGGACCCGAGGGCGGCCAGCCGCAGCCCGGGGCCGGGCTCCTCGTCCGCCCACCCCTCCGGGGGCGGGTCGTCGGCCAGGTCGCGGCGCATCTCCCGGGCGCGGCGCACCTCCTGCGCGCCGCCCGCCAGCAGCTCCCCGGCCAGGCCGTCGGCGGCGGTCACCGTCCACCCGGCCAGCCGTTCCAGGGCGGCCCGCGCCGCGCCCGGGCCGTGCGCCCGCGCGTCGGCCGCCATCGGCATCCCGGGCCGGGAGCGGTCCAGGTAGCTCATCACGGGCGTGCCGTCCGCACCGGTGAGAACCGTGCGCCCCGCCGTCGCTGCAGTGTCCACCGGTCCACGGTAGAGGGCCCGCGGTCACGACCGGGGTCCGGGTGCGCCTACCCTGGTGGGGCGTCTCGCCTGAGGAAAGTGATCATGAAGACCTTCGATGAGCTGTTCGCCGAGCTGACCGAGAAGGCGCGCACCCGGCCCGAGGGGTCGGGGACCGTCGCGGCCCTGGACGCCGGCGTCCATGCCATCGGCAAGAAGGTCGTGGAGGAGGCGGCCGAGGTCTGGATGGCCGCCGAGTACGAGTCCGACGAGGCCGCGGCCGAAGAGGTCTCCCAGCTGCTCTACCA
Source organism: Nocardiopsis chromatogenes YIM 90109 (assembly GCF_000341185.1). Classification (GTDB taxonomy): domain Bacteria; phylum Actinomycetota; class Actinomycetes; order Streptosporangiales; family Streptosporangiaceae; genus Nocardiopsis_A; species Nocardiopsis_A chromatogenes. The sequence goes on from NZ_ANBH01000095.1 coordinate 6,516, forward strand.
CCTGCAGGTCCTGATGCTGGCGCGCGGGCTGCGCCTGGAGGACGTCTACCGCCATCTGTAGGCGGCCCCGGCCGCCCGTCCCCGACGCAGCAGACCGCGAACCGAGGGGGAACCTCCATGACCGACCAGCTCCGCATCGCCGTGCCCAACAAGGGCCAGCTCTCCGAACCGGCCAGCGCCATGCTGCGCGAGGCCGGGTACCGCCAGCGCAAGGACTCGCGCGACCTCGTGATGGTCGACCCGGACAACGGGGCCGAGTTCTTCTTCCTCCGCCCCAAGGACATCGCCGTCTATGTCGGCGAGGGCATCCTCCAGGCCGGGATCACCGGCCGCGACATGCTGCTCGACTCCGGAGCGCCGGTGGAGGAGGTGCTGCCGCTGGGCTTCGGCCACTCCACCTTCCGCTTCGCCGCCCGCGGGGGAGCCTCCATGGGGCTGGAGGACCTGGGCGGCAAGCGCGTGGCCACCTCCTTTGAAGGGCTGCTCAAGCGCTACCTGGACGACAAGGGCGTGAACGCGCGCGTCATCCACCTGGACGGGGCGGTCGAGAGCTCCATCCAGCTCGGGGTGGCCGACGCCGTCGCCGACGTGGTCTCCACCGGCACCACGCTGCGCAACGCCGGGCTGGAGATGTTCGGCGCCCCGATCCTGGAGTCCGAGGCGGTCCTCATCCGCCCGCAGGGCGCCGGGGACGACCCGCTGGTGGAGCGCCTGGTGCGGCGCCTGCGCGGGGTGCTCGTCGCCCGCGACTACGTGATGATGGACTACGACGTGCACGCCGAGAAGCTCGACGGCGCCGTGGCCCTGACCCCCGGCATGGAGGGGCCGACGGTCTCGCCGCTGCACCGCGAGGGCTGGGTGGCCGTGCGCGCCATGGTCCCGCGCCGCTCCGCCCAGCAGATCATGGACGACCTGTGGCAGATCGGCGCCCGGGCGATCCTCGTCACCGACATCTACGCCTGCCGCCTGTGAGCGTGCCGGGCGAGGACGCCGGCGCCCCGCGGGTCGTGGAGCGGGTCGTCGGGGAGACCGGCGGTGAACTGGTGCTCCGGCGCACCCGGGGCCACTGGGAGGTTTTCAGCAACGGGCTATTCCTCATGGACACCCGTGACGGCGCCTCCGAGCGGGAGATGGTGCGGGCGGCCCTGGAGGGGCGGCCCGCGGGGCNGTGCTCATCGGCGGGCTCGGGGTCGGCTTCTCGGCGCGGGAGGCGCTGGACGACCCCCGCGTCGGCCTGGTGCGCGTGGTGGAGCTGGAGCCGAAGGTCGTCGAGTGGCACTCCGGCCCCCTCGGGGAGGTCGCCGGGCGGCTTCCCGAGGAGCCCCGGTGCGACCTGGTCCGGGCCGACCTGGCCGAGTGGCTGGAGGGGGCGGCGCGTGCGGCCGCAGCGGGCGGCGAGCGCTACGACGCCGTCTGCCTGGACACCGACAACGGGCCGGACTGGACGGTCCGGGAGGAGAACGGGCGGCTCTACGGGGCCCGGGCGATGGACCTGCTCGCGTCGGTGACCGCCCCGGGCGGGGCGGTGGCGTTCTGGAGCGCCATGCGGGCTCCGGCCTTCGAGGAGCTGCTGCGGGGGCGCTTCGGCGAGGTCCGCACGGTCGAGGTCCCCGCGCGCGCGGGAGAGCCGGACGTCGTGTACCTGGTGCGCGTGCCCGAGTAGGTCCTGTCTGGAGTTCAGCGGCGCCCCGCCGAGTGGGCGCCCCGTCGGCGATGATCTCGACGAAAGTGCTGTCATTCCGGCGGATTTGGCAGCACTTTCGCCGAGATCATCGCCGGAGAGGCCGAGTGAGGGGGAACTCCGGACAGGACCTAGTCCGGGGGCCACGGGCCGGGGACGGTGGGGGTCCCTGCTGTTCCGTCACCGTTCCGCCCTGCCGTATGGGCCGCCCTCCCGTCCTCGTCGCCGCCCGCCCGGACGCGGACGGTGGGCGCCGCGCGGGGCCCGCGGCCGGTCGGGCGCTCCCCGGCCCGGGGCCCTGGTGTCCTACCTAGCGCATGCTCGATAATTCCCCTATCCGACACCAGTGTTCCTGTTAGGAACCTCTCGTCCGTCCCCGTGGGACGGGCCCGGACGGAAGGGGGAGGCCATGGACACCGCGGCGATCGGCCGCCGGTTCGCGGGCAAGGCGGGGATCCTCACCGGCGCCGCGTCGGGGATCGGGCGGGCCACCGCGCTGCGCCTCACCGCCGAGGGGGCGCGCCTGCTGCTCGTCGACCGGGACGAGGAGGGGCTGAAGGAGACCGTGCGGCTCGTCGGGGAGCAGGGCGGGCGCGCCGGAGGCGCGGCGGCCGCCCACGTCGGCGACGTCTCCGACGAGGGGGCGGTGCGCGGCGCCGTGGCCGCCGCCAAGGAGCGCTACGGCGCGATCGACCTGCTGGTCAACGTGGCCGGGTTCCACAAGGTGGTGCCGCTGGAGGAGGTCACGGTCGACTACTGGAACGAGCAGTTCGCCGTGAACACTCTGGGCACCGTGCTGTTCTGCCGGGAGGCCCTGCCGCACCTGGTGGCCGGCGGCGGGGTGGTCGTCAACACCGCCTCGACGTCGGCCACCCACGCGCACCCGTACATGACCGCCTACGCCGCCTCCAAGGGCGCCGTGCTCGCCTTCACGCAGAGCCTGGCGGCCGAGGTGTGGGGCCGCGGGGTGCGGGTGCTGGCGGTCTCGCCCGGCGGCGTCGCCACGCCGCTGGTGGAGTCCATCGCCTTCCCGGAGGGGAGCGACGGCTCCTACTACGCCCGCATCACTCCGCCCCAGGGGATGGGGCGCCCTGAGGAGATCGCGTCGGCGATCGCGTTCGCGGCCTCGGAGGACGGGGCCTTCGTGCGCGGTGTGGAGCTGCGTGTCGATGGCGGCTCGCACGCCTGACCGCGCCCGACCGCGCCTGACCGCACCGGGCGGACCGGCGCCCGGCCGGGGCCTGATCCGCGCGACACGCCCTGGGGCCGGGGCGGACGCAGACGCACGCGGGGGGCGGGGCCTGCAGGCCCCGCCCCCCGCGATGTCTCGCCTTCACGACGCCGATCCGTCGGCCTCCTGCTTGGCGATCTCCTGGCGGACCTCCTCCATGTCCAGCTCGCGGGCCTGCTTGATCAGGTCGTCGAGGCTGTCCTTGGGGAGGGCGCCCGGCTGGGCGTAGATGACCGTCTTGTCCCGCACGACCATCAGGGTGGGGATCGACTGGATGTCGAAGCTCGCGGCGAGCTCCTGCTGGTCCTCGGTGTCCACCTTCGCGAAGACCAGGTCCGGGTTCTCCTCGGCGGCCTTCTCGTAGACGGGGGCGAACTGCTTGCACGGTCCGCACCAGGACGCCCAGAAGTCGATGAGGACGAAGTCGTTCTCCGTCAGCGTGTCGTTGAAGTTGTCCTTGGTGAGTTCGACGGTGGCCACTGCTTCTCCTGAACGTGCCGGGTGCATCGGTCCCTCGTAGAGCGGTCCTGCCCGAGGATTTGTTCCGCAAGCATGCCGTGATCCATCGGACGCGCGCGAACCGCGCCCCGGCGGCCGGTCCGCCCGTCCCGGCGCCCGGCCTTTTCCCGACAAAACACCTGATGCATACCGACTTGGGAGGAAAAGCCGCAGGTCATTAAGGTCGTATGGAAGACGGGATCCGGCACGGCGGGAACGGGGGGCACGTGGGCGGCGGACGGCCGAGCGGGCGGCACGGGGGCGGACACGGGGAGGCCGACGGCGGCGGAGGAGCGCCGGAGCCGGGCGAGTGCGAACCGGACTACCGCTTCACCCTCGCCAACGAGCGCACCTTCCTCGCCTGGATCCGCACCGCGCTGGCCCTGGTCGCCGGTGCCGTGGCCGTGCTGCACCTGGTCCCGCTGGACTGGGGCGGCGCCGCGCGGCTGACCGTCGGGCTGGCCCTGACCGTCCTGGCCGTGGTCATCACCGCCTACGCCCCGCTGCGCTGGCTCCAGGTGCAGCGGCTGGTGCGGGGCGGCC
>NZ_ANBH01000096.1 GCF_000341185.1 Nocardiopsis chromatogenes YIM 90109
ACCACCGTCGGCGTCGCCCTGGTGTGCGGCGCCGTGCTGGTCGGGAACTTCTGGGGATGAGCGGCCGGGACCCCGGGCTGCAGCCCGAACGCACCCTGCTGTCCTGGCAGCGCACCGTGATCGTGATGGTGGCGGTGGCGCTGCTGTACGTGCGCGACCCCTTCCAGGACGGGGGCGACGGGGACCCCGGGGCGCTGGTGCGTGTGGCCGTCGCGCTGCTGCCGGTCGGTGCCGCGGCCGCCGCGGCCGTGCACGTGCGGCGCCGGTGGCGGGCCACCGGGCACGGCACGCACGGCGACGCCTCCGGGCGTGCGCCGGCGCCGTTGGCGCGCGGATGGGTGCGGGTCCTGGTCAGCGCGGTGCCCGCGGTGCTGGCCGTCGTCGTGGCCGTGGGCGCGCTGTCAGGGTAGTCCTCGCCGGTGCCGGCGAGGGGGCCGGATGGACGGGTGGTCCGGCCCGTCGCGTCGCGCGGCGCCTCAGGCGGCCGCTGCGGTGCGCGCGTCCGGGTCCCCGGAGCGCTTGTGGTCGATCAGGGACGCGATGATGTCGTCCAGGCTGCGCTGGGGCTCGTAGCCGATCAGCGTGTTCGCGAGCGTGGTGTCGGGCATGCGCCGCTGCATGTCCTCGTAGCCCTCGCCGTAGGCGTCCTCATAGGACACGTAGTCGATCCGGCTGTCGGACCCGGTCATCGAGATGACCCGGTCGGCCAGGCCCTTGATCGAGATCTCCTCCCTTCCGCCGAGGTTGACCGCCCGGTTGTAGGCCGCCGGGGTCTCCAGCAGCCGCACCACCGCCGGGACCACGTCGAACACCGAGCCGAAGCAGCGGCGCTGGGCGCCGGTGCCGTAGACGGTGATCGCGTCGCCGCCGAGCGCCTGGGAGACGAAGCGCGGCACCACCATGCCGTAGCGGCCCGTCTGGCGCGGCCCGACGATGTTGAAGAAACGGGTGATCACGCAGGGCAGGCCGGACTCCTCGCCGTAGATGTAGGCGACGAGCTCGTCCAGGCCCTTCGCGGCGGCATAGGACCACCGGCTCTTGAGCGGTGAGCCCAGCACCCGGTCGGCGTCCTCGGTGAGGCCGTCGGTGTCGTTCTTGCCGTAGACCTCGCTGGTGGAGGCGACCATGAACCGGGCCCGGCGCCGGGCCGCCGCCGCGACCACGTTCTCGGTCCCGTGCAGGTTGGTGTGGAGCGACTGCAGCGGCCGGTCCACGATGGTGTGCACGCCCACCGCCGCCGCGAGGTGGAAGACGGTGTCGCTCTCGGCGATCACGTCGTCCACCAGGCGCGCGTCCATGATGGATCCCTTGACCAGTTCGAACTGCGGGTTCCCGGACAGCTGGACCAGGTTGGCCTCGCTGCCGGTGGACAGGTCGTCGAGCGCGACGACCGAGTGCCCGTGGGCGATGAGATGGTCGCACAGGTGCGACCCGATGAATCCGGCTCCGCCGGTGACAACGGCCTTCACAGTAGCCTCCCCCTCCTGAGGGTCACGGTGCTGTGTGCGCGTCGGCGGGCGGGCGCCCGCCGACGGTATGCGCCGCTCAGGCGAGCAGGCGCATGGTGTGGAAGCCTTCGGCCAGGGCCACCCCCGCCTGCATGCCGCGGAGCACGGCCAGGCTGCGCAGGGTGGGCTCGGAGCGGGTGTGCGGGTGCTCGTGGATCTGGGTGCCGTACAGCCGCATCCCGGCCAGCTTGGCCTCCATGTCGGCCTCGCCGAGCTCCACCATGAGGCTGGGGGAGTCGGCGGGGCCGTAGCGCCACTGGTCGGCGGCCTCCTCGTAGGCCAGCACGGCGGCGGGGTGGTGCCGCTTGCGGTTGTCCGACGGGCGCAGGGCGGTGTGCACCGCCTCGGCGGTGACCTGGTGGTCCTGGTTGTAGCTGGTGCGGTGGGGGGCGATGACCACGGTCGGCTCGACGGCGGCGATGGAGACCGGGCTGTGCCGTTCGACGGCGTTGGCCAGCTCGAAGCGGGGGAGCGCGTCGAGCTTGAGGTGGTACTCGTCGCCGGGGAAGGCGATGTCCCAGCCGTCCCAGCGGAAGTGGTCGGCGACCTCTTTGATCTCGGCATAACGCTCGTTGGCCGTGGAGAACCCCCGGGGCGAGACGTCGGCGGTGTCGCCGACGGTCATGAACTGCACGTAGACCTCGGCACCGGCGGCTTTGGCCCGGTGCATCAGGCCTCCGCAGCCCAGCGTCTCGTCGTCGGGGTGGGGGGCGAGGATCAGGATGCGCTGCTGTGACCAATCGATCGTCATGCCAGGGGTCCTAACGAACGGGGGATCCTGTCGTCGGCGCACCGTGCGCTTGCCACGGGGACGCCTCACGGGGTGTGTCGGTTGCCACACCGGGGCGGGCACGGGTCGGCCGTGCCCCGGCGGGGCGCCTTATGCGGGGGGAGGGCGTCGAGCACTCAAGACGCGGGTTTCAGCCGGATCGGGCCTCGCGGAGGACGCCGATCCCGTCGGGGCCGGCGTTCAGCAGCAGGTCGAGGGCGGCCATCCGGGGCAGGAACTCCGCGCCCTTCCTGTTGTGCTGCCGGTACACCGGGTGGGTGAACCCCTGCCACTCCACGGCGACCCCGTAGCGCTTGAAGATCTCCTGGTCGACGTAGTCGCGGGCGCCGTCGCCGGAGAGCATCGAGCCCGCGCCGACCTTGGCCGAGAGCTGGGCGAGCAGCTCGCTCTTCTGGCCGGGGAAGTCGCCGAGCTCGCTGGCGCGCACCACGGGGGTGTCGATCCCGAAGGCGTCCAGCACCAGGGCGGTGGTGGCCCAGGCCAGGTCGGCCAGGTCCGTCCACTCGCGCTCGTAGACGGCGAGGACCCGCTCGCCGTAGGTGTCCCAGAACGGTGCGCCGCGGTAGCAGTGCTCCGCCAGGGTGCGGCGGTGCTTTTCCCGCCAGGGATGGGAGTTGTCGATCTTCTTGTCCACAATGCGCTCGTGCCGTCCGTGTTGGATAACCGGGACCGTGAGCAGCACGGGGCCGTTCTTCGAGGCGACGTAGTTGCGGTTCTGCCATCCTTTGCGCTCGTACTGGACATGGTCGAGCACGACGAAAAGATCACTCCTGTCGACCTTGTCGATGAGGCCCAGCCAAGGCAGATAGTGCGGCTGGTGCATGGCGACGCGCACTGAGGTTCCTCTCCGAGGCGGGGACTGCACGCTCTGTGGGGGTGCGGCCGCGTGGCAGGAGGCATCTCCCCTGCTCTGCGGGTCGGTCCTGTGTCCTCTGGGGGATTCGAGGTCTAGAGGTAGGTTCTACAGCATCTGCGGATCGGTTCGTGGCAAAACGAAGAAAGTGCGTAGTGGGGGCGGTACCGTGCCGTCCCTCTCGTATTGCACCAACGGGGCTCACCCACCGCAAGGCCGACCCTACGATTCGGGTGGCCTACTTAGGTCGCCCGCCGGGGTGAACTCCCAGGCTGGCGGAAACGTCCACCTAATGCTGGTCTTGTCGGTTATCGTCGGCCCGAAACAGGCCCGTGGTCCCAGAAGAACGTCCCATTCGGCTCACGTGTCCCCCCGGTCCACCTGGAGGCGTCCCCCGTGCGTACTGCTCGGTTCATCGGAAGCTGGGCGGCAGGGCTCATCGCCCTGACCCTGGCCGTCACACTGTTCGTGCAATGGCTGCAGTTCGCCCTCGCGGCGGGGGGCGGCGGCCCCACCCCGCTGTTCCTGTGGATGGCCTTCGGGGTGAACCTCCTGGTGTGGACGCTCATCGGGGCGCTCCGCCTGGGCGACGACACGATCCGAGGCGTCGCCGCGCGGCGGGCGCTGCGGCGCGGACGTCCGGGCCGCAGCCGCTCGGCCCTCGGCGCGACCGAAAACCGCCGGGAGGAGCAGCGGGTGCTGGTCCGCGCCCGACCCGCCGACGGGGCCGCGGGCGGGGGTGCGGCGGCCGGATCCGGCCTCGGAAATGGGTCCCCCGGCGGCCCGGAGGGCGCCGCGGCGCCCGCGCCGCCGGACGGGCACGCCCCCGCCGAGGCCCAGACGCCCGGGTCGGGCGGGACCGCCACGGCGACCGCCGCCGACCCCGACCGGCTCACCCTGGCGGTGATCATCCCCGCGCACAACGAGGAGCCGGTGATCGACGGCGCCATCGCCTCGGCGCTGCGCCTGTTCAACCGGTGGGACATCTACGTGGTCTCCGACAGCTCCCGCGACGCCACCGCCGACATCGCCGCCGAGACCGGCGTCAACGTGCTGGAGCTGCTCACCAACCGGGGCAAGGCCGGGGCGATCGAGGCGGTCATCGAGGAGTTCGACCTGACCGGGGGCTATGACGGGGTGGTCATCCTCGACGCCGACACCGAACTGGACGAGCGGTACGTCGAGGGGGCGCGGCGCCAGCTCGCCGACCCGACGGTGGCGGCGGTGGCCGGGTTCGTCGTCGCCGAGTGGAAGCCGTGGGAGCGGACCATGGTCGGGCGGCTCATCTCCGCCTACCGGGACCGGCTCTACTGGATGCTGCAGTACCTGCTGCGGTTCGGGCAGACGTGGCGGCACACCAGCACCACCTTCATCGTCCCCGGGTTCGCCAGCGCCTACCGCTCCGGCGTGCTGCGGCGGCTCGACATCAACCCCAAGGGGCTGGTGATCGAGGACTTCAACATGACCTTCGACGTGCACCACAAGCGGCTGGGGCGCATCTCCATGCGGCCCGACACCAAGGCCTACTGCCAGGACCCGTTCACCATGGGGGACTACGTCAAGCAGGTGCGGCGGTGGACGCTGGGGTTCTGGCAGACGGTGCGGCGGCACGGGGTGTGGCCGAGCCTGTTCTGGTTCGCGCTGTTCTTCTACATCCTGGAGGTCCTGCTGGTCGCGGTCACCCTGATCGCGACCGCGCTGCTGGCGGTGTTCATGGTGCTGCCGGCGGCCACCGGCGGGGCGGTGCTCTCGGCCGGGTGGTACGCCTCGGCGTACGGGGCGGTGGGCGCGGTGCTGCCGCTGACCGCGATCGCGGTCGGGCTGTTCGTCCCCGACTACGTGCTCACCTGCGTGATGGCCACCATCCGGCGGCGGCCGAGCTACCTGCTTTACGGGTTGTTCTTCCTGCCGATGCGGCTGATCGACTCCTACCTGACGCTGCGCACCATCCCGCAGGCGTGGACGGCGTCGTCGGACGGCCGGTGGAAGAGCCCGACGCGGGCGGCGGGCAGGCTCTAGCGCGGGGCGGCCGCTCCCACCCGCTCCCACCTGCACCGTCGAGGGTGACCAACCCCGCGCGGGAGGGGTGCGATACAGCATTTAGGGTCGAAGGGCAAGAGGGGGTCCGGGGGCGGCCGTGCGGCCGCCCCCGGACCCGCCTTACCGTCCGAGCACACGAGGTGCCCTGTGGATTCCAAGAGCCTCCCCTTCACGCTGTACCGCGTGCTGAGCTACGTCACCGGTATCGCCCTGATCCTCCTCGCGTTCGTCGCCATGCCCGCGAAGTACATGGTCGGCGAGACCTCGGCGCTGGCGCTGGTGCCCGCCCCGGCGGGGATGGAGCACCTCTTCGGACCCGAGTCGGTGCTGATGCTGTTCATCGCCATCCCGCACGGATACATCTACATGGCCTACGTGCTGGTGGTGATCTGGCTGGCCCTCGGCCGGCGCTGGGGGGCGGGCAAGACCGTCGGCGTGGCGCTGGCCGGGACGGTCCCGTTCGTGGGCATGGTCGTCGAGCACCGCCTGGCCAAGGCGGAGAAGGCGAAGATGCGGGCCCAGTCGGGCGAGGCTCAGGGGGCGGCGGCCGGGGCCTGAGGCTCCGGGGCGCGGCCGCCGCCGTCCGCGCCGTGCGTACCGTCTGGGCCGCCTACGCCGTCCGTACCGTCTGCGCCGTCCGCACCGTCCGTATCCGGCCCGGGGCCGCCGTCCTCGGGCGCGCCCCCGCCGCCGCCCTGCTCCCCGTCCGCCGGGGCGCCGTCCGCCGGAGCCTCCTCCAGCTCCCGGCGCATCAGGGAGATCCAGAAGACGATGACGGCGCCGCCGAAGACGGCCCACTGGGCGGCGTAGCTGACGTTCTTCCAGTTCCAGGTGATGCCCTGCTCGGGGGCGGGCGGCGGGGCCGGGCTCATGGCGATCCCGTCGGAGGGCGCGGCCCCGTCGGAGGGGTCCTGGCCGCCGAGGACGATGTAGCCCTCGTAGAGCCGGTAGGGCCACTCGTTCACCAGGACCGACGGTGCGATCCGCTCGATGTGCCCCGCGGGCACGTCCATGAGGACGACGCCCTCCTCGTTCTTCTGCGGGGGCTGGAGCCAGCCGGTGACGGTGACCTCGCCCTCGGGCGTCGGGGCGAGGCGGTCGGCGGCGCCCTCCTGTTCGGCCTCGGCGGCCGGGACCCATCCGCGGTTGACCGCGACGGCGGTGTCGTCGGCGGTCACCAGGGGCGAGACCACGTAGTAGCCGAACGCGCCGGGGTCCTCGGCGTCGGCGCCGTTCTCGTAGCCGGGGGCGAGCAGCGGCGCGGTGTCGGCGAAGGTGCCGGTGGCGGTCACCGCGGTGTTGCCCAGGGACTCGGGCATGTAGTCGGTGGGGCCGACGACCGAGTCGAGCTCCTGGGCCCCGGCCAGTTCCTCGGCCGGGTTGACGACCTCCCCGCGGTCGGGCTGCTGGGCCCGCTCGAACTGCCAGTAGCCCGCGGCCATGCAGACCGCGAAGGCGAGGAGCGCGAGCAGGTGGAGCCCGATCCACCTGGGCGTGAACAGTCGGAATCGCACGTTCCCCAGGCTATGTCCGCCCTGGAGGGGAGTGCCCCCGGCCCCCGGTCGGGCACCGGGCGGTCCCCACCGGGGCGCACCCCTGTCCGCTTGGTCCCGAGTAGAGGCATCGATGGCGATTACTTTAAGTAATTTTCTGTGACTGAGGGTTGTTGAAGGCGGGTGACGTGGGTAATCTATGTACCAGCGCGGGAGGGAAATCACCGAAAACGCGCTTCGCGAGCTTTAAAAGGCCGCGACTCCAGGGGGGAGGAGTCGCCGGCCGTTCCCAGGCGAGGGCCGCCTCCGTGATTTTGAGGGGGGACACGGAGGCGGCCCTCGCATTTTCATGCGCGGGGGCGGGCCCAGCGGCCGGCCGGGCGGCCAGGGTGGCGGTTCCACCACCCGATCCTCCTCCAAACGGTCGAACCACCACCCCGGACGCCCTGGATCAGGTACGGCCGCCCGGCGGCCCCCGCCCCCGGCGGCACGCCGACCGCTACCCCGGGGACCACGCACCGTCGCCGCAGCCGTGGGTCTTGGCCATGGCCCGTGGCGGTCCTTTGAAGAACGTGGGCCACTGCGGCATCCCCACCGCGCGCCGCTCGGCTCAAACCTGCTTGGCGGGCCCACCCACCCCCAGTGGCGCGGCGTCGGCGTTGCTCTCTACGTCGTCGGCCTTGACCGTTCGAGCAGTTCGAGGGCGACCTTCCGTACATCAGCGAGGCCATGGCGTTCACGCCCGAAGGCGATCGCGTTGGTCAACAGGACCAAGTACCGCCCTGTGTCCGGATGCACGAACAAGCTCGTCCCGGTGAACCCGTGGTGGTAGACGGTGCCCCGGTCGCTGATGAGCCATGCGAGTCCGCGGTACGTGCGCTCATCGACCCTGACGATCGGCGTCCAGGACTCGCGAACGTAGGTGCCGATCGGGGACTCTTCAGACCGGGCACGGAGGACGGCGCGCGCGTATTCGGCGAGCCCTTCGGCGGTGGCGAACGCCCCGGCGTGGCCCGCCATGCCTCCCAAGAGGGCGGCGTTCTCGTCGTGCACGGTGCCGTGCACCGGGTGACCGCCGCTGAGCCGCCGCTCGGTGGGCGCCACCCGGACGCCGCGCGCGAAGGGGCCGTACCCGATTCCGGACACGCCGACCAAGCTCATGTGCGCGTCGAGGAGGTGCCCGAGCGGTTCCCCGCGCAGGTGTTCGAGCAGAAGGCCGGCGAGGATGAACCCGCGGTTGATGTAGCGGTGCTCGCCGACCGTGCCCAACGGCTCGGCGAGTACGGCCTCGGCGATGTCCCGTTCATCACCGATGTACCGGTCGAGTCGGGTCGAGGGCATGAGTCCCGAGGTGTGCGTGAGGATCTGGCGCATGGTGGCCTGAAGGCCGGGATGCGAGTGCGGGTCGAGGTCGGGGAGGTACTTCGCCAGCGGCGCGTCGAGGTCGACCAGGCCGTCGGCCACGGCGCGGCCGACGAGCAGCCAGGTCGCCACGACTTTCGTCAGGCTGGCGATGTCGTAGTACGTAGCGGGCGTCGCCGGATGCCCGCCGCCGACGCCGGTCATGCCGACCGCAACGAAAGCGCGGTCGGCGGGGGACCCGATCGCCGCGACCGCGCCGGGGGTCCGGCGATCGATGACCATGTCCTCGAGGGCGTGCTTCAGCCTGTCACTCGCTGAGTTCACCCATGGGTCGCTCAAAGCTCCTCCTGGCTGGGCTCCATGACTGCGGCGCCGAGCGGCCTGTCTCTGCCGAGCGGCCTGTCTCTGCCGAGCGGGTCAAGCGGCCGTGTCGGTCGTGAACATGACCTGGTCGGCGACCGGTTCGCCCTACTGCCACGAGTGCCGCTCTCGTGACCAGCGTGGATGAGCGATCCATTCCGAAGGTCGACCGGTCGCCCCCGCCGCTACGCGCCCGGGTGTGACCCCCTCCCAGGCGCCCCTGAGGGGGATCGCCGAGAAGGTCTCCGCGGTGTCGGTCAGGTTCAAATGGGCGCGAGCGGACCGGTCGCTGTCCGCCAACGTGCGCGAAGCGGTACCCCGAGTGCTGCCGGGAGGGGTAATGGAAATGGTCACCTCCTCCCGACTGCGCGATCTGTCAGCTTCCCGACGGAGTGACCGGAGCAAGCTTGTCGGCCAGCTCTGCTGGAAGGTCCGACAAGGGGCGCCATTCGAAGTCGGTGACCTCTTCGAGCTGAAGCCGCACGTCGGCGTCGTCGACCCAGTGGGCGTACCGGAAGTCGAAGTGGTAGTGCTCCGGTTCGTTCTTCGCGAGGTTGGCGGGGATCTTGTGGATGTCGATGTCTGCCGGAGGGACATCGTGGGCGGGAGGGGAGACGACCTGCTGCCAGGGGATGCCTGCCTCCTCCTCAAGCTCACGCAGGCTCGCCCCGAGAAGGTTGGGGTCCTGGGGCTCGATGTGCCCGCCGGGGAGCAGCCACGTGTCGAGGGCCTTGTGGTGGATCATGAGTACGAGGCCTTGGGGGTCGATGACCGCCGCGCCTGCGGTGACGTGCCCGATGCGGAACTCTTTCCGCGAGGTGATGTCGTGGCCTTCGTTGAGCGCGTGGAAGAGAAGCGCCATGTCGTCGACCTCGCCGGGGTGGCGGTCGAGGTACTTGGACAGGACGTAGCGGATCTCGGGGTGGGTGACCGTCATGCTGCTCCATTGAAGTAGTCGAGCCATGTTGCCGCGACCTGTTCGCGGACTCCGGTCGGCAACTCGTAGTGCGCGCCTTCGCGGGGTGCGTGCATGAGCTGCGCCGCAGCGGCGATGATCTCCGCCTGGACGAGGAAGATGAAGGCACCCACGCTCGCACCGTGCAGGAAGTTCACCGCGTTGCCGTCGTTGAGCACGTAGAAGAAGTGGCCGGTGTGGGCGTAGCGGGTGATCGCCTCGCCGACGTCTTCTCGGGCATACAGGGAGTCGAGCGCGTCGAGTTCGAGTTCGTCGTCGGAGGAGGTCACTGAAGCGATGTAGGCGCCGTTGGCCACGCGCGCGAAGTCGTCGGCCTTGAGTGCGAGGTTGCCGGTCGCGCACACGACGATCCCTGATCCGGCGAGTGCCTGCCCCAGGGTCGCCGAGGTCGAGAAGCCCTGTGCGAGGGCTTGGGCGCGCTTGACGGGGTCGATGTCGTAGACCACGACTTGAACACCGCGCGCGTGCAGCATCCGTGCCACGGACGAGCCGAGCTTGCCGAAGCCCAGCACTGCGGCGACGCGCTCGTACAGGATGTCGCCGCGGGCCCGGATCAGCGCCTCGGTCGAGAACACTACGGACTGCCCGACAAGGTAGTCCTCGGGGACCTTTAGGGGTGACCGGGCGACCGAGTAGACCGGGCACGGCGGCTTGTCGTAGTCGAGATAGCGCCGGTGGCCGTTCTCGGTGTCCTCGACAATGCCGACGATCTCGCCCGAGAAGCGATCGCACAGCTCGGGCAGGGCAGGGGCGAAGTATCCGCCGACGTCGAGCAGTACGAGCCGTTCGCCGGCCGCGCGCGATTCGAGGTAGGCGAGCGCTTCGTCGGGGGTGGCGAGCTTGCGTCGGTCGAGCTTGTCGACCTGCCAGTGGGACGCAGCTTCGGTCAGGGCGTCGGCGGCGACGCTCTTGGGCTTGGGAAGTACGGCGCGCAGGTGGGACATGGATGCGATCGCGCGCAGGAAGACGGGGCGGCCGGACAACAGGTGAGTGATGGCGATGGTCGAGAGCCGGGTTTCAGGGGCGATCTGGTCGACGACACGGGAGAAGTAGCTTGCGATGCGGTTGCGCTCGAAGTCTTCGAGCATGACGGCTCCTGACGTGAACGAGACAGGTTCCCAGAGGGGGGCGGGCAGTCGGCCGGGCAGCGACCGTGCGTGCGCCGGTGTCCAAGTCGGCGGCGCCCAGCGGGCGGTCGGCGGAACCGGCCGACCGCCCGTGCGGCTTGCTGCTTCGTCAGCCCGTCGGCCGTATGGCCGTGAGCGGTCCGGCGAAGCCGCGCGGCGGGTCGCCCATCGCGGCCTTAAGTCGTTCGGGCGTGGTCTCGTGGAGAGTGGGGGCGGCGCCGGAGACGCCGAGGTTGGTCGCCACCCACGCGGCGGGGCGTCCGCGGTCGTCGACGGAGCGCCAGATGTGCCAGCGGCCCGCGTGAGCAACGTTGAGCCAGCGACGGATGGACTCGTCCGGCTCGACCGGGACACGGCACACAGCCGACAGGCGCTCGGAGCACACTTCGTAGGTATCGGTGTCAGGCGCCTTCTCGACCAGGTCGACGGCGGCGCCCACGGCGTGCGCCCAGTCGACGAGGTCGGCGAGATCGTCGAAGTACAGCGGTTCGGGTGCGGTGTTCATCGCGCGCTCACCGCCACCGTGCCGCGTGGGCGTGGCCGATTGGTGCGCTGCCAGATCGGCATCGCGAGCGCGTCGAGCGTCGGGCGCTCGTGCAGACCGGATGCGTCCATCGCGTAGAAGTGTCCGGAGGTTTCGCCGAACCAGATCACCATGTGCGGGTACTGAGCTTGCAGCCGCGCGGCGGAGGCGTGATCGCCGACGTGTTCCAGTGACCGCCCCCACCGCGTCGCGTTCCGGCTGTGGTTCCCGCTAGGGTCTCCCATGTCATCAGCTCCCTAAAGCTGGTGGCCGTGCCCCCGGACACCTCACCGTGTCGCGGGGGTCTGCTCTATCGTGGAAATGACGCTACGGACCGGCGCCCATGAGCTGAACTGACCGCTGGTACCAGTGCCCGTGCCCTCCACACCCCCGGGAGAGCGGAGATGGCGAAGTCCGCGCATCGAACCCTGACCCGCAGTCAGGGTGGGCGCAGAGGCGGCGACGGCGACCGTGAGGGACGCGTCTCCGGCTACGTCCTCAAGGTCGTCCGGAGAGCCGTGTCATTGACCCAAGAGCAGTTCGCTGAACGCCTGGGCGTGGACGTCACCACCGTGCAGGGTTGGGAGAGCGGACGACGTCCCCTCATGGCGGTCTCAGCGGGCACCTACTTGCGGTTGCGCCGCTCCTTGTTGCGGCTGGGGGCTCCCCCGCGTCTACTCGGTCAACTGGACAGCGCCATGGAGGCCGACCGCTTCATCGGCTACGCGCTCGCCCACGATTGCTCTGTCGACCAGGAAGACCACCCTCTTGCCACCTGGGTGATCGATCGGCCGTTCACCGACCTGGTGGGGTGGGCCTTCACCGGGACTTGCCCGAGTGTGCTCGCCGGGTACGCAGCGGAACAGCGCCACGGCCCGACGCCGCCGGGTCCGCAAATGGCCATCGACGAGCGGAACCACATCATCCGGCATCTGCGCGACGCCGCCGAGCAGGCTGTGCAGGACACCGAAACCGGGGCGCTTCTACGGCGCCAAGCCCATTACGTCGCCGGCTTCGACGGCAGCTCCGAAACCGGCGAGTGGCTCGCGCTCATGCAGCGCGACGACGAGCGCCGACTCCGCACCGGACGATGGACACCCTCATGGGCCGTCGTCCGCTCCGGGGCGCACACTCTCGCTCGTAAGGGCGATGGCGATGCGTTGCCCCACTTCATCGGTGTGCACATCGATACCGACGAGTGCGAGACGGCCAACCTCAACTACTGGGCGTATTGGCTCGGGGAGATCAGCGATCCGCAGGTGACGGACTCCTTCATGGTCGAACTCGACCTTGAGACCTGGAATGGAGAGCGGATGCTCTCTCACCTCATCGCGAAGCTGGACGCGACCAACCCCTATGTCGACGTCGTCGTTCACACGCTCTGGTCCCTGATCACTCGGAAGCCCGGTGTGGTGACCCCTCGAAGCGCGGAACCCGCGTCGGTGGCGGTGGCCCGTCTCCTTGAGGAAGGTTCTGCATCTTCGCAGGCAGTGAAGGAGTTGAACGAGGTCCTCTACGCTCTACGGATGATCCACCGTCGGTAGGAAGGGCCTCATGACTGACGAGCACGACGCGCGGACGGTCGATTTCCTCTTCGAGATGGGCCTGTTGAAGAGGTACAAGCGCACCGGCTGGGTGATCGCTGGCGTGGCTACCCCCGAGTCGATCGCCGACCACTCCCACCGCACGGCGATCACCGCCGCGGTGATCGCCTCCATGGAAGGGGCCGACCCACAGCGCTCGGCGTTCCTCTCGCTGTTCCACGACACCCAGGAGTCCCGGGTCTCCGACATCCCCCACATCGGCAAGCGCTACCTGAAGGCGGCTCCGAACGAGGAGGTGACCGCGGACCAGACATCGGGGATGCCTGCGGAGCTCGCCGAGATGATCGGCGCCGCCGTCGGAGAGTACGAGGCGAAGGAGTCGGCCGAAGCGGTCTGCGCCAAGGACGCGGACAAGCTGGAATGCCTCATTCAGGCCGTGGAGTATCAGGAACAGGGCACCGACACCCGGGCGTGGATCGAGACGTCCATGGCGTCGCTGAAGACCGCCGCGGCGAAGCGCCTCGCAGAGGCGGCCCTCGAAGCGTCGTCGCTGCGCTGGATGCACCAGGCGAGGGAGAGCAAGCCCGAGCTCTGACCGGCCATCGTCATGTGACGGGGGCGCGGTGCGCTCCTGACTCCTCGATGGGCAGCAGGCCGTGAAACGGGGCGCTCCCGCGCTGGGCGGCGCGCGGGTGCCCCGCCGTTCGATACCCGGATTGATACTTCGCTTGATACTGCCGTCGGTGTATCCGGCTGTCCCTAGGCGTTCCCTAATGCCTGTCGGACATCCGATCACCAGGCATTACGGGCCTCAGGATGTACCCTCGATGTTCCGAGAGCCGCCCGGTACATCGGACATGGAGGCGGCCCTAGCATCTACTTGTGCGGGGGCGGCCCACGGCCCATGGGCAACGAGTGTGACGGTCTCATCACCTGGTCACCCGCTGCGTGATCGAATGACCGACCCGGATCCCTCAGAGTCCCTACGCGGCCGGTCCGCCGCAACACCCGATACAACTGAGCAGTTCTTGGACGGCGATCGCTGTGGCACCTCGGTCCATCTGAGCGTGGATGAGGCTCCTCTCAGTCGTGCGTCGCGTTTATGGCCTTCGCCAGCCGCTCGAAGTTGGTCAGCGTGGTCGGCGAGAGCTTCTCGACCTTTGATGGGTTGCGGAGCAGGACTTCGGCCGGGCGCCAGTGGTCGAACTTGCCGTCCAGCTTTTCCAGCCGTAGCACGAGCCGTTTAGGATGTTTGGGCAGTTCACCCGCCTTGTGCTTCTTGTTGAACGCCTCGTTGTACAGGCCGAGGTAGTCGCCGACGGTGAAGAGGTCCTCGATGTCGCTGTGCTTCTGCTCGAGGACCGAGCCGACCAGAACCACCCGCTTGTGAGCGATCTTGTTCGCCTTAAGCGCGGCCTCGACCTTTCCGCCGCCCTCCGTGCCAGAGTCGAGCAGCACCGTCACGGAGAGCTTCCTCCCAAGTAGGGAGACGAAGGTCGGCACGTTCGACGCCCCGCCAGCCGGGAGGATCCGCCAACGTTCATCAAGCCCCTCTCGGCCCTGGTCGCGAAGGTGGCGGCTGATCACGTCGAGGTAGGCCAGGTCCGACGGTCCCTCGACGAGCAGGTTCCGCTTCCCAATGAAGAGGTTCTGCGACAGGTCGTAGCCGAGCGCGGCCTGCAGGGGGAATGCGCTGTCTACGCCCACGTCCAGGACATCCGAGGACGTCACCGAGCCGAGATCGTCGCCCTGATCTTCGACGACGCGGACACGCTCGACCTGTTCGATCATGAACGGAGAGTGCGTCGTGTAGATCACCTGCCCGACCGGCGCAAGCCGCTGGTTGATGAAGCGCAGGAAGTCTTGCTGGGCCTTCGCATGCAGCGACAGGGCTGGCTCGTCGAGCAGGATCACCACGTCGTCGCGTTCCTCGAATTCACTGAACGCCGCGAGGAAGGAGAAGAACCATTGGTATCCGGACGAGCGGAGCGAGAGGTTGTTCGTGAAGTCGTGCTTGCGGTCCTCGACCCGGAAGTTGAGGTACCGAACCACACTCGAATGACCATTCTGGGCCTTGACGGTCTCTGGCTCGACCTCCACCTTGATCCGCAGTTCGGGATTCGTGCTCCAGTACTCGGACATCTCGCGCGAAAGGTCGCTGGACACGGCCTCAAGCTCTGCGGTCCGCGACTCGAACTCCGCGTCGGTCACCGCGTCGATGTCGGTGTCGGCGAGCCGGAGCAGTGCGCGGGCAGTCTGCTTCGACGAGGCACCGGGCTGCTCGTCCTCTTTGGTGCGTAGGCTCGCAACGTCCACACGCCCCTCGAGGTTCTGATAGGACGCGAAACGGAAGAACCTCGGCATCCTTTTCCGGACGATCGCCCTGGCGATCGTGCCCAGGTCCTCCTCGTCGCCGATCAGCGAGGTGATCCTCGTTAGGGCCTCCGTGTCGGCGACTATGTCCGGGTCCTCTTCACTCCTCTCGCTCCCCGCTACGGCGGCCGTCGGCTCGCGGTCAGCCACTAGGGCCGCCTTGAGCGATGCCACTGAGTCGTGAGCTTCTAGGAGCGCCTCGGCTTCCGGGTGGTCGTCAAGTATGTTCTCCAGGAACCGATGCTCGTCGACCGTCACCCTTATCCAGAGGCTTCCGTTGTACCTTCGGCCGATGGTCACAGCCTTCTTCGTCGTGACGCCTTCGCCCAGCGCGTCTCGGAGAGCCCTCAGGTCGCTGTCGTCGAGCTCGAAAGTGGCCTCGATCGGTGTGATTGCAGAGAGGTCATCCTTCCTGGCTTCACGCTTCCACAGCCATCTCGGGTAGTCGTCCCGCTCAACGAATACGTCGTCGTATACCGGGCTCAGCCGGTAAAGGGCGTCCAGCATGGCCGACTTACCGGACTCGTTCATGCCCACGAGAGCAGTCACATCCGGTTCGACCGCCACGATCGTCGAATCCAATACGTTCTTGTACCGCTGCACCCGGAACGATGTCAGCTTCATCGTCAACCCTTCTGAAGCTCTCCGCCATGCTTGATCAGGTTACTTCGCGCGACCGACATCCAGGCCGAGCTTCCGAGGTCTGCCGGGCCGTGTGCTGCTTGCGACTCACTGATGCGTGGATCCACTTCGGTCGCGCCCTATCAGCCCTGAGGTGAAGCCGCTTCTGGCTTTGGCGGCGGATCGCTGCTCCAGGGGCGGCGAGATCTCGGGCCCTCAGCCCTCAAGCAGGCGGGTGGGGGGTTCCCGGATGTCCGGAGGGTACAGGTTCACGTCCGTGGACGTCTCAGGGGACGCCCACTCCAGCTCGTAGCTGTTGTTCGGCCCGTGTTTGAGGGCTTCGGCGCCGGACAGTTCGGCGCTGCCCCGTACGTCCTTCACCAGGTAGTACTCGACGGGGCGTCCGTGATGGTGGCCCCTCCACAGCAGGCGGTCGACACGCGCTTCGAGCGTCGTCTCCTCGCGGAGCTCCCGCACGGCCGCCTCCTTTCCGCTCTAACCGACCTCGACGTGCCCGCCCGGCAGGACCGCGTAATGGTGACCAGGGCACCAGCCACCTCTCCGCCCGTCGTCGGCGCACTTCACGCAGTCCTCGGCCGACTCCTTCCGCCGGTACCTCTTGATGACCAGAACCCGCCGTCCTTCGACGACGACGGCGGCCGCCCTGGGAACCCTCATCCTTCGATTATGGCCGCGGAACGGGGAGGTCAGCCAGGCGGAACGGCGGGAGGGTCGCCACCGGTCACTCGGCGGGGGCCCCTGTGAGCAGGTCCCCCAGGACCGACCTCAGCCCGGTGACGGCCTGCGGGTCCAGTGAATAGCAGATCTGATTGCCCCGGCGGACGGTCGTGACCAGATGGGCCTCGCGCAGCACCTTCAGGTGCTGGCTGATCGTCGGTTGGCTGACGTCGAAGACCTCGGCGAAGTCGCACGCGCACGTGTCGGGCGTGCGGGCCAGTTCCCGGAGGATGCCCAGGCGTACCGGGTGGCCCAGGGCCCGGAACCGGTCCACGGCGAGGTCGGCCGGGGCGGGAGCGGGGGAGGCGGCGGTCGTCGGCATGTTGACAGTATATCGTCCCGGGTCTATATAAGGATCTGACTAAATAGTTGATTCGCTATATACAGGAGGCGCGCCATGGCGGCACCGGTGAACGGGGTCAACGAACTCGTGCTCGAAGTCAAGGACCTGGAGGCGGCCGAGCGCTTCTACACCGACGTGCTCGGCTTCCCGGTCATCGAGCGGTGGGAGGGCCCACAGTGGAACGGCCGCAACGCCGTCTGGGTCCTCGCGGGCTGGACGCGCATCGGCCTGTGGACCCCGCAGATCGGCATCTCACGCGGCCGCGGCGGCCTGCACGTCCACTACGCGATCCACGTCGACCCCGGGGACTACGCCGGGATCGTCGAGCGCATCCGCTCCCACGGCCACACCGTCGACGAGGTCGAATTCGGCGGACGGGCCCACTCCGCCTACGTCACCGACCCCGACGGCAACGTCGTGGAGTTCTGGGACTGGGACGCCCGCGACGGCAGCCCGGGCGCCCCGAAGGCCGTCACCGAGGGGATCTACGGGATGTGATCCCCTGGAGGCGGGCGCGATGAGGCCCATGAGGCGCCGCAAGCGGGGTCACTCCAACCGTCCTCCGGCCAGGATGTCGTCCATCTCCTCGGTCCCGTAGTTGTCCACGATGAGGATCTCCGACTCCGGCAGAACCCGTACCGCTGGCCGTATCCCCGCATGAGCGGTCGTCCGTCCGGGGCCGTGCTGTTCTCCGGGTCGATGCACAGCGCCGTCACCTCGGCATACGCCGCCTTCTTGTCGCCCACTGGACGCGTCGTGAAGGCGGCGTCCGCCTCCGGCTGCGGGAACTCCGTCTCCCGCGTCTCCGCGCCCATCGGGCACGGGGCCGGGTTCGTCGACGGGGCGTAGGGCAGCGCCGGGCCGTCGGGTCCAACAGCGCTCCGCGGCCCGCCTGGGAGTCCGCGGACTGCATGGTCCCCCACCGTCCGCCGCTTCTTGAGTACGTCTACTCATGTCCTTCCGGCACCGCCTGGCGGATGATGGGGGCATGGACGAGACCACGAAGAGCGCCGCCCCCTCCACCGTCCTCGCGGCCGGTGCGCTTCTTGTGGGCGCCGCCCCCGCCGCCTGGTGGGCGGCCCGAACCTCCCCTGACGACATCCCCGACGCCGACCACGCCATCGCCGCCCCGGCCCTTCCCGACGGCGCCGCCGCCGCGATCGGGATCGCCGGCGCCGTCCTCGCCGCCGCCGGGCTGGTGCTTCTCATCCGCCTGGCCGTGACCGGGCGGATCGGCGCCCTCCACCTGGTCACGGCCCTGCTCCTGGCACCCATCCCGGCCATGGCGGGCGTCTGGTGGGCGATCGCCACCGCCCCCGTCATCGGCGCCAACATCGGCTTCGGCCTGGCCACCGTCGTGTTCCCGCCCGCCGCCGCGGTCTGCCTCGCGGCGGCCCTCACCACCGGGCTCCTCGCGCGCCGCAAGCGCGGGGGAAGCCGCTCCGGAACCGTCCGCGCCGGCGACTGACGCCGGCGGCCGAACCGGGCGGGGGCCACCCGCCGACCATCC
>NZ_ANBH01000097.1 GCF_000341185.1 Nocardiopsis chromatogenes YIM 90109
CCGGCGACTGACGCCGGCGGCCGAACCGGGCGGGTGCCACCCGCCGACCATCCACCGATCCCCCAAGGACACCACCGACGATGACCTCCAAGAGCAGAACCCCCGCCATGCTCCTGCCCGCCGCCGCCCTGGCGGTCGGCACCGCCCTCGCCACGTGGCGGGTGCTCTACCGGCCTACAGAGGAGGTCCTCGCCGACTGGGCCGACCGGGGGCGCGCCTCGGGCGCCGACAGCATTGAGCCCACCTACCTGATCGGGCCCCTCCCCCTCTCCGATGGAGCGGTCACCGTGATCGGCGTGGGCGGCGCCGTGCTCGCGGCGGCCGCCCTCACCGTGCTGGCCGTCTTCACGGCGACCCGGCGCGTCGGCCCCCTCCACCTGGTCACGGCCCTGCTCCTGATGCCCCTGAGCGCCGTCGTCGGCGGCTGGTGGATGATGGCCACCTCCGTCTACAAGGACCGCGGCTACGACCCCGGCTTCCACCTCGCCTTCAATTCGGCCCCCTGGGTGGTCGCGGGCCTGGTGCTCCTGCCCGCACCGGTCGTCACCCTCGTCATCGCGGGGGTGATGGAGCGGAAACGGGTGAGGGGTCAGGCGCAGGCGCATGCGCACGCGCAGTGGCAGGCGTGAGGCCTCAGCCCTCCGCGCTGCCGATCCTCGGGAACGGGTCGGTGGAGAAGACCACCTCCACCGGCACCTCGAAGTACCGTGCGATCCGCATGGCCAGGTAGAGGCTGGGGCTGTACTCGCCCCGCTCCAGGTAGCCGACCGTCTGGTAGTGCACACCGAGGGCCTCGGCCAGCGCGCGGCGCGAGATCCCCCGCTCCGCGCGCAGCACGGCGATGCGGTTGTAGATCGGCTCCGCCTGCGCCCCGGCCTTCGACCGGTTGGACACTGCACCACTAGACACGCTGCATCGCCTTCTGCCGTGCCTTCTCCACGTTCGCCCCGGAGACCCGGCGGGCCGTCCTCCGCAGCAGCCACGGCGCCAGCACCAGCCCGAGCACCGCCCACGCGCCCAGCGCGCCCATGGTCTCCAGGTGCCGCCAGGACTCGCCGATCTCCGCGCTGAGCATACTGTCGGGCAGGACCGCCGACCGCAGGCCCAGCCCGACCCAATAGACGGGGAACGCCTGGGCGATCCACTGCAGCCATTCCGGCAGCGCCGTGATCGGGAAGAAGATGCCGGAGATCCCGGTGAGGGCGAAGATCGGGACGGCGCCGACGGCGTTGACCAGGCGGGGGTTGTCGAACAGGGAGCCCAGGACGGCCCCGAACGGGATCGTGGCGACCATGCCGAGCAGGAGCACGCCGAGCAGCAGCGGCCACCCCCTCGCCAGCCCCGCGGCGAGCCCGTCGAAGAGGAACAGCCCGGGGAGCACCAGAAGGGCCACGGTGGTCAGGACCAGCGCCGCCGCGTAGACGATCTTGCCGATCAGGTAGACCGTGATCCCGTCGGGCAGCGCCTTGGCGCGCAGCAGAGTGCCGTCCTCCCGTTCGGTGGCCAGCACCATCGCGGTCGCGACGACCCCGGTGAATACGACGGACAGGCCGAGAACGCCCGGCAGGGCGGCCGTGGCGGCGTCGACACTGGTCCCCTCGACGGCTCTGCCGCGCATGAACGACAGTCCGACGCAGAACGCCGCGACGAACGCCACGGTGCCGAGCATCTCCTGGACGCTGCGCAGGGAGGCCATGAGCGCCAGCCCGCCCGATGCCCAGCCCTGCCGAAGGAGGTGTGCCGTCCTGTTCATCTCCCGATCCCCTCCAGCGCCGCCGCGGCCTCGGCCGTCCGTCCCGACTCGTGCCGGGCCACCATCTCCATGTAGGCGTCCTCCAGACTGGCCCGCTGCACCTCCAGGCCGGTGACCGCGTCGCCGTGCTGCTCCAGCAGCTCCCGCACGAACGCGGTGCCGTCGGGAGCGGCGTGCACGAACCGCTGCCCGTCCTGGGTCCAGCGCACCTCGCTGCCGGTGCCGACCCGGCGCGCCAGCTCTTCCGCGCTGCCCTCGGCGACGATCCGCCCGTCGGCCAGGATGAGGATGCGGTCGGCCAGCTTCTCGGCCTCGTCCAGGTCGTGAGTGGTCAGCAGGACCGTGGTGCCCTCCTCGTCGGCGAGCCGGTGCACCAGGTCGTGGAAGTCGCGCCGGGCCAAAGGGTCGAACCCGGCCGTGGGCTCGTCCAGGAACAGCAGCTCGGGGCGGCCGACGATGCCCACGGCCACGTCCAGCCGCCGCCGCTCCCCGCCGGACAGCGAGGACACCTTCGCCCGCGCGTGGCCGGACAGCCCCACCGTCTCCAGCAGCGCGTCCACATCTCGGGGGCGGGGCCGGTCGGCGGTGGAGAAGGGCGCGTAGTGCGCGGCGAAGTGCGCGAGCATCTCGCGCACCCGCCAGTTGCCGTGGTCGCGCCAGGACTGCAGGACGACCCCGAGCCGGGCCCGCCACGATTCGCCGCCGACGGCCGGGTCGGCGCCGAGCACCGAGACCTCGCCCGCCGAGCGCATGCGGAAGCCCTCCAGGATCTCGATTGTGGTGGTCTTGCCCGCGCCATTTGGGCCGAGGAGGACGATGACCTCGCCCGGTGCCGCTGTCAGGTCCACGTCTTTGAGCACGTCGTCGTCGCCGTAGCGCATGCGGAGCCCGCGCGCCTCGATGGCGGGGCCCGCGTTCGTGAGGGCCGCCGCCACCGGTGCGGCGCCGTCGTCGGTGAGAGCCATGGGGGGCACTGCCTTTCATCCAAGGTCTGCTCTTAGAGATAGTACATGTACTACATACCTTCGCAAGGGTGCTGTTCGGTCGCGGACATCGCCGCGGATTCCTCCGGCGGCCGCGGCCGATGCGCACGATCCGCACAGAGGCCGGTGTGCCGGTGGCCGGATCAGCGGAGGAGCGGGGGCCGATCACACCGCGTCCGGACGCGGTGACAGAATCACCCGACCGGTTCGCCTCCCGCACAGCGACGTGAAGGGACGCCCCTGTGTCCGACGGTTCCGCCCCCTCCCCACCGAATCCGCAGGCGCCCGACCCGGTGGACGTCGGCCCCCCGGCGCCCGGCGCGGCGGCCGACGGTCCGGCGGCGCCGGAAGGCGCGCGGGACGGCGCGTCGAATGGGCCCCGGCACGCCAAGCGCGACTTCCGGCTCTTCCTCTCCTCCCACGTCAGCAACGAGCTCGGCGGCGCGGTCACCGAGGTGGCGCTTCCGCTGACCGCGGTGGTCCTGCTCGGTGCCACGCCGATGCAGGTGGGCGTGCTCGCCGCCGCCGATCAGGCCGCGTTCCTGCTGCTGGGCCTGCCCGCCGGGGCCTGGGTGGACCGGATGCGGAGCCGCACCGTGATGATGGCGGCCGACGCCGCGCGCGTGCTGCTGCTCGCCTCGGTCCCCGTCGCCTACCTGCTCGGCGTGCTGGACATGGCGGTGCTGGTCGCCGTCGCGCTGCTGCTCGGCTGCGCCCGGCTGTTCGCGGACGTCGCCGACCACACCTACCTGCCCAGCCTGGTCGGCCCGGACCGGCTGGTGCAGGGCAACTCCCGGCTGGAGGCGGTGCGCTCGGCCTCCGGCTTCGCCGGTCCGGGCATCGCCGGGACGGCGGTACAGGTGTTCGGCGCCGCCGGGACCCTGGGGGCCAACGCGCTGACGTCGCTGGCCTCGCTGCTGTTCCTGGGGGCGATCCGCACCCGCGAGCCCGACCCCGCCCCGGTGGGCCGGACGGGCCTGGCCGGGCAGATCCGCGAGGGGGTGGCCTTCCTGCTCGGCCACCGGCTGCTGCGGCTGATCGTGCTGGAGACGGCGCTGATCAACCTCTTCATGAGCGCCATCTTCGCCATCGAGGTGCTCTTCCTGACCCGCACCGTGGGCCTGCCCCCGGCGGTGGTCGGCTGGATGATGGCGGGGGCCACCCTGGGCGCGCTGGTCGGGGCGGGGGTGACGGGCCGCCTGGCGGCCGCCGTGGGACAGGCCCGGCTGATCTGGCTGTCCGCGCTGGTGACGATGCCCTTCGGGCTGCTGCTGCCGCTGGCCGCGCCGGACTGGCGGGCGGGGGTGTACGTGCTGGCCTCGGCGGTGCTGGCGGCGGGGACCGTCTGCTACAACATCTGCCAGATCGCCTACCGGCAGCGGGAGTGCCCGCCGGAGCTGCTCGGGCGGATGACCGCCACGGTCCGCACCATCGTGTGGGGTGTGATCCCGGTCAGCGCCCTGATGGGCGGTGCGGTGGCCGACCTGGTCGGGGTGCGGGAGGCGGTCGCGGTGTTCGCGGTGGCGATGGCGCTGTGCCCGCTGGTGCTGGTGTTCTCCCCGCTGCGCCGGATGCGCGGGTTCGACGACGGGGAGCAGGGGGCCGCCCCCGAACCCGAAGCGGGCCCGGGGGCCGGTGCGGGGGCCGATCCGAATGGCGGCCCGGACGCCGACCCGGATGGCGGCCCGGACGCCGTGCGGCCACCGACGCCCTGACGGGGCGGAGGCGGTACGGCGGGTGCGCCCCGGAGGTCACTCCTTGCCGGTGATGGCGGCGAGGGTGCGGGTGATGACGTCGGCGGCCGCCTTTTTGTCCACACCGCTGCCGGACAGCGGGCCGTTCCCGTCCTCCTGCTCCAGCAGGGCGAGCAGGATGTGCTCGGTTCCGATGTGGTTGTGGCCCGGGCGCAGCGCCTCCCGGAAGGCCGGTTCGAGGGCCGTGCGGGCGTCGGCGTCGTAGGGCACGACCGCGGGGACCTCGTCGGCGGCGGGCGGCAGCGCCTCCTCGGCGGCCCGGCGCAGGGCGCCGGTGTCCGCACCCTGGTCGACGATGCCCTTGACGGCGATGGCCTCGTCGTCCGCGAGCAGCCCCAGCACCAGGTGGGCGGGGGCGACCTCGCCGTTCCGCGACGATTCGGGGCAGGAGTGCGGTCGGCCGGAGACCGCGGCCTGGGCGGCGCCGCGGGGCGGGCTGCGGGGCCGGACGGCTTGCCGGGACGCAAGACGGTGCTGACAGCCGACGGCAAGGCCCCGGCAAGCGGGAGGGGGCATCGTGAGGTCATCGGCGCACGCGGCCCCTCCGGCGGATACCGGACGGGCCGCCCCACACGGAGGAGGGAACCCCATGGGAACCACCACGCTGAACGACGCGGCCACCGGGGACGCGGCCACCGGAGGCGCGGCCCCCGGCACGGAGGACGGGCAGGAGGTCCGGGACGCCCGGGACGCGGCCGTCCCCGCGCCGCCCGACGTGCCCCCGCCCGGCCCGGAGTTCGGCTGGGAGTCGGCCGGCCTCGACCTGGACGCCTACCTGGAGCGCATCGGCCACACCGGCCCCGTCCGCGCCGACCTGCCCACACTCCGGGCGCTGGTCCGCGCGCACACCGAGAACCTCCCCTTCGAGAACCTCGACGTGCTGCTCCGCGGCGGCGTCTCCCTGGCGATCGGCGACCTGCAGGACAAGCTGGTGCGGCGCAGGCGCGGCGGCTACTGCCACGAACTCAACGGCCTGCTCGCCACGGTGCTGGACCACGTCGGATTCACGGTGACCGCCCTCAGCGCCCGGATGCTGTTCGGGGCGGACGCGGCCACGCTCCGGCCGGTCGGCCACACCCTGCTCCGCGTCGACGTCCCGGGCGAGGGCTCCTGGATCGTCGACACCGGGGTCGGCGGCTGGGGCCCGTCCGCGCCGCTGCCGCTCCGGAACGGGGCCCAGGTGCGGGCCGGTGACTGGCTCTACCGCCTGGACCGGACGCCGCGCGGGTGGATGGTGCGGCTGCTGCGGCACGACGGCTGGTTCAACGTCCACCTGTTCACGCTGGAGCCGTACTTCCGCCCCGACATGGCCGACTTCGACTACATCGCCTCGCACCACCCGCGCTCCCCGTTCGTCCGGATGATCTCGGTGCAGCGCAACGGCGCCTCCGAGCGGGTGGTCCTGACCGACCTCCGCCTGGAGACGCACCGCCCGGACCGCGCCCCCGAGGTGCGCACCCTCGCCCCCGAGGACCTGCCCGGCGTCCTGCGCGGGGTCTTCGGCCTGCACCTGCCGACCGAGGACGAGCAGGCACTCGTCCGCTTCGCCGCCCAGGCCCCCGAGGGACAGGAGGTCGACTGACCCGGCCCGGCCGGGAGGCGGCCCCCACCACGGGGGCGGGGACCGCCTCCCGGCCGCGTCCAGATGCTGCGCGCCTCCCGCTGCCCGGCCCGGGCCCTGGGGCGGGGTCAGGGCTGCATCCGGTCGCCCCATTCGACGGCCTCGCCCATCACCGCCGTGGTGGTCGCTCCGTCCAGGGACTCGCGGATGATGTCGGCGTGGCCGCAGTGCTGTGCGGTCTCGCGGATCAGGTGCAGCAGGATCCGCCGCGCCGACCACGACGCGTCCTTCGGGAACCACGGGGCTTCGGGCAGCTCGGCCGGGTGGTCCAGGGAGGGCAGCGCGGCCACCGCCCTTTCCGTCTCCGCCTCCACCTCGGCGGACAGGGCGAGGACCCCATCCAGCGTCTCGTCCCCGACCAGGCGGAAGTCGTCGCCCCAGGAGCCCTCGCGGCCGGGGTCGTTCTCCGTGCGGCCGTTCATGATGGCGATCCAGCCCCGCTCGGTGCGGGCGACGTGCTTGATCAGACCGGCGAGCGTCAGCTCGCCGGCGGTGGTGCGGCGCGCGGCCTGCTCGTCGTCGAGGCCCCGGACGGTCAGCCGGAGGAAGCGGCGCTGCTCGCGCAGGATCTCCAGGACCTCGTCGCGCTCGGTCTTCGCCGCGCTCTCGCTCGCGGGGGAAGCGGTGTTCTTCGGCATGGGAGCCGCCTTTCACGGGACGTGTCCGGGTCCGTCGCCGCGGGGGCGGCCCGACCGTCGGCCGGGTACGGCCCCCGCGGTGACGTCTCCGACGCTACGGACGAATGCGGACGGCATCGGTCCGTGATCGCACGTCCGGGACGAACGGACCGCGAAGTCCGGAGGAAGGGGCCGAAACGGGGGCGCCGGAAGCCGTTCCCCGCGCACCATGACCGGCACGCGGTCCGGGCTTGACCACCCGATGGCGTCCCCCTGCCTAGATTCGCTGAATGGGTCCCGGACGCATGGGGGTGCGCAGGGCGTGATGGCATCGGCTGCGGGATCGGTCGTCCACCTGGTCCGGCTGTCGGCGGTCGCCGGACTGCTCGTCGCGGCGATGGTGCTGGTGACGGTCGGCGGCGGGGCCGTCGTGGCGCGGGACGCGGTCCGGTCCGCGCTGCGGATGCCCGAGGCGTTCGACCCCTCCGCGATGGTCCAGCAGTCGGTGCTGCTCGACGCCGACGGCCGGGAGTTCGCCACGGTCCACGACCGCCGCCGCGAGGCGGTCCGGCTGGAGGAGATCGCCCCGGTGATGCGGGCCGCCGTCCTCGCGGTGGAGGACCGCCGGTTCTACGCGCACTCCGGCCTCGACCTCCGCGCGGTGTTCCGGGCCGCGCTGGCCACCCTGGAGGGCCGCACCCAGGGCGGCTCCACCATCACCCAGCAGTACGTCAAGAACGTGCTGGTGGAGGCGGCCGACACCCCGGAGCAGGCCGAGCGCGCCACGGAGACGACCCTGGCGCGCAAGATCCGGGAGCTGAGGTACGCCCTGGGCGTGGAGGCGGCCCTGTCCAAGGACCGCATCCTGGAGGGCTACCTCAACATCTCCTACTTCGGCAACGGCGCCTA
This sequence comes from Nocardiopsis chromatogenes YIM 90109, assembly GCF_000341185.1. GTDB lineage: Bacteria > Actinomycetota > Actinomycetes > Streptosporangiales > Streptosporangiaceae > Nocardiopsis_A > Nocardiopsis_A chromatogenes. Next base: position 7,638 of record NZ_ANBH01000097.1, read on the forward strand.
CGGGGTGCAGGCCGCCGCGCAGCGCTACTTCGGAGTGGACGCCGCCGACCTGTCGGCGGTACAGGCGGCCACCCTCGCCGGGCTGGTCAAGGGGCCGTCGGTGTACGACCCGGTGGAGCACCCCGAGCAGGCCCTGGACCGGCGGGCCACCGTGCTGTCCGGGATGGCCGAGGTCGGGGTGCTGACCGAGGAGGAGGCGCGGCGCGCCGCCGACTCCCCCCTCGGGCTGGACATGACTCCCCTCGGGGGCGGGTGCTACGAGAGCGACCACCCCTACTTCTGCACCTATGTGCTCTCCTGGATCGAGAACGACCCCCGGTTCGGGGCCGACGCCGAGGAGCGCGCCCGCTGGGTGCGCCGCGCCGGGCTGAGGATCCGCACCACCCTCGACCCCGGCGCCCAGCGGGCGGCCCAGCGCGCGGTCGACCGCCACGTCCCCCGCGGGGCCGACGCCGGGAAGGTCGCCGTCCAGGCCATGGTCGAACCCGGCACCGGGGACGTGGTGGCCATGGCGCAGAACCGCGAGTACGGCTTCGACGGGCAGGACCCGGACCAGACCTCCATCAACTTCGCCGTGGACGCCGGGCACGGCGGAGGGACCGGCTTCCAGGCGGGTTCGGTGTTCAAGGCCTACACCGTGGCCGCCGCCCTGGAGGAGCGCATGGGCGTGGGCACCTCCTTCGAGGCGCCCGACACCCTGACCGTGAAGGGGCAGCGCACCTGCTCGGGGAAGCGGCTCGGCCCCTGGAAGGTGCGCAACGCGGGGGACAGCGACGCGGGGCGGCAGAGCATGGTGGAGGGCACCAAGCACTCCTCCAACACCTACTTCGCGCAGCTGCAGAAGCGGGTCGGGCTGTGCGACACCGTCCGCATGGCCGAGCGCCTGGGCGCCAAGCGCGCGGACGGCGCACCGTTCGGCCAGTGGAACTCCTTCACCCTGGGGGACCAGGAGGTCGCCCCGCTGGACGTCGCGGCGTCCTACGCCACCCTCGCCGCGCGCGGGGTCCGCTGCGAGCCGCGCCCCGTCTCGGCGATCACGCCCCCCGACGGGAAGCGGCGCGCGGTCGAGGCGCTGTGCGAGCGCGCGCTGGAGCCCGCGACCGCCGACGCCGTCAACGACGTGCTCCGCGCCCCGCTCACCGACGGCGGGACCGCTCAGGGGCTGGGGCCGGGGCGCCCGGCGGCGGGCAAGACCGGCACCACCGACGGGTCGGCCGCCGCCTGGTTCGCGGGGCACACCCCCGATCTGGCCTCGGCCGTCGCGGTGGGGGACCCGCGCGGCGGCGCCCGCCACCCGCTGCGGGGGGTGTCCATCGGGGGCCGGTACCACGCGGTGGTCTACGGCGCCACGCTTCCGGGGCCGATCTGGCGGGACGGTGTGCGCGGCGCCCTGGAGGGGACGGAGGCGAGCGCCTTCCCCGAGCCGCGGCCGTCGGCGCTGCGGCCCGGGTTCGCGGCGGGGGCGCCCTCCCGGCCGGAGGCGTCCGTCCCCGACGTGCGGGGCCGCACCTTCGCGGAGGCGGAGAAGGCGCTGGAGGACGCCGGGTACCGGGTCCGCGAGGGCGGGGTGCGCGTGCCCTCGGACCAGGAGGAGGGGGTCGTCGCCTCGACCAACCCGTCCGCCGGGACACCGCTCCCGGAGGGCGCGGTGGTGAACGTCTTCCGCGCCCGGGGGTGAGGCGGGCGCCGAATGCGGGACGGCCGCGGGCGTTCGCACCGGGGGCGGACGGCGGTGCCGCCCGGTGGTTCGCCGAAAAAGGGCCGAAGGTTCCCCGGTTTCGACGGGCACATCGGACATTCTCGGCGAATGCCGTCGCATTCCGTGGATGGTGTCGGCGGTGGGGAAAGGTCGCCGCAACGGGGGCGCTAAGGGTTTCGCCCGGTGGGCGGCGGCCCGGGTGTTCGGCGGTCCGGGGGTCCCTCGCGCCCTGCCGGAGCAGGGACGCGGCCTCCTCGCGCCCGGTGTGCTTTCCCGGGACGTTCCACCACTTTCACCTCGATCGACGGCGTTGCGGCACAAACGAGAACGGACCGTGTGAGGTGTGCGGATCGCCGGGGAATCCGCCGTGGATACGCGGATTCGCGAATGCGCGCCGTGGTAGCGTGATCTCCACCGGTTCGGATGGTAATGGAGTCCGATCGGAAGTGATGTCTGCGGAGCCGATATCCGCCCGATGGGCGTTCCTCCGTCCCCCGCCGTCGGCCCGTGCCGCCACGGCGGGCGGCGCGAATGGAGGACGCACAGGGCCCGGCCCGTGAGGGAAGGGCCTCCCGTGTCCCGGCTCCGTTCCGGCCGGTCGAGACGCCGTGTCGTGAGGACGGGCCCCGAGGAGGGGTCGTATGGCCGTTGTCCCCCTGCAGTACCGATTCGATGGCCCCCCGGAGGGCCCCGTCGTCCTGCTCCTGCCCCCCATCGGCGCCAAATGGACCGTGTGGGAGCCGCAGATGCCCGAGCTCACCCGCTCCCTGCGCGTGCTGCGCGTCAACCACCGGGGCCACGGCGCCAGCCCCGCCCCGTCCGGGGGCGCTACCGTCGACGACCTGGGTGCGGACGTGTCCGCCCTGCTGGACGGGCTGGGCCTGGGCCCGGTGCGGGTGGTCGGGGCGGGGATGGGCGGCGCAGCGGTGGCCACCTGGCTGGCGGTCCGCCACCCGGAGCGGGTGCACCGGCTCGCCTACGTGGCCGGGGCGGCCCGGCTGCCGCGGGCGGGGGAGTGGCGGAACATGGCGGCCAGGGCGCGCGCCGAGGGCATGGCCGCGGTCCGCGCCGAGGCCACGCTGTCCTGGTTCACCCCCGGCTTCGCCGAGGAGCGCCCGGACGTGGTGCGCCGGATGGGCGAGGAGCTGGCCGGGGTGGACCCGCCCGGTTTCGCCGCCTGCTGGGAGGCGGTCGCCGGGGCCGACCAGTTCCCCGACATCGCCCGCATCCGCGCACCCGCCCTGGTGGTGTCCGGCGCGCACGACACGATGCTCCCGCCGGGGCACGGCCGCCGCCTGGCCGCCGGTATCCCCGGCGCCCGCTTCGAGCAGGTGCGCGGCGCCGCCCACCTGGCCGGGGTCGAACGCCCCGACCGGGTGAACGAACTGCTGCTGGCCCACGTGGCGGACTGACCGCGCGGGCCCGTCCGCCGAGAGCCGTCCCCGTCGGCCGGAGGCGGCGCCGGGCCGCGCCGCGCGGGGCGCGCCGCGGTTCCGGACCCTCCGCGGGTATCATCGCCTGGTGGCGGTGGGGCCCGCCGCCCCGCGCGGTGCGCGGGGGAACCGCGGTGATCCGCCGCCAACGGTCCCTGTCAGCGACGGCCCCTGGAGGGGCGTACCACGACTGCTGATGGGAGACGTCCATGTCCACCGGACCCGGGCGCACCGGGGCCACCGCCGCGCAGGCGGACGCGCCCGTCGACCCCGACGTCGACCTGCGCTCGCCGGGCCAGGTGCGCGAGCTGGCCCGCCGCCCCTGGGCGGTGATCGGCGCGATCGCCGCGGGCGGCGCGATCGGTGCCACCGCCCGGCACGCCGCCGACGTCCTGCTGCCGCACGGCCCCGGCCAGCTCCCGCTGTCCACGCTGCTGGTCAACGTCTCCGGGGCACTGCTGATCGGCGCCCTCATGGTCGCGGTCGAGGCCCGCCCCGGGGCGCGTCTGATGCGGCCCTTCCTGGGCACCGGCGTGCTCGGCGGCTACACCACCTTCAGCACCCACGTGGTCGACGTGCAGCACCTGTTGGAGGCCGGGCGCCCCGGATGGGCGCTGCTCTACCTGGGCGGCACCCTGTTCGGCGCGCTGGCCGCGGTGGGGATCGGCGTCGCGGCGGCCGAGGCGGCCGTGCGCGCGGCGCGCGGCAGGGGCGGGGAGCACGGCCGGAAGGAGCCGCGATGACCTGGCTGATGGTCGCCCTGGGCGCCGCCGTGGGCGCCCCGCTGCGCTACCTGGCCGACCGCTTCGTGCAGGCCCGCCACGACTCGGTGTTCCCCTGGGGCACCCACGCCGCCAACGCCACCGCCTGCCTGCTGCTGGGCTTCACCGCCGCGCTGGCCCTGCCCCCGGCGGTGGCCGCGTTCGCCGGGACCGGCCTGCTGGGGGCGCTGTCCACCTACTCCACGTTCGGGTACGAGACCTACCGGCTGGCCCGCACCGGCGCCCGCTTCCTGGCCTTCGCCAACGCGGCGGCGTCGATCGCGGCCGGGCTGGGCGCGGCCCTCATCGGCGCCGCCATCGCCCGCTCGATCACCGGCTGACCGCCCGGGGCCGGATTCCGGGGCGGCGGGGCCGGTGCCGTAGGGGACCCGCCGGTCAGGCCGCCTGGACGGCCTCGGGCTCCCGGGCCGGGGAGGGGCGGCGGCCCCAGAACTGCAGGCCCACCAGCACCGCGGTCATCGCCATGCCGATCAGGTCGGTGACCGTGCCGGGCATGAACACCAGCACGGCCGCGGCCACCAGCAGCAGGCGCTCGACCAGCACCGTGCGCCGCAACAGGAAGCCCTCCAGCGCCATCGCGGCCGCCACCAGCCCCACCATGCCGCTCGCCACGGAGAAGACGATCTCCCCCAGGGTGCCGTTCAGCATGATCGACGAGTAGGCCATCAGGAGCGGGATCAGGTACAGCCCCTTGGCGAACTTCCACGCCGCCAGGCCGGTGCGGGTCGGCGAGGCCCCGGCGATGCCCGAGGCCGAGAAGGCCGCCAGCGCCACCGGCGGGGTGACGTTGGAGTCCTGGCTGTACCAGTAGACGATCATGTGCGCCACGATCAGCGGCAGGCCCAGCGTCTCCAGCGCCGGACCGGCCAGCACGATCAGCACGATGTAGGCGGCGGTCACCGGCAGGCCCAGCCCCAGCACCAGGGAGGCCAGCGCCACCAGCACCAGGGTGAGCAGCAGGCTGCCCGCGGCCGCGTCGATGATCAGCCCGGACAGCTTCAGGCCCAGCGCCGTCTGGCCCACCACGCCCACGATGATCCCGGCGACGCCGGTGGCCACCGAGACCGGCAGCACGTTGCGGGCGGTCAGCGCGAACACCTCGGCGATGCCCGGCAGCGTCAGGCGGCTGGTGCTGCGCAGCATCGCCACCACGAACAGCGCCGCGATGGCGTACACGCCCGCGCGCAGCGGCGGGACGTAGGCCAGCAGCAGGGTGACCAGCAGCAGCAGCGGCGCCAGGAAGTGCCACCCGGCGGCCAGGGTGGTGCGCAGCCGGGGGAGCTGCGCGGACGGCATCCCGCCGATCCCGTTCTTGCGCGCCAGGATGTCCACGAACAGGAAGACCACCGCGAAGTACATCAGCGCGGGGATGATGGCGACCTTCACGATGTCGGCGTAGGGCACGCCCATCATCTCGGCCATCACGAACGCCCCGGCGCCCATCACCGGGGGCAGGAGCTGCCCGCCGGTGGAGGCGGCGGCCTCCACCCCGGCGGCCTCGTGCTTCTTGTAGCCGACCCGTTTCATCATCGGGATGGTGAAGGCGCCGGTGGTGACCGTGTTGGCGATCGCGCTGCCGGTGATCGACCCCATCATGGCGCTCCCGACCACCGCGCCCTTGGCCGGGCCGCCCGCGTACCGGCCGGTGAGCGCGTAGGCCAGGCCGATGAAGAAGTCGCCGCCGCCGGTCTTCTGCAGCAGCGCCCCGAAGAAGATGAAGGCGAAGACGAACGTGGCCGCGACGCCGAGGGGGACCCCGAAGACGCCGTCGTCGGACAGGTAGCTGTAGGTGGCGATCCGCTGGTACAGCTGCCCACTGTGCGAGAACGGGCCGGGGATCAGCGGCCCGATCCAGGCGTAGACGAGGAAGGCCAGGCCCAGGAACGCCATGAACGGGCCGATGGCGCGGCGGCAGGCCTCCAGCAGCAGGAGCAGGGCGACGACCGACACCAGCACGTCGGCCCCGGTGGGGACGCCGCCCGCGCGCAGCACGAGCGCCTCGCGGTTGACGACCGGGTAGAGGGTGACCGCCACCGCGGCGGCCACCAGGAGCAGGTCCACCGCGGCCATCGGGGTGCTGCGCGCCCAGCGGAACCGGGCGGCGGGCTTGAGCAGGAAGACCAGGACCAGCACGAACATCAGGTGGAGCACGCGCTGGACGTAGATGTCCATGCCGATGAAGAGCGCGGTGTAGCCCTGGAAGAGGCCGAAGGCGACGGCGATGGCGAGCGTGGCGGCGCCGACGGCGCGCCCGGCCCGCTCCTGGCCCCAGCGCTCGGCCGCCATGCGCCGCCACAGCGGCCCGGAGCCCTCCTCGTCCTCGGTACTGGGGAGGCGGCGGCCGTCGTCGGGCTCGGGGGGGAGGTCCCCGGACGCCACGGCGGCTCCGGCGCGCCCGGGCTCGTCGGGCCGTCCGGGCTGGTCGTCAGGGGCGTCGCCACCGGGGGCGCCCATGCGGCGGTCGTTCATCGGGCTGTCTCGCTCTTCTGCGGTCGGGGGGAGGGGGAGGCGCGTTCCGCGCGGGGGCGGTGGGGCGCGCCTCCCCACCGGGGGTTCCCGCGGGCCCGTGCCGCCGCGCCCGCCGGTGCGGCGGGGGGGGG
>NZ_ANBH01000098.1 GCF_000341185.1 Nocardiopsis chromatogenes YIM 90109
GGCCCTCAGGACTGCTCGGGCAGGACCGATTCGGGCAGTTCCACGCCGTTGTCCTCGGCCCACCTCACGGCGCCGGGGTGCATGGTCACGGAGGACTCGGCCATGGTCTCGGGGACGAAGTAGTCCTCCCCGGCGGCGTAGACCGACGTGAGCTGGTCGGTGTTGCCGTACAGCGCCTCCAGCACGTCGTAGGCCTTGTCCTCGGGGAAGTCCGAGGGGACCACCAGCAGGTTCCACAGCGCGATGGTGTCCACGTCGTCCTCGACGGTGGAGTAGGTCCCGCCGGAGATGACGTGCTCGCTGTAGTAGGGGTAGCTGTCGGTGATCTGCTCGCGCTCGTCGTCGCAGAAGGGCACCAGGTGGATCGGGTCGGTGGCCTCCAGCTCCAGCAGCGTGTTGTGGCCCTCGCCGACCACCCACGAGCCGGCGTCGATGGTGCCGTCGCGCAGCGCGGTGGAGGTGTCGGCGTAGTCGAGGTGCTGCACGTCGGTGCTGGTGAAGCCGAGCTCCAGGGCGTTGAAGATGAGCTCGGAGGCCAGTGCGTTGCCGCTGCCGGCCGGACCGGCGGAGAAGCGCTCGCCGTCCACGTCGGAGAAGCACTCGAAGTCCTGCTCCTCGTTGATGGATTCGAGCGTGACCGCGTGGTACACGTTCGGGTACAGGGCGGTCAGCACCTGCGCGTCGACGGCGGCGTTCTCGAAGTCCCGCTCCCCGTTGACCGCCTGGGAGGTGGCGTCGGCCTGGGCGATGCCCATCTGGAGCTGGCCGCTGCCGATCTGCTTCATGTTCGCCACCGAGGCCTCGGTGGAGGTGGCCGAGGCGGTGGTGCCCTCGACCTCGGAGGAGATCACCTCGGCCAGGGCGCCGCCCAGCGGGTAGTACACGCCGGAGGTGCTGCCGGTGCCGATGGTGATGTCGCCGTAGTCGTCGCCGCCGTCGCCGCCCTGCTGGGCGGGCTGGGCGCAGGAGGCGAGCAGGAGCGCGGCGGCGGGGAACGCGGCCAGAGCAAGGGGGTTGCGCATCGCGTGGGGGGTCCTCTCGAAGGCGGGGCGGTGCGCGGGCGCTCCGGGAGCCTGGGCCTCCGTCGGGTCGTGTCACGCCCCCCGGCGGGCCCGAACGGTGCCCCTTCGTGAGTTATTTGTCTGTTTCATCGATGAGATGCGCGAGAAGTCTAGTGATCTTCGGCCGGATCGTGCCAGTCGTCAGTCGTTTAAATTGTGAATTATGGAATTCAAGCACCGAATATCCGCTATGCGAATTATGTCGGAAACTCGGCTGTCCGGCTCCCCTGTGGCCGACCGGAACCGCAGGTCAGGCGGGGCGTGCTCAGCAGGGCAGGAACGGGTCCGGCCCGGCCCAGCCCTGCTCGTCGCGGCGGCGCACCTCGGCGAGCTCGTCCTCGGAGAGCACGCGCGGGGCGCCGAGCGCGCGGCTGCGCGTGTAGACCCCGCACAGCCACTCCAGCAGCCGCATGTTCTCGTAGGCGCGGTCGGCGTCCTCGCCGGTGGCGGCGCCGCCCAGGCACGCCAGCAGCGCGGCGCTGCGGCCCTTGAACGCCTTGACGGCCTGGTCGGCCAGGTCGCCCGAGCCGTAGGGCGCGTACCCGGCGACCGGCACCGCGCCGCCGAGGCGGGCCGCGGCCTGGTGGACCGGAGGCAGCTCGGACAGCACGGCCGAGACCGCGGCGGCGTGCTCGCCGGGCGCCTGCACCAGCGCGCCGACCGGGGTGCACCGGTGCACGGCGATGTGCAGGGTGGTGTCGGCGGCGGGGGACCGGCGCCCGTCCAGGACGCCGCCCTCCAGGGAGAGCACCGGGCAGTCGGCCGGCTCGACGCGGTCCAGCGGGACCCCGGCGGGGGTGACGGCGATCAGGTCGCCGGAGCGGACGCTGACGGTTCCGGAGCCGCCGTGGGCGAGGCCCTCGGCGGCCAGGCGGCGTGCGGTCCGGGAGGCGTCCCTGCGCTCTTGCTCTAGAAGCATGGTCGCTCGCGTGGTCGGGCCGGTTCGGTGCGGCCGGCGGTGGCGGGGTGCGTGGGGGACTTCGGGCGTACCGGGCGGGCCCGGGTGTCCGGGGTCCGCCTTAGGCATGCCTTATCTACGTTACCTCCCCTTGGGGCGGTGTTGTCCAGGGCGGACGCCGATGCGCCGGGGTGGCCCGAACCACCGGCGGGCTCCGGTGCCGGTCACCCTCCGTGCGTGCGGCGTCCGTGCGGCGGGGGCGGCGCGGTGGCGGTGCGGACGCGCGTCGACACCAAGAAACGGTCACGGTGTGTTACGAACTCGCATCTTGTTGCGTGATGTGAACCACGGTTGCGTGTCGTTCTTGCGCATGTTTTCGCAGGTCAGACGCGTGATTTTAGAAAGTCACGATAAAGTAACGTCAGGTTTAAAGTGTTTCGAGGTGTTTGTGCTGGGCACCACGGTTCCGTGATGCAACCCTACGTAACCCTTCCGAGTAAGCAGTACCTGTCGGAACCGGAAGCGACCTCCGCCACGAGCATGTTCGTCGGCGGCCGGTGGCGCGCGGCCGCCGAAGGCGGCACGCGCGAGGTCCTCAACCCCTACGACGCCTCGGTGCTCACCGTGGTCAGCGAGGGGACGCGGGCCGACGCCGACGCGGCCGTGGCCGCGGCCCGGCGCGCCTTCGACGAGGGCGCCTGGCGCCGCACGCCCGCGGGCGAGCGCGGGGAGATCCTCGGCCGCATCGCCGACCTCCTGCAGCGCGACCGCGAGGAGATCGCGCTCATGGAGTCCCTGGACACCGGGAAGACGGTGGAGGAGGGCCGGATCGACGTCGACGACGTCACCGGCGTCTTCCGCTACTACGCCGGGCTGGCCGACAAGGACGCCGGGCGGATCGTCTCCACGCCGGAGGGGATCTTCAGCCGCGTCGTCTACGAGCCCGTGGGCGTCTGCGCGATGATCACCCCGTGGAACTACCCGCTGCTCCAGCTCGCCTGGAAGATGGCCCCGGCCATCGCCGCGGGCAACACCATGGTGATCAAGCCGAGCGAGATCACCCCGGTCACCACCTGCAAGCTGGTCGAGCTGACGGTGGAGGCGGGCGTGCCCGCCGACGGCGTGGTCAACCTGGTGCTGGGCACCGGCGCCGAGGTCGGCTCGGCCATGGTCGAGCACCCCGGCGTCGACCTGGTCTCCTTCACCGGCGGCCTGGCCACCGGCAAGCGGATCATGGCCTCGGCCGCCGAGACGGTCAAGAAGATCGCCCTGGAGCTGGGCGGGAAGAACCCCAACATCATCTTCCCCGACGTCGACCTGGACACCGCGGTCGACTACGCGCTCAACGCCGCCTTCTTCCACTCCGGGCAGGTCTGCTCGGCCGGGGCGCGGCTGATCGTGCACGAGGACGTCCACGACGCCTTCACCGCCGAACTCGCCCGCCGCGCCGAGGCCATCGTGATCGGCTGCGGCCAGAAGGACGAGGAGGGCGTGCGCTGCGGCCCGCTGGTCTCCGCCGAGCACCGCGCCAAGGTCGAGGCCGCGGTCGCCCGCGGCATCGAGGAGGGGGCCAGGGTCATCGCCGGGGGCAAGCGCCCCGACGACCCGGAGCTGCAGGACGGCTACTTCTACCGGCCCACGGTGTTCACCGGCTGCTCGCGCGGGATGGACATCGTGCAGACCGAGGTGTTCGGCCCGGTCGTCACGGTCGAGACGTTCCGCACCGAGGACGAGGCCATCGAGCTGGGCAACGACACCGACTACGGCCTGTCCGGCGCGGTGTGGACGAACGACGCCGGGCGCGGCGAGCGCGTCGCCGCCGCCCTGCGGCACGGGACCGTGTGGATCAACGACTACGGGCCCTACTTCGCGGGCGCCGAGTGGGGCGGGTTCAAACGCTCCGGCGTCGGGCGCGAGCTGGGCCAGGCGGGGCTCGACGAGTACCGCGAGGCCAAGCACATCTACCGCAACCTGGCCCCCGAACCGCAGCGCTGGTTCGGCGAGGTCTGAGCGGCCGCGCACGCCTACCGACCCCCGTCCCCGGAACCATCTGGAGCGCCCATGAGCGGGAACGCCCGCACCTTTGACTACGTGATCGTCGGCGGCGGCACCGCCGGCTCGGTGATCGCCAACCGGCTCACCGAAGACCCCTCGGTCAGCGTCTGCGTGATCGAGGGCGGCCCCTCCGACCGCGGCCTGGACCGCGTGCTGAACCTGCGCGAGTGGCTGGGCCTGCTGGAGAGCGACCTGGACTACGGGTACACCACGACCGAGCAGCCGCGCGGCAACTCGCACATCGTGCACTCGCGCGCCCGCGTGCTCGGCGGGTGCTCCTCGCACAACACCCTGATCAGCTTCCGCCCGTTCGCCGAGGACCTCGACGAGTGGGTGGCGGCCGGAGCCGAGGGCTGGGACAACGCCACCGTGCAGTCCTACGCCGACCGGCTCAAGAACAACATCGTCCCCATCGCCGAGAAGGACCGCAACGACCTGGTCAAGGACTGGGTCCAGGCCTCGGCCAAGGCCACCGGCGTCCCCGTGGTGGAGGACTTCAACGCCCGGACCTCGCACGGCGGCGGCTTCCGCGACGGCGTCGGGTTCCTGTCGATCTCCTACGACCCCTACACCGGTCAGCGCTCCTCGGCGTCGGTCGCCTACCTGCACCCGATCATGGACGTGCGGGAGAACCTGACCCTGATGCTGGAGACGTGGGCCGACCGGATCGTCTTCGACGGCGACCGTGCCACCGGCGTCGAGGTCGTCACCGCCGACGGCGAGCGGGTCACCGTCTCGGCGGGCAGCGAGGTCATCCTGAGCGCCGGGGCGATCGACACCCCGCGCCTGATGCTGCTCTCCGGCGTCGGCCCCAAGGGCGACCTGGAGCGGGTCGGCATCGACGTGCGGCACGACCTGCCGGGCGTCGGGGAGAACCTGATGGACCACCCGGAGTCCATCATCATGTGGGAGACCAACAGGGACGTCCCGGACGAGACGGTCATGCACTCCGACGGCGCGCTGTTCATCCGCCGCGACGAGTCCGACCCGCGCCCGGACCTGATGTTCCACACGTACCAGATCCCCTTCGACGACAACACGAAGCGGCTGGGCTACGAGTCGCCGGGGTGGAGGCGCGCCATGTGCATGACGCCGAACATCCCGCGCTCGCGTTCGCGGGGCAAGCTCTGGCTCAAGAGCTCCGACCCCCGGGAGAAGCCGGCGCTGGACTTCCGGTACTTCACCGACCCCGACGGCTACGACGAGCAGACCATCGTGGACGGGCTGAAGATCGCGCGGAAGATCGCCGAGACCGAGCCGTTCAAGTCCTGGATCGCCCGCGAGGTGGCCCCCGGACCGGAGGTCGTCACCGACGAGCAGCTCTCCGAGTACGGGCGGCGCGCGGCGCACACCGTGTACCACCCGGCCGGGACCTGCAAGATGGGCGCCGCCGACGACGCGGCCGCCGTGGTCGACCCGAAGCTCAGGGTCCGGGGCCTGCGCGGCCTGCGGATCGCCGACGCGTCGGTGTTCCCGACCATGCCCTCGCCCAACCCGATGGTCACGGTCCTGACCGTCGGTGAGCGCGCGGCGGACCTGATCCGCGCCGAGCGGATCTAGGGGGCGTTGCGTGGATCATGGCCCTGGCGGGGGCCCTACCCGGGCACCGCGCAGTAGGTTGTGATCCACGCAACACCCCCTGGGAGAGGCCGCCCCCGGTCGGCGGCCGCGCCCGCCCGTGCCCATCTGCCCGAAGGGCGCGGCACCGCCCCTGCGCAGCGGGGGCCTGGACCGCGTTCGCCGACCGGAGGGCGTCCGCCGCACCCCGACCCCTTCCCATCCGTCCCCCCGAACGGCACCGGCCCCTCCGGTGCCCTGTACCCGACGAGCGCCGCCGTGCGCACGGCCGTTCTGTGCGCACTGCGGCCATCAGAGGTGGACTTCTTCTATGAGTTCCGCAGTGAACGACCCACAACTCAACACCGGACAAACGAATAGCCCCTCCGCACCCCCTCCGGACGCCGAGGCCAAGTTCTCCGTCCAGAACCTGTGGAAGGTCTTCGGCAAGCGCGCCGAGCGCATCATCGGCAGCGAGCACGAGCACGGCACCCGCGACGAGGTCCGCGAGGCGACCGGCTGCACCATCGCGGTGCGCGACGTCTCCTTCGACGTCCGCCCCGGCGAGACGTTCGTGGTGATGGGCCTGTCCGGCTCGGGCAAGTCCACGCTCATCCGCTGCCTGACCCGGCTCATCGAGCCCACCGCGGGGTCCGTGCTGCTCGACGGCGAGGACATCCGGCAGATGTCCCCGGCCGCGCTGCGCGAGCTGCGCCGCCGCAAGGCGGCCATGGTCTTCCAGCACTTCGGCCTGCTGCCCAACCGCACGATCATCGACAACGTCGCCTACGGGCTGGAGGTGCGCGGCGCGAGCAGGGCCGAGCGCCACGCCCGCGCCGCCGAGATGATCGCGATGGTCGGCCTGGGCGGGTACGAGACCTCCCGCCCCGGCCAGCTCAGCGGCGGCATGCAGCAGCGCGTCGGCCTCGCCCGCGCCCTGGCGGTCGACCCCGAGGTGCTGCTGTTCGACGAGCCGTTCAGCGCGCTCGACCCGCTGATCCGCCGGGACATGCAGAACGAGGTGCTGCGGCTGCAGAAGGAGCTGCGCAAGACCTCGGTCTTCATCACCCACGACCTGGACGAGGCGCTCAAGCTCGGCGACCGCATCGCGATCATGCGCGACGGCGCGCTGGTGCAGGTCGGCACCGCCGAGGAGGTCGTCGGCAGCCCCGCCGACGACTACGTGCGCGACTTCGTCTCCGACGTCTCGCGCATCGAGGTGCTGACGCTGCGCTCGCTGATGCGCCCGGCCCGCGACGGCGAGCCGCTGGACGGCCCCGAGGCCGCCCCCTCCACCCTGGCGGGGGAGGCCGTGGCGGTGGCCGCCGGGGCCGAGGCGCCGGTGCGCGTCACCGAGGACGGGCGCCTGCTCGGCGTCGTCGGCCGTGAGGACCTGCTGCGCGTCATCGCCGAGGACCGCGCGCAGGCGCCCGCCGCCATCGCGGGGGTGTGAGCATGCCCGCGACAACCGCGACAACCGCGACAACCGCGACCCCCGAGACCCCCGCGACCCCCGAGAAGGTGCCGGCCACGGCCGACGGCGCCGAGCAGGCCGGTACCGGCTCCGGCGCGCTGCGCTCACTGCTGTCCCGCACGTGGGTGCAGGCCGCCGCGGTGCTGGCCGTGCTGGCGCTGGCCGCGGCCCTGCCGCTGCCCGGCGGCGTCCCCGCCTTCCCGGCCGGGCCGGGGGAGTGGCTGGACGGCCGCCTCAAGGAGCTCTTCTCCTGGGTGGTGTCCAACCGCGACACCAGCCCGCTGTTCGTGTACGGCTTCAACTACGTGTCGGTCTACCTGGGCTCGGCCGTCGTCCTCATCAACGACCTGCTGACCACCCTGACCTGGACCGGCGTCACGGTGCTGGGCGTTCTGGCCGCCTGGCGGCTGGCCGGGTGGCGGGTCATGCTCGTCGTCCTGGCGGCCTTCGCCGTCTTCGGGCTGTTCGGCCTCTGGGAAGAGGCCATGGAGACGCTGGCGCTGATCACCGCGGCGGTGCTGCTGGCCCTGGTCGTCGGGCTGCCGCTGGGCATCTGGTCCGGGCGCAGCGACCGCGCGGAGCGCGCGATGCGGCCGGTGCTGGACTTCATGCAGACCATGCCGGCCTTCGCCTACCTGATGCCGATGCTGCTGATGTTCGGCATCGGCAACCCGTCGGCCGCGGTGGCCACCGCCATCTACGCGCTCCCCCCGGCCGTGCGCATCACCTCCATGGCGCTGCGCGGCGTGGACAAGGGGGCGGCGGAGGCCGCCGAGTCCCTGGGCTCGACCAACCTGCAGATGCTGCTGAAGGTGCGGCTGCCGCTGGCCAAGCGCACCATCATGCTCGGCGTCAACCAGACCATCATGCTGGGCGTGTCCATGGTCGTCATCGCGTCGGTCATCGGCGCGGGCGGCCTGGGCGACGCCGTCTACCAGGCGCTGCAGAAGGACCGCATCGGCCTGGCCCTGGAGGCCGGGCTGGCCATCGTCATGCTCGCCATCTCGATGGACCGGGTCACCGGCGCGATCGGCCACGGCCGCCCGGTGCCGCCGCGGTGGCGGCGGCTGGCGTTCGGCGGCGGCCTGCTCGCCGCGCTGGCGGTGTTCCTGCTGCCCACCCCGCTGCGCGCGGTGGACGGCTGGCCGCGCGCCTGGGAGCTGGACCTGGCCACCCCGGCGCAGGCCTTCTACGAGGCCATGAAGGACACCATCGGCCCCGTCACCTCCGCGATCGGCGACTGGACCGTGGTCTGGGTCCTGGAGCCGCTGCACCAGATGCTCGCCGGTGCCCCGTGGTGGCTGGTCGTCATCGCCGCCGCGGTGCTGGGCGGGCTGCTGGCCGGGCGCCGGGCCGCCGTGGTGGGCGTGCTGTCGCTGCTGGCCATGGGCCTGATGGGCCAGTGGGGCAACGGCATGAACACGCTCTCCCAGGTGCTGCTGGCGACCGTGCTGGTGCTGGCCCTGGGCGTGGTGCTCGGCATCGGCATGTCGCGCAGCGACCGGGCCGCGGCCGTGATCCGCCCGGTGCTGGACGCCATGCAGACCCTTCCCCCCTTCGTGTACCTGATCCCGGCCGTGGCGCTGTTCAGCGTGGGGCGCGTCCCCGCGCTCGTCGCCGCGGTGGTGTTCGCGCTCCCGCCGGTCATCCGGCTGGTGAACGACGGGATCCGGGGTGTTCCGGCGAACACCGTGGAGGCCGCCCGCTCGCTGGGTTCCTCCCGTTCGCAGCTCCTGGCCAAGGTGCAGCTGCCGCTGGCGCGCTCTTCGATGCTGCTGGCGGTGAACCAGGCGATCATGCTCATCCTCTCGATGGTCGTGATCGGCGCCCTGGTCGGCGGAGGCGCGCTCGGATACGACGTCGTCTTCGGCCTCAAGCAGAACGAGTTCGGAATGGGACTCACCGCGGGCCTGGCCATCGTGTGCCTGGGCCTCCTCCTCGACCGTATGACCCAAGGCAGGAAGAACAATGCGTAGAACGACCGCTACCCGTAACGCTTCGATCGCCGTCAAGGGGGCGGCCGCCGTCTCCGCGATGGCCGTGCTGTCCGCCTGCGGCGGCGCGACCTCCCAGGATGTGGCCGGCGATGACGAGACCGTCCGCATCGCCGTCAACGGCTGGGTGGGCTACGAGGCCTCCGCCGCCGTGCTGTCCTACCTCCTCGAAGAGGAGATGGGCGTCAAGGTCGACCAGCAGAAGATCGACGAGCAGCCCTCCTGGCAGGGCCTCAACGACGGCGACCTCGACGTGATCCTGGAGAACTGGGGCCACGAGGACCTGATGGAGCAGTACGGCCCCGACGGCAACGGCACCGTCGTCGACGGCGGCCCCAACGGCAACACGGGGACGCTGGGCTGGTACGTGCCCAAGTACCTGGTGGACGAGAAGCCCGAGCTGGCCACCTGGGAGGGGATCAGGGACAACACCGACCTGTTCACGACCCCCGAGAGCGGTGACAAGGGCGAGTTCCTGGCGGCCGACCCGGCCTTCGTCACCCAGGACCAGGGCATGATCAACCACTTCGACATGGACCTGAAGATCGTCCACGCCGGGTCCGAGGCCGCGCAGATCACCGAGATGCAGGGCCGGTACGAGAAGGAGGAGCCGTTCCTGGCCTACTTCTACGACCCGCAGTGGCTGCAGAGCGAGATCGACCTGGTCCACGTGGAGTTCCCGGAGTACGAGGAGGGCTGCGCGGACGACGAGGAGGACGTGTCCTGCGGCTACCCCCAGTACGACCTGAACAAGATCTTCAGCAAGGAGTTCGCGGACGCCGGCTCGCCCGCCTACGAGCTGCTGAAGAACTGGGAGTGGACCAACGAGGACCAGAACGAGGTCGCCAAGATGATCGCCGACGACGGGATGGACCCCGAGGAGGCGGCTGAGAAGTGGGTCACCGACAACGGTGACGTGTGGCAGGACTGGATCCCCGCGGACGCCTGATCCGCGCGGGCACCTAGAATTGTCTGGTATATGCGGCGGCGGGCGGTGTTTCCGCCGCCGCATGTTTCTGTCCGGTTCCCCCGCCGGGTGGACCCCTGCCCTTCCCCCGCAGCACCGAGACGATCCCCGAGGCGGTAGTCCCCATGTCCGGTAACCCCAGCACGCCGAGCACCCCCCGCAGGGCCGTGCAGGCCCTCGCCCTGACCCTCGCGGCCGGGCTCGCCGCCTCGTGCGGCGCCCCGGACGGCGACACCGGCGGCAGCGGCGGCGGCAACGCCCCCGTGCGCATGGCGGTCAACGGTTGGGTGGGCTACGAGGCCTCCGCCGCCGTCTTGGCCTACCTCATCGAGGAGGAGCTGGGCGGCACGGTCGAGAAGGTCGAGGACGACGAGGAGACCTCCTGGCACAAGCTGGCCGAGGGGGAGGTCGACGTGATCCTGGAGAACTGGGGCCACCAGGACCTGATGGACCTCTACGGCGCCGAGGAGAGCCCGCTGGTCGTGGACGGCGGCCCGAACGGCAACGACGGGCGCATCGGCTGGTACGTGCCGAAGTACGTGGTGGACGCCCACCCCGAGGTGGCGACCTACGAGGGGCTCGCGGAGAACACCGGCCTGTTCCGGACCGGCGCGGGCGAGGGGCCCGGCCGGTTCCTGGCCGCCGACCCCACCTTCGTCACCCAGGACCAGGGGATGATCAACCACTTCGACCTGGACCTGGAGATCGAGTACGCCGGGTCCGAGGAGGAGCAGCTGGAGGAGGTCCGAGCGGCCTACGAGAAGGAGGAGCCGGTGCTCTTCTACTTCTACGAGCCGCAGTGGATGACCGAGGAGATGGACCTGGTCAAGGTCGAGTTCCCCGAGTACGTCGACCTGTGCGAGATCGACGCCGACGACGTCGCCTGCGACTACCCCGAGTACGAGCTGAACAAGGTCTTCGCCAAGCCGTTCGCCGACGCCGACTCCCCGGCCTACCGGCTGCTGAAGAACTGGCGGTGGACCAACGAGGACCAGAACGACGTCGCCGAGAAGATCGCCGGTGAGGGCATGGCCCCCGAAGAGGCGGCGGCCGAGTGGGTCGAGGACAACCCGGACGTCTGGCAGGAGTGGATCCCCGAGGACGCCTGACCGGCGCCGCCCCGTCGCCGTACCGGCGCCGGACCCGAGGGGCGGGCTCGTAGCCGCTGCGCCGGTCGGCACCCCCGCCGGGCGAGGGGCGGTGTTCCCGGTTCCATCCCCGCCGTCCGTCGCCTGTGCGTCCGCTCGCGTGGCGGGCCCACCCCGCCCCCGGTTGGCGCAAGCCCGGTCACCGTGTCGGGAACGGGGTGCCCCAGGTCTCCTCTTCCAGGAGGAGTCCGTTGGCCAGGTAGCTGATGGTCCGGTACCAGCCGGCCAGTACGAGGAATTCCAGGAGCCGGGCGTCGTCGTAGTGGGCGCGCAGGGCGTCCCAGGCGGGTTGCGAGAGATGCGACGTGTCGTGCAGTTCGTCGACCGCGTTGAGCAGTGCCGCGTGGTGGGGCGGCCACGAGGCGTCGGCCGTCGTGTCGGTGTCGGTGGTGGCCTGGAGCCGTTCCGGGGTGAGTCCGGCCTGTCGGCCGAGCGTCGCGGCGTGGACGCCCCATTCGTAGCCGCAACCGGCGCGCGCGGTCGCTCGGGCGATGACGATCTCGCGGTCGGCGGCGGGGAGAAGCCCGTGTCCCAACAGGCCGGACCCCAGGGCGAACATGCGTGAGGCCAGTTCCGGGTTGCGGTGCAGCACCCGGAACAGCATGAGCGGCTCGTGCGGCACGTCGGGCGGCATCCACCGGCGGAGCGCCTGGTCGATGGGCGCGGGGTAGGGCGGGGTGAGCGGTTCGATGCGCGGCATGCCGCACCTCCTGCTTCGGTTTTCGGACCACTATGATGCTTTGGAAATCGAAGCGCAAGGAGCGGGCATGGACGCCAGAACGCCTCGGCCGGGCGTACCGGTACGCGGGTCGGAGTCGGGCCGCCCGGTCATGGCGGCACTCGATCTGCTCGGACGGCGCTGGACGCTGCGCATCCTGTGGGAACTGAGCCACGGCCCGGCGGGCTTTCGTGAACTGCAGCGCCGTTGCGGGCGGATGTCCTCCAGCGTGCTCAGCACGCGGCTCAGCGAACTGACCGGCGTCCGCCTCCTCGCTCTGCACGGTGACGCCTACCGCCTCACCCGGCTCGGTGAGGACCTCGTGGAGGCGCTCAGTCCATTGAGCGACTGGAGCCGACGGTGGGCGGAGGAGACGGGCGCCGGTACGACAGGAGACACCGAGGGCTGACGGTGCGGGTCCTCGTCCCGGGGTCGGCCGAGGAGGCCGATGGCGAAGGCGGCTATCGCCCTCCGAGGAGGCCGCGGAGGCGCCTGGCCCCTGCCGACGCCTGCCGACCCCTCGATGCGCTCACCCCTGGAGCCGCGCTCCGGCCGTCCGTTCACATGACGGGCACGACCTCCTCTGACGGGCGGAGCAGCTCCCCTTCCGGCCTCACCGGGCCGCGGTGAGGGGGACCGGCGGCCCGTCCGTATAGGGGTCGGTCGGCGCGCCGACGGCGTACCCGCCGTCGATCGCCACCGCCCGCACGATCCCGTCGGCGCTGTACGACTGCTCGGGCAGGCCCACCGCGAGCACTTGGGCGCGGTCCTCCCCGTCCAGGGGCAGGCGAAGCACGCGCGTCTCCCTCTCCCCGGGGTCGCCGTACTCGGCCACCGCCAGCACACCGTCCCCGTCCGCGCCGACCACCTGCACCGCGTGGTCGTCGACGCGCCGGTTCCACAGGATCTCCCCGGCCTCCAGGTCGATCGCCACCATGCGCTCGTCGGCCGACCAGTTCCCGGGGGTCGCGTACAGCACCCCGTCGTGCGCCGCCAGCGCGGTGTCGGGATCGCCCAGCTTCCACTCCTCGCTGGCCGCCCCGTACCCGGACTCCTGTTCCGCGTCGATCCGCTTCCAGCCGTCCTCGCCGTCGGCGATCAGCAGCTCGGAGCCGATGGCCGACTCGTCATCGCCGTCCGACAGCAGCGACGACAGCGAGGAGTGCACCACGGCCAAGGGGTCCGTGCTGACGACGGTGACCGAGCTCAGGAAGTCGATGGACATGTCCGTGGGGAAGGCCCGCACCCCGGACACCTCCCCGGTCGCCGTGTCCAGCTCGGCGGCGAACGGCACGTCCGTGCCGTCGGAGGTCTCGCAGCTCCCCGACACCGCCGCACTCCCGCCCTCGGTCATCACGTCGTTGCGGAGCGAGACGCAGTCCTCTCCGGGCCCCCGGATCTCGGTCTCGGCCCACAGCGTCTCCCCGTCGGCGGCGTCCACCCCGACCAGCAGCGGCCCCCAGGAGGCCAGCGCCCGCGGCCCGTCGGCCCACACGTGCACATCCCGCCCGGAGAGCCCTTCGGCCTCGTTCAGCTCCGGTACCTCCCACCGCCACCGCTCCTCGCCGGTGTCCAGGTCGAGTGCCACCAGGGTGTCGCACAGGGAGCCGTCGTCCCCGGTGCCGCCCTCGGCCTCGACGATCACCAGCGCCAGGTCCCCGTCCTTCCCGGCGGGGTCCTCGGCGGCGGCGCACAGCCCTTCGCCCCCGGTGAAGCGCCAGGAGGCCGATCCGTCCTCGGCGCCGTAGGCGGTCACGCCCGCCCGGTCGGCCCGCACGGCACCGCCCCCGCCCGGCCACAGGGCGAAGACCTCGTCGAAGTCGGTGGTCGCCTCGCCCGGCCGGTAGACGTCGTCCACCGGGGCCTCCCAGACGGGGACCGCGGCCTCGGACTCCCCCTCGGTCTTCATGGGCGGGTCGAAGATCGCCGTGACGTTCTGGCTCCCCCAGTAGTACGAGGCGAACACCGACGCCGCGAGTCCTGCGGCGAGGAAGGGGAGGCGCTTGAGGGTGAAGAGGCGCTTGAAGTCCTTGCGCTTGGGCCCCTCGACCACCCGGGCCAGGCGCGATTCGCGCGCGTAGAGACCGGAGCGGACGTGCTCGGGGTCGAGGGGGACGCCCCACTCGTCGCGGGGGACGTCCGAACCGCTGCCGCTGTTGCCGCCGTGGGCGCTCTGGCGGGCCTTGCGCCGCGCCTCGCGTGCGAGCCTTCTGATCCGGTCCTCGTCGGCCATGGGGATGGGTTCTTCCTGGGGTTCGAGGGGGAGCCGGGGAGGCGCCCTTGCGGGGGTCTGACGCGGCCGTGCGCCGGGCGGTTCCGGTCGGAGAGGGGCAGAGGGTGCGGGGTCAGTGCGCGGCGACCAGGAACGCCGAGCCGTCGCGGTCAGGGTCCCTGGGCGCGGTGCCGACGGCGTACCCGTCGCCGACGGCGACCGCCCACGGCCCGCCCGACCGCGCGGGGGCGGGAAGCTCGGGCAGGTCGGCGGCGAGCACCCGGGCGGGGCCGTCGCCGTCGGTGGGCAGGTCGACCAGCCGCGTGGTCACCCCGGCGTCGTCGTCCTCCGTCGCGGCGGCGGCCAGCAGCCGGTCCCGGGAGAAGCCGATGACGTGCAGGTCGCGGACGGCCAGGCGGCGGTCCCACAGGGGCCGTCCCGTGGCCAGGTCCAGGGCGACGAGGCGGGCCCATCCCCCCAAGCCGCCCGGCGTGGCGTAGAGGACCCCGTCGCGGGTCGCGGACGTGGTGTCGGAGGAGGCCAGCGACCACGACGACTTCGCCGGTCCGAACCCGGACTCCCCCGCGGGGCGCGTGCTCTTCCAGCCGTCTCCGTCGGCCCCGTCGGCTCCGTCGGCGGTGAGCAGTTCGCCCTGTGGGCCGTCGTCGTCCTCGGAGAGGAGGCGTTCGAGGCCGGGGGTGCGGAGCACGGCCACCGGGTCGGCCGACACGAGGGTGTACCGCGCCCCCGCCGCCGCGGAGGCGGAGGGGAGGCCGCGGATCCGGGAGGTCTCCCCGGTGCCGGTATCCAGCACGGCCGAGAGCACGCGGGAGGAGTCGGGGCCGCAGTCGCCCAGGAGCGCCGCCCCGCCCCGGCCGTCGGCGGAGAACGCGGACGGGGTGAAGGCGCAGGCCTCCTCGGACACGTCGAGCTCGGGGGCGCTCCACAGCTCCTCACCGGCCCCGGTGTCGATGCCGACGGTGAGCGGCCCCCAGGCGGCGACGGCGCGGGCGCCGTCCGCCCAGAGGTGCGCCGCCCCGGGTGCCAGGTCCTCGGCCCCGTCGATCTGCGACGGGGTGAGGCGCCACCGCTCCTCGCCGCTCTCCAGGTCGAGGGCGACGACGGTGTCGCAGACGATCCGGGGGGTGCCGGAGCCGTCCCCGTCGCCTTCCCCGTCCCCGTCGGCCCCCTCCTCGTGCCCGACGACCACCAGGCCGGTGCCGCCGCCGCTTCCGGCGGCCTCCTGGGCCGCGGCGCACAGGTGCCCCCCTTCGGGGGTGAACGTCCAGTCCTCCTCGCCTTCCGCGATGCGGAGGGCGGTCACTCCGGAGGGGGCCGCCAACACCGCCGTCTCACCGCCGGACCAGAGCGCGGAGGCGTTCGGCGCCCCTCTGCCGTCGTCCGCCGGGCCGGGGCCGGGGGCGGCCTCCCGGTGGTCCCAGGCGGGGCCGGGCGCGTCCGCCGCGCCTTCGAGCGGTACGACGGGGTCGACGATCCGGTCCACGGCGGTGATGCCCCCATAGACGACGGCGAGCAGGGCGAGCACGACGCCGGCGCCCAGCATCCGCCGCTTGGAGTGCGGTTTGTGGAGGGGATACGGGCGCAGGGGACGGTCGTCGGGCGGTTCCTCCCGCGCGAGGAACTCGGCCCGCCGTTCGCGTGCGCGGCGTTTGATCCGATCGTCGGCCATGGGGAGAAGTACGGCTCCGGAGGTTTCTGGGGACGGCCGGGGGCGAGCGGCCCCCGGCCGTCCGGAAGCGCACCGGATCTGGGGGGACCGATCGGCACGCCGGCGCGGTGGAACCGAGGGGCGCCTCCGCCGTGCGGAGAGGAGGGGATGGACGGCGGAGGCGTCCTCGGTGCGGTCCCCATGATGCCCGCAGGCGCGTGGGGTGCTGCAAGGTGTTTCGACGGTCATGGAAACGCCCAGGAAGACCGGCGGTCGAGGGCCGCACGGGGCCGCACGGGGGCGCGCGGCCCGGCCCGCGCCGGTCTCAGGGCGCGTCCAGGAACCCGGTCACCGGGGGCTCCCGGCCACGGGCGTCCGCCTCCCGGATCAGGTGGTCGGTGGCCGGCTCGGCGGTGCGGGCGCCGCGGAATCCGTCCGCGGGCCCGTCGGAGTCCTCCGGCGGCACCGGCCGGTCCTTGAGCGCCTCGACCACCGGCACCGGGACGCCGATCGACGCCGGGTCGCCGCGCACGTCGGCGGCGAGCGGCAGCGCCGGGCCGTCCCCGGTGGCGGTCGTGCCCAGCGGTGCCGGGGCCGCCGCACCGCCGGAGGTCGGGTCGTTCATGGACCGGAACCTACCGGAGGGCGGGCGAACGGGCGGGGACGGAGTTCACCCCTGGCCCCCGTAGGGGCCCTGCGGCGGCACGGGGGCGCTGTAGTGCCGCTGGGGCGGCGCCTGCCGGGCGGGGGTGTCCTGCCGCCGCTTCCGTTCCACGGGCGGGATCGACCACAGGGTGGGGGAGAACGCGATCGCGAGGAGGCCGAACATGGTGAACCCCCCGATCATCAGGTGGTCGTTGGGGCCCGGGTCGTCGCTGACCACGATGAGGGAGATGGTGCCGAGGACGGCGAATCCCAGGCAGATGCCTTGCAGGATGTGCAGGATGACGCGGGCGGCCGTGACCATCGGGTGTTCTCCTCCGTGAGGGCGGGCCGTGTGCCGGACCCGCGGTGATTCTTCCTTTATGTGACTGAATGTCCGGTGATCCGGTTCCCGGTTGCTACCGGCCCGTCGCGGCGACGATGACGCGCGCGACCGCCAACGCCTCCACCCCTGCCAGGCTGTGGGCGATCAGCGGGAGGGCGGCGTGCCCGGAGCGGGGGCCATAGCCCGGGGCGGGCCGACCGCGACACCCGGCCCCGGACGGAGCAGGTCCGGCCGCCCGGCCGCGGCCGCGGCGGCGACCCGCCGCACGCCGTCCTCCATCGGCACGCTCACTCCTCCGACACGCACCAGATAAGGGGCGAGGGCGCGGCCGTCGGGACCGTGCGCGTCCCCGCGTCCGGCCTTCTGGCAGGGGGCGAAGTCGGGCAGGCCGCCGACGTGCCGGTGCACGAACAGGTCGAGCACGCCGCGCCGGACGCGCCTGTGTCCGAGGTCGGACTCCGCCTCCCGGTGCACGATCAACGCGACCGACTCCCACCGGACGAAGCCCGTGCGCTCCTCCCGTCACGGCAGGCCGCGCTCGGTGATCTCCAAGCCGTCGGGAGCGGCGACGGCCTCGGTGCGGGCGAGCGCGCCGGGGAGCATCAGCAGGGCGGCCACCGGAAGGCCCACGGTGAACAGGACGGAGGCGACGAGGGCGAGCGCGTCGGCCGGGTGGCCCTGTGCGGAAAGGACGATGGCGGCGACGCCGATCCCTTCCCCCCTCGGGCCCGGTCCTGGCGGGCAGGATCATCGCGAAGGCGACGGGAGGGGCCGGGGCACCGGCCACGTACAGCGCGAAAGCGTTCCAGTGCCAGGGCCGGGCCCGGCGCAGCGGAACGACGGCGCGGGGCGGTGTGCCCTCGGCGGATGCCGTCACGCCGCCGCTGCGAAGACGAAGGTCGCGGCCATGCCGAGGAACAGAGCGCCGACCAGGGCCGTCGCCTCGACCATCCACCCCTTGAGCAGCCACAGGTCCGGTGCGCCCACGGTGGTCCCCGGGGCCGGGTGGAACAGGTCCCGCCGGTAGTGGGCCGCGAGGTCGGCGACGTACCGGACGTCCTTCTCCCGGTTCACCGTGGTGGATCCGATCCGCAGCAGGTAGGGGGCCACGGGGCGGCCGTAGGCGTCGCGCGAATCGCCGGCCCCCGCCTCTCGGCAGGTGGCGAAGTCGGGCAGGTGCTCGAAGGGCCGGTCGGTGAAGAGTTCGAGGACGGGGCGCATGGCGGTGGTGTACCGGCCCGCGCGGAAGGGCCCTTCACGGGACACGGCGAGGCGGACCGCCTCCCACGGCACCCGGGTGGTGCGGCCCCGCCGCCACAGCTTCGTGTGCTCGGTGATCTCCAGGCCGGAGGGGCCGACGGAGACCGAGCAGCGCGCGAGCACGCTGGGAAGGGCCGCCATGAAGCCCACGAGCAGGCCGATACCGACGAGGGCCAGGCAGACGAGCGCGAGTATCGCGGGGAGCGGTGCCTGCCAGGGCGCAAGCAGCGCGGCCCTGGCGCCGGGGTCGTCTTCCGTGACGGATAGGAGCAGGCCTGAATTTCCCACCGCGAACCAGATGAACACGACGGCGATGCCGATCCGCCTCGCCTTGGCCCGTCCGAAAGGCACGGCTTGGGGAGGCGCGTGGCGAGGGGGATGGGGCATGTGGCCGTGCATGGGGTCCCTACGGGTGTCGTGTTCGGCTGCGGAGCGGCCGGGCAGAGGCATGGGCAGGGCCGGGCCGAGGGCCGGGCGCTCCGCTCAGAAGGTTCCCAATGGTCGGAGGTTTGGACAACGGTTTTCGACCACCGTCGAAAGGCACAGCATGGCGGCGGTGCGGGACGTCGGGCCCCCGGTCGCAAAGGGGCTCTACCGGGTCGAACGCCCCTCTCCGCCCCACAGGTCGTCGAAGCCGTGGCACAGATCGGGGCGGAAGGCGTGCAGCGCGGCGCGAAGCTGCGTCGCCGGGACCCGGGCCGGTCGGGGGCCGCTGCCCAGAAGCGCTTCGCGCAGCGGCGGGCCGGTCTCCGGAGGGCCGGTCGGGGAGAGGATCCGCAGCCGGTACGCGGGGAAGGAGACCCGTTCCGCCATGGCGGCCGAGTCCGGTTCCTCCTGCAGCCCGCAGGTCAGCTTGAGGCCGGTCCCGGGCACGCCCCAGGGGTGCAGCGGGTCGCCGCCGTGCAGGAAGACGTCGACGACCTCGGTCTTGAGGTCCTCCCGGACCGAGGTCCGGTCGGCGCGGTCGCGCGTGACGACCGCCTGGACGCGTTCCCACTCGACGGCGGTCGTCACCGTGGCCCGGAGGTGCATCGGCTTCTTGCGGACGAACTCCAGCCCGCCCTCGCCGACGCGGATGGCGAGGGGCGCGGTGGACCTGGGGAGCGTCCACAGCGATACCCCGAGGAGGAGGGCGCAGCCGATGCACGGGACGACCAGGACGAGCGCGAGGAGCCCGGCGGGCAGGGTCCCCCACCCGAACGGGTTGGACATCAGGGAGACGCTCCCGGCGACCACGGCCGCCGCCAGCACGATGACGCCCAGCATCGTCAGGACGCGGGCCCGGTAGTCGACGGTGACCGGGGGACCGGTCACCGGACGGCCGGGGCCGCCATGGGGTGGGGCGGGTTCCGTGGGCTGGCCTGCGGCCCGCTTCGTGGCCCGCTCCGACGGCTCGTCGGTGCCGGTGGACTCGGGGACGGAACCGGGAACGGCTTCGGGAACGAACCACTGCTCGGCGCGGAGCCCCTGAGGGAAGAGGCCGGGGCGGGCCGAGCCCAGGATCGGGGCGAGCGCCCGTACCGCCTCCTCGTACTTCGCGCCGTTGCCGCCGAAGCGCACCCGGTACGCGGGGGCGGGCACCTCGTCCACGTCGATCTCGTCGTCGGGGACGCGCTTGGGCCGCGCGGCGTTCGGCAGCCCGGAGACGCCATGGCGGACGTAGACGTCCAGCACCGGGCGCCGCACGGTGCCGCCCTCCGCGCCCTTGCGGTAGTTCACCGTGCGCGCGCTGATCGCCCGGATGTCGTCCCAGGCCAGGACGGCGTGGCCGCCGCGTGCCCACCAGCGCCGCCGCTCGGTGACGGCGATCCCGGCGGGAAGGACCTCGACCTCCAGGCGGGTGTGCCGGTACGGCACCCGATAGGCGGCGTAGACCAGCCCGGCGGTCACCGTGAGGACCAGGACGCGGTGGAACAGGTACCCGTCCTGCCACAGGGCGGCGACGCCCTGCAGGCGCAGCGTGGCGGCCGTGCCGGAGGACAGGCCGTAGACGATCGCGGCGACGGCCGCCGTCAGCGCCGTGAAGCCGACGAGGCCGCCGCGGCCGTCACGGATCTCGATCCGGGGTGCGGAGCCCCGGGCGGGGGAGGAGGCCATGGCGTAAGGATCCCAGAGGGCTCCGTGAGCGGGCCCGTCAGCCGTCCAGGAGCTCGGTGAAGTGGAAGGCGGGGATGAACATCCCCGAGGAGAGGTAGAAGCGGTGCGCGGGGTGGCGGTCGGTCCCCGAGTCCAGGTGGAGCTGTGTGCAGCCGTGGGCGCGGGCCTCGGCGCGCACCCAGTCCATCAGCAGGCGGCCGAGGCCGGTGCCGCGGGCGTCGGCCATGGTGACCAGGTCGTCCACGTAGAGGTAGCGGCCCCACGCGAGTGAGGTTCCGGTGC
Source organism: Nocardiopsis chromatogenes YIM 90109 (assembly GCF_000341185.1). Taxonomy (GTDB): domain Bacteria; phylum Actinomycetota; class Actinomycetes; order Streptosporangiales; family Streptosporangiaceae; genus Nocardiopsis_A; species Nocardiopsis_A chromatogenes. The sequence goes on from NZ_ANBH01000098.1 coordinate 20,381, forward strand.
GGAACCCGGCGACGGCCCGCGCGGGCCGGTCGGGGCCGTCTTGGCCGTCCGGGTCGTCCGGGGCGTCGAAGACCCCGGCCAGCCGGTAGCCGTCGGGGCGCATGTCCTCGTCGACCGTCTTGGTGAACGCGTCCACGTCGGGTAGGGAAGGGCGCAGCTCCAGGAGCGCGGGGTGGGCGAGGTGCGTGCGTCCGGCCGGGATCTCCCGGACGAAGGGGGCGTTGGTCATGGCCGCCAGCTTATGCCCGCGCAGGGGACGGGTTCGGGGCAAGCGGCGACGGAAGATCAGGTGCCCCGTTTAGGCCCCGTCCGGGCGGCGGTCCGCCGGGGTGCGAGGGAGAGGGTATCCCGTTTCGGGTTTATCGGAGGCTCGGAAGCAGCGCCCGGCCCTCGGCTGAGGCCTCTTCCTGCGGGGAGAAGTCTGCTCCGAACCCGGTCGGCGGGACCCGGTCTCCGTCCCCGCGGCGCGTTCACGCAGCCCATCGGGGTACTTCCCCGGCCCTGGCAGGTCCTTCATCCTTCCCGTGCCGGAGAGCCTCCCTCACACCCGGCACGAAACAAGGGCGGTGACGGAGTGAGCGGGGCGGTTCCCCGATCCTGCCTGCCGGGCGGCGGGTCTCTCGCGGTCGGGGAATGCGGCACAGCAGGTATCCCACTCACGGGCTCCGGCCGGGCGGACGGCCGGGGCCCCTGAGCGGCGTACCTGCCGGGTCCGTCGGCGTCGTGCCTTCCGGACCGCGAGGAGGCCTCCGTTCGGCCCGTATGGCCGGGGTGCGCCCGGTCGTGCCGGTGCCCTTCTCCGCTCCGGGGTGCGGTGATCTTCCTCCTATTCGCTTGAGGCCACAGGTCTGACCTGGGGCGGAACCCGGAGGGTCGCGAGTCCGTCATGTCCTGTGGGGGTGGAACATGTCCGACAGGGGATGACATCCGTCATCCCCGCCGCACAGCGGTCCGTCACGTCCGGCCGGTGACAGTGGCGCCTACCTGCCGACCCCCACACGGCGGGAACCTGGATGCGGCGGAGCGACGAGGAAGGACGGAACATGAACGAGCCGACGGAGCAGGGAGCGGGCGGGGGCGGGACGCCGCCCGGCGGGCCGGTCCCGCCGGACGGGGGCCGCCCCGGGGCCGTGCCTCCGGGCGGCCCGCCGCACCCTGACCAGGCCGTCCCACCTGCGGACGGTCCGGCGTTCTCCGGTGAGGCCGTTCCCCCGGCGGGGGGTCCGCCGCCGGGCGGGCCCGTTCCTCCGGGAGGGGCGCCGTCCTCGGGTGGGGACGTTCCTTCCGCAGGAGGCCCGCCCCCGGGCGGGGCCCCGCAGCCGGGCGGGTACCCTCCGTACGGCGCCGGAGGCGGTGCCCAGTGGGGCCACCCGGACGCCTACGGTGCCTCCGCCGTCGTCGCGCCCCCTCCGCCCGCGGTGGATCCGGTCCCCGAGGGGGAGCCCTACCACCTGCTCGCCCGCACCGCCCGGAACCGGTGGTGGCGGCCGGTCGTCGGCTCGCTGTTCGTGCTGGGCATCGGCGCGGTGTTCACCCTCGGGCTGGGACTGGTGCTGGGCATCGTGGCCTACGCGTCCGGCGTGGACATGTCCGACCCCGAGGCCCTGTACACCGAGATGCCGCTCCTCACCTTGGTGACCACCGCGCTGGGCCTGGCGCTGACCCTCCCGCTGGTGCTGTTCGCCGTCCGGTTCATCCAGCGGCGCCCCGTGGGCTCGGCCTCCTCGGTCACCGGCCGGCTGCGGTGGGGCTGGATGGGGCTGTGCGCCGCGGTCGCGCTCGGAGCCATGCTGGCGGGCTGGGCGGTCTCGATCACCTACTACCTGCTCTCCGGCCAGGGCCTGGGCGAGTTCGAGACCGACTGGGCCGGGTGGGGGGCCTTCCTCCCGGCGGCGGCCGTGATCGTGGTCCTCATCCCCTTCCAGGCGGCCGCCGAGGAGTACGTCTTCCGCGGCTGGCTGATGCAGGCCTTCGGCGCGTTCATGCGCACCCCCTGGCCCGGCGCGGTCGTCAGCTCCCTGATCTTCATGTCCCTGCACGGCTACCGGGACTGGGGCATGGTCTGGGTGTTCCTGTTCGGCCTGGGCCTGGCCTACGTGACCATCCGCACCGGCGGCCTGGAGGCGGCCATCGGGCTGCACGTGGTGCACAACGTCGGCGGCTTCCTGATCGCCGCCGCCGCGGGCGAGACCGCCGGACCGCTGGACCAGGGCTCCGTCTCCTGGGAGATCATGCTCGGGCCGGGCGTGGAGCTGCTCGTCTTCCTGGCCGTCGTCATCCCGCTGGCCAAGAGGAAGGGCCTGGCCACCCGCTCGTGAGCGCCGCTCCGCGCGGCGGCATCCGGGAGCGCGCGGAGAGCACGGGAAGAGGCAGGGCGGCCGGACCGCCCTGCCTCGCCGTCGCCCCGGGGTCCGGGGTCAGCCGCCGTGCGTGACGCCGATCTTCTGGCAGGCGTTGTACTCGCCCGAGGGCGAGAGCACGTTGACCGGGCCCTCCCAGTTCCAGGGCAGCGCGGTGCAGGGCAGGACGTCCCCGTTGACCAGCGCGTAGTCGTCGGCGGCGGCGGGCGCGGCGGCGGCCAGGGCCCCCGCGGCCCCCGCGATCGCCGCCACGGCGAGAAGCTTCTTCACGTCGGTTCTCCTTGGTCGGATCAGCGGCCGAGGTCGGGTTCGGGACGGCACCCGAACCTCCTTTCGGTCACTACTTAAAGTAAGCAATCAATCGCGGAAAGTCAGGGAATGGCGGAGGGGTCGGCGTGTCCGCACCTGCGGACGTGAAAACGGCCGCCGACGGCCGTGCGGTGTCGGCGACCGGAAGTCGCGCTCGGGCGTCGGGGCCCGGGGTCAGCGCTCGTGGCGCAGGCGCTGCCGGACCCAGTAGACGTTGAGGCAGGCCCCCAGGAACCCGGCGCCGAACACCACCGCCAGCGGCGTGTGGTGGGCCCACACCGCCGCGAGCGCCGTCGCGGTGAGCAGCACCGCCGCCCCGAACCAGGCCAGGACCAGCCGGAACGCCAGCGCGCTCGCCGGGCGCTCGTGGCTGCCCAGGGCACCCTTGAGGCGACCGGGACGGCCGCGCCGCCCGAACCCGCCGGGCGCCGTGCCCGCGTCGGTCATCGTGCACCTCCGAAGCGAAGCCCGGCCTCGGCCGGGAAGGGGGCTGAGCCGTGCGCCGCCGGGCGGCGGACCCGGTCCTCCTCCCAGGCTACGCCCGGCCCGGCGACGCGCCGAGGGCCCAGCGGGCGGCCGGTCCGGCCGCCCGCGGGACCGCTGTGCGCTACTCGGCGTCGAAGATCTCCGGAAGCGTGGAGGCGTGCGCCGTACGCAGCTCCTCGACGGGGATCTCGAACCCGCCGCCGTCGAAGGACACCGCCAGCGCCCCCCCGCCGACCGTGCCGATCCGCGCCGCCGGAACCCCGTGCCGCGAGCACAGCTCCCCGAAGGCGTCCTCGGCGTCCGGGCGCACCGCCACCACGGCCCGCGCCGTCGACTCGCTGAACAGCGCGGTGAACGCGCCCTGCACGCCGCCCTCCAGGCGCACCGAGCAGCCCGCGCCGCCGCGCATCGACGATTCGGCCAGCGCCACCGCCAGCCCGCCGTCGGACAGGTCGTGCGCGGCCGCCGCCACCCCGTACTCGGCGGCCGAGGCCAGCACCTCGCCCAGGGCGCGCTCGGCCTCCAGGTCCACCCGCGGCGGCAGCCCGCCCAGGTGGCCGTGGACCGTGCCCGCCCAGGCCGACCCGCCCAGCTCGTCGCGGGTCTCGCCGAGCAGGTACAGCGCGGCGCCGTCGTCGGCGGCGCGGAACGCCGAGGTGAGCCGGTCGTGCACGTCCCCGATCACCCCGAGCACCCCGATCACCGGCGTCGGGTCGATGGCGCTGTCCCCGGTCTGGTTGTAGAAGCTGACGTTGCCGCCGGTGACCGGGGTGCCCATGTCCCGGCAGGCCTCGGCCAGCCCGCGGGTGGACTCGGCGAACTGCCACATCACCCCCGGATCCTCCGGCGAGCCGTAGTTCAGGCAGTTGGTCACCGCGATCGGGCGCGCCCCGGTGGCGGCCACGTTCCGGTAGGCCTCGGCGAAGGCGGCGCGGGTGCCGGTGTAGGGGTCGAGCCGGGTGAAGCGGCCGTTGCCGTCGGTGGACAGCGCGATCCCGCGGTCGGAGTCGTCGGCGATGCGGATCATGCCGCCGTCGGCGGGCGCCCCCAGCACCGTGTTCCCCATGACGTAGGAGTCGTACTGCTGAGTGACCCACGTCGGGTCGCACACCCCCGGCGCCGCCAGCACCGACACGACCTGCTCGCGCAGCCCCTCGGCGTCCTTGGGGCGGTCCAGCCGGTCCGGGGTGTCGGCCTGCAGCGCGTCCTGCTCGGCGGGGCGGGCGTAGGGGCGGTGGTAGACCGGCCCCTCGTCGGCGGCGGTGCGCGGCGGCAGGTCGACGATGGTCTCGCCGTGCCAGGTCATCACCAGGCGCCCGCCGCGCTCGGCCTCCTCCGGCGCCACGTCGGTGACCTCGCCGATCACCGCGGCCTCGATGTTCCACTTGCCGCAGGTGGCCAGGAACGCCTCCAGCCGGGCGGGCTCCACGACCGCCATCATGCGCTCCTGGGACTCGCTCATCAGGATCTCTTCGGGCGTGAGCGTGGAGTCGCGCAGCGGCACCCGGTCCAGTTCGATGCGCATGCCCCCGGTGCCGCCCGCGGCCAGCTCGGTCGTGGCGCACGAGACCCCGGCCGCGCCCAGGTCCTGGATGCCGACGACCAGGTCCTCGGCGAACAGCTCCAGGCTGCACTCGATGAGCAGCTTCTCCAGGAACGGGTCGCCGACCTGCACGCTGGGCCGCTTGGCCTGGCTCTCGTCGTCGAAGGTGGCGCTGGCCAGCACCGAGGCGCCGCCGATGCCGTCCGGGCCGGTGGTGGCGCCGAACAGCACCACCTTGTTGCCGGGGCCGGGCGCCTGGGCGAGCTTGATGTCCTCGTGCCGCATCACGCCCACGCACAGGGCGTTGACCAGCGGGTTTGCCGCGTAGCCCGGGCCGAAGCCCAGCTCGCCGCCGATGTTGGGCAGCCCCAGGCAGTTGCCGTAGAAGGAGATGCCGGAGACCACCCCGGGCAGCACGCGGCGGGTGTCGGGGGCGTCGGCCGGGCCGAACCGCAGCGCGTCCATCACCGCCACCGGGCGGGCGCCCATGGTGAGGATGTCGCGCACGATGCCGCCGACGCCGGTGGCCGCGCCCTGGTGCGGCTCCACGTAGGAGGGGTGGTTGTGCGACTCGATCTTGAAGGTGACCGCGCGGCCCTCGCCCACGTCCACCACGCCCGCGTTCTCGCCCATGCCCACCAGCAGGGCGTCGGACTCGGGGGCCATCTCGCCGAACCTCTTCAGGTGCACCCGGGAGCTCTTGTAGGAGCAGTGCTCGCTCCACATCACCGAGTAGATCGCCAGCTCGGCCGCTGTCGGGCGGCGGCCGAGGATCTCCCGGACGCGCGCGTACTCGTCGTCGGCCATGCCCAGCTCGGCGTAGGGCTGAGGGCTGTCCGGCGTGGTCTCGGCGTTGGCCACGGTGTCCATGGCACGGGTGTGGGACATGCGGAGATCTTCCGTTCGGTGCGCTGCGGTCGTGGTGCGCGGTGGTCTGCTGCGGTGCGGGCGGGGCCGCCCGGGGAGAAGGGGCCGGTTCCGGCGCGGTCCGTCCCGGGCCGGCCGGGGCGCGGTCAGTAGTGGGCGAGCACCACCGCCGCGGGGGTCGCGTCGTCCGAGGGGACGGGGCTCGCCATGGCCATCACCGACCCGTCGGAGAGCACGAACTCGTCGGCGGCCACGTCCTCGGGGTCGGTGCCCTGCGGCACCAGCGGCTCCCACCCGTTGTCGAGCAGGTGCCCGCGCACGGCCTCCAGGGCGTCGTCGGTGCCGACGTCCTCGCCCTCGGCGGGCTGCAGCCCGACGGTGCGGTAGCACTCGCCGGGCCGTCCGGCCTGGCCGGACCGGCACTGCTGGCCCAGGTCGACGTAGCCGACGGTGGAGGGCGAGCCGCCGAGCGCCTCCACCGCGGGGGCGTCCTCGGGGGGCGCCTGCTCCTCCGGCGGCGGCGTGTTCAGCGCGTTGAACAGGCCCGCCGCGCCGGTGGCCACCATCGCGACGATGACCAGCCCGACCATGACGGCCATCGTCCGCCGGGACCGCATCAGCGCCATCATCGAAGGACCGCCCCCCTGCGTTCGCGTGTCAGCCTGCTCAGCCCGACCGGTGGGCCCCGGCCGGGACGGTCCCGGCGAGGTGGGACAGGACGGAGGTGAAGAAGCCCAGCCCGTCCTCGGAGGGGCCGGTCAGGGCCTCGACGGCGTGCTCGGGGTGGGGCATCAGTCCCACCACGTTGCCGTGCTCGTTGGCGACCCCGGCGATGTCCCGGTCGGACCCGTTGGGCGCCTGGCCGGCGTAGCGCACCACCACCCGTCCCGCGCTCTCCAGCGCGTCCAGGGTGGCCGCGTCGGCGGTGTAGCGGCCCTCGCCGCTCTTGAGCACCACCGTGATCTCCTCGCCCGTGGTGTAGCGGCCCGTCCAGGCGGTGTCGGCGGACTCCACGCGCAGCCGCTGCTCGCGGTTGATGAAGTGCAGCGACCGGTTGCGGGTGAGCGCCCCGGGCAGCAGGTGGCTCTCGCACAGGACCTGGAAGCCGTTGCAGATCCCCAGGACGGGCAGCGCGCCGGAGCGGGCGGCGGGCACCAGCTCGCCCATCACCGGGGCGAACCGGGCGATGGCGCCGCAGCGGAGGTAGTCGCCGTAGGAGAAGCCGCCGGGCAGCACCACCGCGTCCACCCCCTTGAGGTCGGCGTCGGCGTGCCAGAGCGGCACGGGTTCGGCGCCGGCGATCCGGACGGCGCGCGCGGCGTCCCGGTCGTCGAGGGATCCGGGGAAGGTGACGACGCCCACACGGGCTGTCATGGGCACTCTCCGATGGGTCGGTGGAGGCGCCGCGGCTCGCGGCGCGGCGAACGGACCGGCCGGTGCCCGCGCGGCGGGCGGGACCTGGTCACGAGGTTACCGGTAGCCGGGCCCCGGGCGCGTCCCGCCCCCCGGGCCGGAGCAACTCGGTGAGCAGCACGGTGGTGCGGCCCCGCCGCCCCGGCGGCGGGGTGCTCACCCGCACATCGGAGACCAGGCCGTCCATGAGCAGCAGACCGCGCCCGGACTCCCGGTCGGGGGTGGGCGGGCGCGGCGCGGGGACGAAGCCGCGCCCCCGGTGGCTGACGGCGATGCGGCAGTGGTCGTCGTCGGTGTGCACGTGGACACGGAACGCGTGGGCGGGGTCGCCGTGCTCGACGGCGTTGGCGCACGCCTCGGAGGCGGCGGTGAGCAGGCGGAAGACCCGCTCGTCGTCGAGCCCGGCGGCGTGCAGCGCGGACCCGACCCACGCGCGCATCACGGAAACGGAGGAGGCCTGTCTGGGGAGGGCGAAGGATATGTCGACGTCCATGCTGGATGTCCTCGGTTCCCCGCTGTCGGTGGCGCTACTACCACCGCTGCCCGTGGCTCCGGCGATGAAACGGGCACTTCGGGCCCTGCGTCCGTGAAACGGGGCCTTCCGGGCGCGCGCCCCGGCCCCGACCGCGTCCACCTCGGGAGAAGCGGCCTCGCAGGGAGGGGTATACGTTCGTTACCTGCGGGTGGCGCGGTCGTCGCGGACGGCGCCCCCGCCCGGCGGCCGCTCCGCCGTCCGGCCCCTACTCGGCGACGCGGAGCTCGAAGTCCTCGATCACGGGGTTGGCGAGCAGGGTCTCGGCCAGGCGGCGGACCTCCTCCAGGCGGGCCTCGTCGGCCTCGCCGTCGACCTCCACCTCGAAGCGCTTGCCCTGGCGCACCTGCTCGACCCCGGGGAAGCCGAGGCGGCCGCAGGCCCCCACGATCGCCTGCCCCTGCGGGTCCAGGATCTCGGGCTTGAGCATGACGTCGACGATGACGCGGGCCACGGTTCCTCCGGCTGGTCTGGGAGTGGAGTCGAGGGAGCAGGGAAAGCGTACGGTACCTGCGGCGTCGGCCGGGTAGCGGGACCCCGGGCGCCCCCCCTGGGCGGGCGGGGAAGGTAAAGGTCTGCGCCGGAAATTCCCGATTTGCGGGCCGATACGTGTTCCGTGATGCGCATCACCCGGGTAGCTGTCATCATTCGGCGCTAGTCTGCGCGTCTAACAGTTCGGTACCGATCGGTACCGGACACCCGGTCGTCCCAAGGGGGAGTTTTGACGACCATCGAACTGGAGCGCACCGCCCCGCAGGCCGAGGAGCAGGACAAGGGCCTCGACTTCGCGGAGGCCGTGGCCCCGTACGCGGACCAGCTCTACCCGACGGCGCTGCGGATGACCCGCAACGCCGCCGACGCCGAGGACCTGGTGCAGGAGACCTTCGCCAAGGCCTTCGCCAACTTCCACCAGTTCAAGGCCGGCACCAACCTCCGGGCCTGGCTGTACCGCATCCTCACCAACACCTTCATCAACGGATACCGCAAGAAGCAGCGCGAGCCGCGCCAGGACTCCACCGACGAGATCAAGGACTGGCAGCTGGCCGCCGCCGAGGCGCACACCTCCACCGGCGCCCGGTCCGCCGAGGCCGAGGTGCTCGACCACATGCCCGACTCCGGGATCCGCTCGGCCCTGGCCGCGCTCCCCGAGGAGTTCCGCCTGGTCGTCTACCTCGTCGACGTGGAGGGCTTCTCCTACAAGGAGGTCGCCGCGCGCATGGGCACGCCGCTCGGCACGGTGATGTCGCGGCTGCACCGCGCCCGCCGCCAGCTCCGCGAGCAGCTCGGGGAGTACGCCCGCGAGCGCGGGGGGAACGCCGCCGCCTGAGCGGCCGCCGCACCCCGCCCCGGGCGCGCACCGCCGCGCCCCCGGTGCCCCCGCGCCCCTTCGGGCCCTTCCCGCGCCCCCGCATCTCCCGCGACGCTCACTTCGGGTGAACACCCGTGACCGTCGCCACCCAGATAAGTCACCCTGAGTAGTCGAACCCGCGGCGTTCGTGGCCGGTCCCCACTCCCCGGGGGCCGGCCGCCCGCGTGTGCAGGGGGAGGGGGTGGCGGGTGCTCGGGGGTCCGAATTTTTCTTCGGACGGCCTTGTGCTTCCTAGGAAGTCCTGGTAGTTGCGGTTTTCCCGGTCTCGGGGATCATGGGCCCGCAGCCGAAAAGGTGGCGCCGGGGCTTGCGCTGGGCATGGTGAGGTCTGTCACGATATGCCCAGGGCCGCCCGACAGACCCGTTACCCCGGGTGAGCGGGCGGAGGACCGGCCGGCGGCGTCCACCCACGCGGCTCGGCCCCGACGTACCCGAGGAGCGATCAGGTGTCGGACACCACCGCGCACGACGAACCGGAGCTCGTCCAGCTCCTGACACCCGACGGGGAGCTGGTGACGCACCCCGACTACCCGCTGGAGGTCGACGCCGACCAGGCCCGGTCGCTCTACCGCGACCTGGTGCTGGTGCGCCGCGTGGACACCGAGGCGGTGGCCCTGCAGCGCCAGGGCGAACTGGGCCTGTGGGCGTCGCTGCTGGGGCAGGAGGCCGCACAGATCGGCTCCGGCCGCGCCCTGCGCGATGGCGACATGGCCTTCCCCTCCTACCGCGAGCACGGCGTCGCCTGGTGCCGCGGCATCGCCCCCAAGGAACTGCTCGGCATGTTCCGGGGCGTCACCAACGGCGGGTGGGACCCCGCCGAACACGGCTTCCAGCTCTACACCATCGTCATCGGCAGCCAGGCGCTGCACGCCACCGGCTACGCCATGGGCGTCCAGCGGGACGGCGCCGTCGGCGACGACGGCGAGGCGGTCATCGCCTACTTCGGCGACGGCGCCACCAGCCAGGGCGACACCAACGAGGCGTTCAACTTCGCCGCCGTCAACAACGCCCCGGTGGTGTTCTTCTGCCAGAACAACCAGTGGGCCATCTCCGAGCCGCTGGACCGCCAGTCGCGGGTGCCGATCTACAGGCGCGCCTCCGGCTTCGGCTTCCCCGGCGTGCGGGTCGACGGCAACGACGTGCTGGCCACCCTGGCGGTGACCCGGGCCGCGCTGCACAACGCCCGGGAGGGCAACGGGCCCACCCTGATCGAGGCGTTCACCTACCGGATGGGCGCCCACACCACCAACGACGACCCCACCCGCTACCGGGCCTCCGCCGAGCTGGAGGAGTGGAAGCGCAAGGACCCCATCCTGCGGCTGCGGACCTACCTGGAGAAGCAGGGCCTGGCCGACGAGGCGTTCTTCGCGGGCGTCGACGAGGAGGCCGACCGGATCGGCGAGCAGGTGCGCGCCGAGTGCCGCGCCCTGCCGGACCCCGGCCCCCTGGAGATCTTCGACGAGGTCTACGCCGAGCCCAACGTCCACATCGACCGCCAGCGGGCGGACTTCGCCGACTACCTCGCGTCCTTCGAGGACGCCGGGGCCGAAGGGGGTCGCTGACCGATGAGCACCAACCTGACCATCGGCAAGGCCATCAACGCGGGGCTGCGCCGCGCCATGGAGACCGACCCCAAGGTCCTGGTCATGGGTGAGGACGTGGGCCGCCTGGGCGGCGTCTTCCGGGTCACCGACCAGCTGCACAAGGACTTCGGCGCCGACCGGGTCATCGACACCCCGCTGGCCGAGTCCGGCATCGTCGGCACCGCCATCGGCCTGGCCCTGCGCGGCTACCGGCCGGTGTGCGAGATCCAGTTCGACGGGTTCTTCTTCCCCGCCGCCAACCAGACCTTCACCCAGCTCGCGAAGCTGCGCCGCCGCTCGGCGGGCAAGGTGAGCGTCCCGGTCGTGCTGCGCATCCCCTACGGCGGCGGCATCGGCGCGGTGGAGCACCACAGCGAGTCCCCCGAGGCCTACTTCGCGCACACCGCGGGGCTGAGGGTGGTCACCGTCGCCAACGCGGTGGACGCCTACTGGATGATCCAGCAGGCCATCCGGAGCGACGACCCCGTCGTCTTCCTGGAGCCCAAGCGCCGCTACTACGAGAAGGCCGAGGTCGACACCGGTGCGGCGCTGGAGAGCGCGGCGCCGATGGGCGGGGCCCGCATCGCCCGCCCGGGGACCGACGCCACCCTGCTCGCCTACGGCCCCATGGTCAAGACCGCCCTGCAGGCGGCGGAGGCCGACGAGGAGCGCTCCATCGAGGTCATCGACCTGCGCTCGATCAGCCCGGTCGACTACGCGACGGTGACCGAGTCGGTGCGCCGCACCGGCCGCCTGGTCATCGCGCACGAGGCGCCGCTCAGCCTCGGCCCCGGCGCCGAGATCGCCGCGCGCGTCACCGAGGAGTGCTTCTACCACCTGGAGTCCCCGGTGGTCCGGGTCGCCGCCTTCGACACCCCCTACCCGCAGTCCCGGCTGGAGGAGCACTACCTGCCGGACCTGGACCGGGTGCTGGACGGGGTCGACCGGGCGTTCGCGTACTAAGGGGAGTCGGAGAAGAGCATGGCGCACAGTGGCATTCAGGAGTTCCGGCTGCCCGACGTCGGCGAGGGCCTGGTCGACGCCGAGATCCTGCAGTGGTACGTCCAGCCGGGTGACCGGGTCGAGGTCAACCAGATGATCTGCGAGATCGAGACCGCCAAGGCCGCGGTGGAGCTGCCCAGCCCGTACGCGGGCACGGTGCACGAGCTGCTGGCCGAGGCGGGGGCCACGGTCGAGGTCGGAAGCCCGATCATCCGGGTGGACGACGGCAGCGGCGCGGGCGGCGGCGACGGGTCGGCCGGGGCCGCCGGGGCGCAGGCGTCCCCGGAGCCCGCCTCGGACACCGAGGAGAAGAAGGAGAAGCCCCTCGTCGGCTACGGCGAGAAGGCCGGCTCCACCAAGCGGCGCCCGCGGCGCCGCCCGGCGGCCGCCGCGAACGGGAGCGGGCCCGCACCGGCCCAGGCCGAAGCGGCCGCGCCGGTGCAGGAAGACCCTGCGCCGGTGCGCGAACGGCCCGCAGAGGAGAAGGCGGCGCAGGGCCCCGTCCTGACCAAGCCGCCCGTACGCAAGCTGGCCAAGGACCTGGGCGTGGACCTGCGGACGGTGGAGCCCACCGGCGAGGGCGGCCTCGTCACCCGCGATGACGTGCGGCGCGCCGCGGAGGGCGCTTCCGCCGCTCCCGCGGAGGCACCGGCCGCCGCCCCGGCGGCTCCCGAGGCCCCGGCGGCCGCCGCCCCGGCGGCGGACCGGTCGGCGCTGGAGGAGCGGATCCCGGTCAAGGGGGTGCGCAAGCGCACCGCCGCGGCGATGGTGGGCAGCGCGTTCACCGCCCCGCACGTCACCGAGTTCCTGCAGGTGGACGTCACCAAGACGATGAAGGCGGTGCGGCGGCTGCGCGAGCGGCCGGAGTTCGCCGGCACCAAGGTGTCGCCGCTGCTGCTCGTGGCGCGGGCGCTGCTGACGGCGGTCCGGCGGCACCCGGAGATCAACGCCTCCTGGGATGAGCAGGCCCAGGAGATCGTGCTCAAGAAGTACGTGAACCTGGGCATCGCGGCGGCGACCGAGCGCGGCCTGGTGGTCCCCAACGTCAAGGACGCGCACGCCAAGCCGCTGCCGGACCTGGCGCGGGACCTGCAGGCGCTGACCGAGACGGCGCGGACGGGCAAGACGTCCCCGGCGGACATGACCGGCGGGACGATCACCATCACCAACGTCGGCGTCTTCGGCGTCGACGCGGGCACGCCCATCCTCAACCCCGGCGAGGCGGCGATCCTGGCGTTCGGCCAGATCCGCGACATGCCCTGGGCACACAAGGGGAAGCTGAAGCTGCGGAAGGTGACGACGCTGTCCCTGTCCTTCGACCACCGCCTGGTCGACGGCGAGCTGGGCTCGAAGGTCCTCCGGGACATCGGCGCCATGCTGGAGGACCCCGAGGGCGTCGCCCTGGCCTGGGGCTGACGTCCCGCCCTGGAGGTCGCCGAGGGCCCCGGCGGTGCGGAGGCGCACCGCCGGGGCGCCTCTGTTCCGGGGCCGTCCGAAGGGGGCCGCGCTCAGAACCCCGTCAAAGCCCGTGGGGGAGGGAACGCGGGTTCTCCGGACCGGTCGGCCGGTCGGCCGCTGGTGGGGCTCGGCGCCATCGACTCCGACCGAATGCCGTGCTCGTCGGCACGATCGCAGGGGGCGGCCTCGGACGCACCGGAGCGGCCCGGGGCCGGACTCTCGATGTGACCTCGTCGTCTTCGGCTCGGGCGGACGCGTCGCCGCCAGGGGCGGAGAGCCTCGGCCCGCCGCATCGGCCGCTCGCGTCCGCCCCGCTCCGGCCGCCTGGGCGGAACTCCGACCGCCGTGCGGCTCCCCGCGAAGGCCTCACCCGCCCCGGCCTCTGGGGGTAACCCCGGCCGCTGCACGCGCCTTCCGGCGAAGACGTCAGAGGACGCCCTCGTCGGCCACACCCCCGCCGATGTCGACGGTGCCGTCCGGGGCCGGGCGGGTGCGGATGAGGGACGCCTTGCCCTGGCGGATGTCCAGGGGGCGGTTCAGTTCACCGGCGAGGACCAGGGCGGCGGCGCCGGTGGCCTCGTCCTCGGTCACGTCGCCCCGGCGGGGGAAGCCGCGGGCGCGGACCCGTCCCCCCTCCTCGTCGATCCACGCCCAGGCGTACAGCCAGCCCCGGCCTTCGGGCGGCCCGGGAAGCGCCTCCACCGCCTCGGCGGAGGGGTAGCGCTCGGTACGGCGGCCCGCGGCCCATTCCGGACGGGCGCGGATCCACACGGTGCCGTCGGCGTCCTCGCGCACGGGCACGGTGCCCGCCTCGGGGCGCAGCGCCTCCACCGGGTGGCCGGACCGCCGCAGCAGCCACGCGGTGCCCACCAGCGGGTGCCCGGCGAAGGGCAGGCGGACGCTCGGCGTGTAGATGTCGACGGCCCCGGTGTCCGGGTCGTCGACGAACACGGTCTCGCTGAACCCGAGCCGCGCCGCCAGGGCCCGGCGCGCCCGGCGGTCCGGGAGCACGGCCCCGTCGAGGACGACGCCCAGGGGGTTGCCCCCGCCGCCGGACCCGGTGAACACGCGCAGGACGCGCACGGCAGGAGAGCCGGGAAGGAGGGCGGCGGGCGGGCCGGGCGCCTCGTCGGCGGATCCGGTTGCGGCGTCGTCGTTGCTCACAGGAGGATTCAACCACCGCCTTCCGGGCGTGCGGAGTTTCGTCCGGGTATGGGGGGTGATGACGCATGTCCGTGTCCGGCCGCGCCGAGGCCCTCCCTAGGCGCCCGCACGGGTGATATCACGACGCGTGAGGGCGCAGCCGCAGGTGAAGGGAGCATGGTCGCGTGACCATCGTCGAGTTCCTCTATGCACGGTTGGACGAGGACGAGAGGGCCGCGCACGCCGCTTCCCCCGCCACCGGCGGCCCCGGGCGCGCCCGTGCGGACGTGGCGGCCAAGCGGCGCATCGTGAACGAGTACGCGCGGGCCTACCAGGCGGGCGTGAACGCCATCGGCGGCCGGGGCGCACCCGCGAGCGACGACTCGTGGGGCGCGCTGCACGCATGGCGGAAGGCACTGGAGCACCTGGCGTCGGCCTACGCGGGCCACCCGGACTTCGACCCCGCCTGGGCGGTCCAGAACGAGGGCGTTCCCCGAAGGTGAGCCCCGGCAGACGAAGGGGCGGCTTCCGTCCCGCCCGCCCACGGGCTGGGGACGGATTCCCCGTTCGTCAGAGCGGAGGACGCCCCTAGATGAGTAATTCCAAGGGGTGCACGGTCATGTTGTGACGCAAGACCTGAACTCCCTCGCCCGTGCACTCTACGCCAGGACCGAACACCTCCTGGAACACCGCCCGGACCTGGCCCCGGCGACCCGAGACCGGCTTGCGACCCCGCCTGTCCGACGCCGACCTGGTCACCCTGGCCCTGATGCAGGCCCTGCTCGGCCACACCAGCGAGGCACGGTGGCTGCGCCATGCCCGCCCCACCTGTCCGACCGATTCCCCTACCTGCCCCAGCAAAGCGGCTACAACAAGCGCCTGCGCAAAGCCTCCGAGCTGATCGGCCACCTCATCCGCCACCTGGCCACCGACACCGGCGCCTGGACCGGTGACGTGTGGGTGGTGGACTCCACCCCTGTGGAGTGCACCCGCTCACGCGAGACCGTCAAACGCTCCGACCTGGCCGGATGGGCCCAATACGGGTAGTGCGCCTCCCACTCCCGCTACTTCTGGGGACTGCGCCTGCACCTGGTGTGCACCCCGAGCGGCCTGCCCGTGGCCTTCGCACTCACCGGCGCCAAAGCCGACGAGCGCACCACCCTGGCAGGCATGCTCGCCGACGCCCCCGGCCTGGCCGCCCGATGCCCGGGGCAGACGCTGATCGCGGGCAAGAACTACTACGGGCGCGACTCCGAACAGGGCCTGGCCCGGGCGGGCCCCCTCGGGCCGGGGCGGGGCTGTTCCGGCCGGCTGCGGAGGACCTCTGGTCGCCGGTCCCCGTGTCAGGGCTCCAGTTTCTCCACGGCGTTCACGTAGGCCTCGCTGAAGGTCGGGAACTGGGCGATCCCGTCGGCCAGGACGTCCAATGGGACCCCCGCGCGTACCGCCAGGGCCGCGGTGTGGATCCACTCGCCCGCCATCGGCGCCACCGCCCACGCACCGATCAGCACCCGGCGCCCGGTGTCGGCCAGGACACCCAGGCGGCCCCGCGGGTCGGTCGAGTAGGTCCAGGGGCGCGCCAGCTCCGTCGGCAGGTCGACCTCCGCCGACGCGGTCGCGATGCCGCGCTCGGCCGCCTGCTCCGCGGTCAGCCCCACCGCCGCCGTCTCCGGGTCGGTGAACAGCACCCGGGGCACCGCCGTGTAGTCGGCCCTGCGGTCCTTGCCCAGAAGGGTGTCGGCGACGACGCGCCCCTGGTACTTGGCGACGTGCGTCAGCGCCGCGACCCCGGTCACGTCGCCGACCGCCCACAGGCCCTCCGTGACACGGCAGCGGTCGTCCACCTCCAGCCCCCTGCGGCCGACGTCGACCCCCTGCTCCTCCAGGCCCAGCTCCGCCGTGTTCGGGGTGCGGCCGGTGGCCGCGAGCACCACCTCGGCCTCCACCTTGGAGCCGTCGTCCAGCTCCAACGCGCTGAGCCCGCGGTCGCCGCGGAACACCTTGACCACCCCGGTCCCCGTGCGCACCCGCGCCCCGTCGCGCTCCAGCGCCGCGGCGACCTCCGCGCCGACCTCGGGCTCCTCCCGCCCCAGCAGGTGCTCCCCGCGCTCCAGCACCTCGACCTCGGCGCCCATGCGCGCGAGGAACTGGCCCATCTCCACGGCCACGGCACCGCCTCCGATCACGGCCACGGACGCCGGGATGCGCTCCAGGGCGGTCGCCTCCCGGTTGGTCCACACCTCCACCGCGTCCAGCCCGGGGAGCGGCGGCAGCGCGGGCGACGAGCCTGTCGCGATTACCACGTCGGGCGCGACCAGGGTGCGGCCCGCCGCCTCCACCCGCCACGGGCCGCGGCCGGTCACGCGGGCCGCCCCTTCGACCACCGTGACGCCCTGGTCCTCGTAGCCCTGCACCTGCCGGGAGTCGTCGAAGTGCCGCACCATCGTGTCGCGGTAGTTCCGGATGCCCGGCCAGTCCAGATGCGGTTCCGGCGTCCCTGCCGCCCCCCGCGCCTCGGACCGCACCTCGGGCGGGCGCAGGAGCGTCTTGGACGGGATGCAGGCGTAGTACCCGCACTCGCCCCCGATCAGCTCCCGTTCCACGACCGCGACCCGCCTGCCCGCGGCCGCCAGGCGGGACGCGACCGTCTCCCCGCCCGGTCCCATTCCGATGACGACGGTGTCGAACCGTTCCTCCATGGCGCCTCCTCGGTTGCCTGCCCGGTCCCCTGGCTACCCCGGGGGCCGGGACGGGACGACACGCCGCGCCGGAGCCATGTCGTATCAGCATGCGGGGCGCCGGTGCCGGGGTGCGTCCGTCGGCCGGAACCCGGGGCCCGAGCACCGGCTACCGGACGCACCTCGCCGGAGGACGGAACGTGTCCCGCGGTCGGGGACGTGACCGCGGGACGGGATGGCGTCTGCTGGAGGGGAATCTCCGGCCGCCGTCATCGCCATGGCGGTCGGCCGCCGGTCGGGCACCGATGCGGAGGCGGGAACGCCCCGAAACCGGCGCGTTCACGTCGGCCCGGCCGGACAGGGGCCCCGGGCGTCCTCTCCTCCGTCCGGGGCCGGGCTGTCATCCGTCGGTGTCCGCGGCGTCCGCGGTGTCCGCCTCCGCGATCTCCATCGCCTTCTCGATCAGGGCCTCCACGATCCTGGACTCCGGTACGGTCGCCACCACCTCGCCCTTCACGAAGATCTGCCCCTTGCCGTTGCCGCAGGACACACCGATGTCGGCCTCCCGCGCCTCCCCGGGGCCGTTGACCACGCACCCCATCACCGCCACCCGCAGCGCCGCCGGGAACCCCTCGAACGCGGCGGCCACCTCCTGGGCCAGGGTGTGCACGTCCACCTGCGCCCGTCCGCACGACGGGCAGGAGACGATCTCCAGGCCCCGCTCCCGGAGCGCGAACGCCTCCAGGATCTGGATGCCGACCTTGACCTCCTCCACCGGCGGCGCCGACAGCGACACCCGGATCGTGTCGCCGATCCCCCGGCTCAGCAGCGCCCCGAACGCCGCCGCCGACTTCACGATGCCCTGCGGCGGCGGCCCGGCCTCGGTCACCCCCAGGTGCAGCGGGTAGTCGCAGCGCTCGGACAGCAGCTCGTAGGCGGGCACCACCACCGCCGGGTCGTGGTGCTTCACCGAGATCTTGATGTCGCCGAACCCGTGCTCCTCGAAAAGGGAGCACTCCCACAGCGCCGACTCCACCAGCGCCTCGGGCGTCGCGCCGCCGTGCTTGTCCAGCAGCCGCCGGTCCAGCGACCCGGCGTTGACCCCGATGCGGATCGGCACCTGCGCGTCGGCGGCGGCCCGCGCGATCTCGCCGACCCTGTCGTCGAACCTCTTGATGTTGCCCGGGTTCACCCGCACCGCCGCGCACCCGGCCTCGATCGCGGCGAAGACGTACTTGGGCTGGAAGTGGATGTCGGCCACCACCGGGATCTGCGACCGCGCGGCGATCACCGGCAGCGCCCCGGCGTCGTCGGCGCTGGGCACCGCCACCCGCACGATCTGGCACCCGGCCGCGGTCAGCTCCGCGATCTGCTGCAGGGTGGCGTCGACGTCGGCGGTGACGGTGGTCGTCATCGACTGCACCGACACCGGTGCGCCGCCGCCCACCGGCACACCGCCCACGTCGAGGCGGCGGGTGGGGCGGCGGTCGGGCGCGCGCGGCCCCGTCCACGGCCGGGGGTCGGAGGGCATCCGGGGGAAGCCCAGTTCGGTCGCGGTCATGGCGTGCTCCTCTCCCGGCGGACCCCCGAGTGCCCGGGGTGCCCGGGGGCTCCTGGACGGGACCCGCCGTGTGGAAGGTGGTCGAGGACGGCGGCGGCGATCCCCGCCGGGTCGAGGCCGTGCTCGTCGAGGATCCCCGCGCGCGGCCCGTGCGGAAGGAACCGCGGCGGCAGCGCCAGGGTGACCGTGCGGGTGGCCGACCCGCGCCGGGCCAGCTCCTGGCCGAGCCGGGCGCCCAGGGAGTTGGCGGACGTGGCGTCCTCGGCGGTCAGCACCAGCGGGTGCGCGGCGGCCAGCTCCACCAGGGCGTTGTCCAGCGGAGCGATCCACCGCGGGTCGGCCGCGCTGGTGCGCACCCCCCGCGCGGCCAGCATCCGGGAGGCCTCCAGGCAGGCCCCCGCCATCGGCCCCGCGCCCAGCAGCAGCACCTCGGCGGCCGGGTCCTCGCGCAGCAGGTCGCAGTGGCCGATCCGGGCCTGCGCGGGCACGTCCGGACCGGCCGAGGCCTTGGGGTAGCGCAGCGCGGTCGGCCCGCCGTCCTCGGCGACCGCCTCGCGCAGCAGCTCCCGCAGCGCGGCGCAGTCCCGGGGCGCGGCCAGCCGCAGCCCCGGCACCACCGGCAGCAGCGCCGCGTCCCACATGCCGTGGTGGCTGGGCCCGTCCGGCCCGGTGACCCCCGCCCGGTCCAGCACCAGCACCACCGGCAGCCGGTGCAGGGCCGCGTCCATCAGCACCTGGTCGAAGGCGCGGCCGAGGAAGGCGGAGTAGACCGCCACCACCGGCCGGGCCCCGCCCAGCGCCAGCCCGGCGGCGGAGGCCACCGCGTGCTGCTCGGCGATGCCCACGTCGTAGACGCGGCCGGGGAAGCGGCGCGCGAACGCATCCAGCCCGGTCGGCCCGGCCATGGCCGCGGTCACGCACACCACGTCCGGGCGCTCGGCGCCGATCGCCGCGATCTCCTCGCCGAACACCGAGGTCCAGGACGGTCCGGACGGGGCCCGGGCGCGGCCGGTGCGCGGGTCGACCACCCCCACGGTGTGCAGGTGGTCGGCCCGGTCCCGCTCGGCCGGCGGGTATCCGCGCCCCTTCCCGGTGACGCAGTGCACCACCGTCGGCCGCCCCAGGGCGGCGGCCTCGCGCAGCGCGTCCTCCACCGCCCGGGTGTCGTGCCCGTCGACCGGGCCCAGGTAGGCGAGGCCGAGGTCGGTGAACACCCCTCCGTTCCCGGTGTCGGCGTCCGTGTCGGCCCGGTCGCCGGTGGCGGACGGCGCGTCCGCACCGTGGGCGCCGTCCGCGCCGTCGGCGTCGGCCGCCCCGCGAAGCCGGGCCAGGTGGGCGGCCAGCCCGCCGGCGGTGGGCGAGTAGGACCGCCCGTTGTCGTTGAGCACCACCACGACCGGCCGGTCGGGGGCGGCGCCCAGGTTGTTCAGCGCCTCCAGGCTCATCCCGCCGGTGAGCGCCCCGTCGCCGACCAGCGCCACCACCCGGCGGCGCCGCTCGCCGCGCAGCGCCAGCGCCTTGGCCAGCCCGTCGGCGTAGGACAGCGCGGTCGAGGCGTGCGAGTTCTCGATGACGTCGGTGCCCGACTCGGCGCGGCTGGGGTAGCCGGACAGCCCGCCCTCCGAGCGCAGCCCGTCGAACCCCTCCCGCCGCCCGGTGAGCAGCTTGTGCACGTAGGACTGGTGGCCGGTGTCGAAGAGCAGCACGTCCCCGCCTTCGCGGACGTCGAACACGCGGTGCAGGGCCAGGGTCAGCTCCACCACCCCGAGGTTGGGCCCCAGGTGGCCGCCGGTCCGGCAGACCTTGTCGATGAGGAAGGCGCGGATCTGGGCGGCCAGGTCGGGCAGCAGCCCGTCGGGAAGGGCGCGCAGGTCGGCGGGGGAGTCGACGCGGTCCAGCAGCGGTGTCGGCGGGGGGGGGGGG
>NZ_ANBH01000099.1 GCF_000341185.1 Nocardiopsis chromatogenes YIM 90109
CCTCGGAGGCCGCCTCGGAGGCCGTTTCCGGGGTGGTCCCGTTCGCCCGCGTCATCGGCGCCTCACCGGGGTGGGCAGGGTGAAGTGCACGGTCTCGCGCGCCGTCTCGTACTCGGTGACCGACAGCGGGCCCAGCCCGCGCAGCGCCGCGACCACCGCGTCCACCAGGGCGGGCGGCGCGGAGGCCCCGGCCGTCAGCCCGACCGTGCGGGCACCGGCCAGCCACTCGGGGCGGATGTCGCCGGGGCCGTCGATCAGGTGCGCCGGGGTCCCGTTCCGCTCGGCCAGCTCCACCAGGCGCACCGAGTTGGAGGAGTTGTCCGAGCCGACGACCAGCACCGTGTCGGACTCCGAGGCGATGGCGGCCAGGGCGTCCTGCCGGTTGGTGGTGGCGTAGCAGATGTCGTCGGAGGCGGGCCCGCGCAGGTCGGGGAAGCGGTCGCGGAGCACGTCCACGATCTGGGCCGTCTCGTCCACGGCGAGCGTGGTCTGGGTGAGGTAGGAGACCCGTCCGGGGTCGGGCACCTCCAGCCGGGCCGCCTCCTGAGGGGTCTGCACCAGGACGGTGCGGGAGGGCGCCTCG
Organism: Nocardiopsis chromatogenes YIM 90109; assembly: GCF_000341185.1. GTDB lineage: Bacteria > Actinomycetota > Actinomycetes > Streptosporangiales > Streptosporangiaceae > Nocardiopsis_A > Nocardiopsis_A chromatogenes. The sequence continues at coordinate 584 of NZ_ANBH01000099.1, forward strand.
CCCAGGGTGCCCTCGACCTCCTCGTGGCCCCCGTGCCCGATGAGCACCACCGTGTCCCCGCGGGAGGCGAACCGGCGCGCCTCGGTGTGCACCTTGGTGACCAGGGGGCAGGTGGCGTCGATGACGTCGAGGCCGCGCCGCTCGGCCTCCTCGCGGACGGCGGGGGACACCCCGTGGGCCGAGAAGACCACCGTCTCCCCCTCCGGGACGGCGTCCAGCTCGTCGACGAAGACCGCACCGCGCTCCTGCAGGTCGGCCACGACGCGGGTGTTGTGCACGATCTGCTTGCGCACGTAGACGGGGGAGCCGCGCTGCTCCAGCGCGCGCTCGACGATCTCGATGGCCCGCTCCACCCCCGCGCAGAACGAGCGCGGCGCGGCCAGGAGCACGTGGCGTGGGAGCCCGGCCACCTCCCGCCAGGCGGAGAACGCCGCACGGGCGGCCTCCTCGGTCCGCGTGCCCGCGCCGCCGTGCGCCGCCTCGACCTCGACCCCGAGGCCGACCCAGGCGGCGGTGCCGTCGCCGTCCCGGTCCGCGCCCCCGGCGCCGTGCCCCGCTCCGGGGCCGGTGCCGGGGGCCGGGACTTCTCTGGCGGCCCCCTCGGCCCCGGAGGCGTCCAACACGGCGGCGAGGACGGCCCCCGCCCCCGTGCCTTCGGGGCCGGGCAGGGTGACCGGTCCGCGCCGGACCGGGATCCCGGCGCGGGTGAGGGTGCCGCCGAGCAGGTCGGCGGCGGGGCAGGGGACGGGCGGCCCGTCGTCGGGGACGAGGACGTCGGCGACCAGCGCCGCCGTGGATCCGGTGCCGCCCGGGGGCGGTCCGGCCGTGGGCGACGGAAGGCCCGTCGCACCTCCGGAAACGGTCATGGCTTCCTCCTCGGGGGTCGTCGTGTCGGGGGTCGGCGGAGAGCGCGGAGGCGGCCTCCCGCCTCGGCGGAAGGGGCCCGGGCCGCGCCGGGCCCGGAGCGGTCGCGTTCCGGTCGCGCCGTGTCGTCGGGAATAGGGGCCGGGCCCCTACGGGGCGGCGCCCCGCCGGGGCGCGCTCCGGGGATCAGGCCCCGCCACGCGGGCGGCGCCCGGGCACGGCCCGCGCTGCGCCGTCATCCGCCGAACGCCGCCGGTGCCTTCCACGGATCTGGTCCACGGCACGCGCCCTAGCCGTCGCGGTGGGCGGCCAGCCGGGCCAGGGACGCCAGCTCCTCCCGGTGGCGGCCGTGGGGGACCGCCGTGCGCAGGGCCTCCATCGCGTTCTCCAGAAGGACGTCCGCCCGCCCGGCCGCCCACGCCCGGCCGCCCGCCTCCTCCACGAGGCCCGCCGCGTGCTCGGCCTCGGAGTCGGAGAGCCGCTCGTGCCCGCCCATCAGGGCGTGCAGCTCGTCCCCGGCCGCGGTCCCCGACGCCACCGCCGCCACCACCGGCAGCGTCTTCTTCCGGCTGCGCAGGTCGGAGTGGACCGGCTTGCCGGTCACCTCCGGGTCGCCCCAGATCCCCAGCAGGTCGTCGGCGATCTGGAAGCACAGCCCCAGGTCCGCGCCGAAGTCGTGCATCGCCCCCACCCGTGCCGGGCCCGCCCCCGCCCACAGGGCGCCCAGCGCGGTGCAGCAGGCCATCAGGGCCCCGGTCTTGCCGTGGGCCATGGACAGGCACTCCTCCAGGCCCACGTCCCCGCGCTGCTCGAAGGAGAGGTCGGCCGACTGGCCGCCGATCAGGTCCTGCACGGCGGCGGCGAGCACCCGCCCGGCCTCGGCGGCGCGGTGCGCCCCCACCTGTGAGCCGCCCCGGGACACCTCCTCGAACGCCAGGGTGAGCAGCGCGTCCCCGGCCAGCACCGCCGGGCCCGCGCCGAACACCGTCCAGGCGGTGGGCCGGTGGCGGCGGGTGGTGTCCCCGTCCATCACGTCGTCGTGCAGCAGGGAGAAGTTGTGCACCAGCTCCACGGCGACCGCGGCCGGCAGCGCCCGCCGGGCGTCGCCGCCGACGGCCTCGGCGGCCAGCAGCACCAGCGCCGGGCGCAGCGCCTTGCCGCCGCCCTCGGCCACCGGCACCCCGTCGCCGTCGCACCAGCCGAAGTGGTACCCGGCGATGCGGCCCATCGTCGGGGGCAGCCCCTCCACGGCCTCCCGCAGGGCGGGGACCACCAGGTCGCGGGAGTCGGACAGCACATCGGCGGCGCGGCGCGGTGCGGCCCCCCGGCCGGGGGCCGTTCCCGGAGCGGGACCGGCGGGGTCGGGGGAAGCGGCGGTGGCGGCCTCGGTTGCGGATTCTGCGGGGGACATGGGACCTCCCAAACGGGTCGGCGCGGTGGACGTGGTCGGGTCGCGGTTCGCCGGTTCACGGGGCCGGGCGGTCGGCGGACGCCGGGCGCGGCGGGGCAGGGCCGCGTCGGCATCCCTGTCCCGGCCCCCGTCTCCGATCGCCGGGGCGGGCACCGGGCCGGGGGCCGTGCCGGGGCCGCCGGAGTCCGGGCACGGCCCCGGCACGGGCTCACCGGCCCAGTTCGACGTTCTCCAGCACGCCCAGGGCGTCGGGGACCAGCACCGCGACCGAGTGGTAGGCGGTCACCAGGAACCGCCGGATCGCCTGGTCACCGATGTCCATGGCGCGCACCGACACGCCGGGCACGTGCTCGTCGGGCAGCCCGGTGCGGTGCAGGCCGATCACCCCCTCGTCCGACTCGCCGGTCCGCATCACCAGGACCGATGTGGTCCCGGCGCGGCTGACCGGGATCTTGTCGCTGGGCAGCAGCGGCACCCCGCGCCACGTCATCACCGCCTGCCCCTCCACCCGCGCGCTCCCGGGCATCACCCCGCGCCGGGTGCACTCGCGCCCGAACGCGGCGATCGCCTTGGGGTGCGCCAGGAAGAACTGCGACTTGCGGCGCCTGCTTAGCAGCTCGTCCAGGTCGTCCGGTCCGGGCGGCCCGGAGCGGGTGGACACCCGCTGTCGCGGGTCGGCGTTGTGCAGCAGCCCGAAACCCCGGTCGTTGAGCAGGTCGAACTCGCGCCGCTCCATCAGCGCGTCCACCGTCAGGCGCAGCTGTTCGCCCTGCTGGTCCATGGGCTGGCTGTACAGCTCGGCCACCCTGGTGTGCACCCGCAGCACCGTCTGGGCGATGCCCAGCTCGTACTCGCGGGGCGAGGGGTCGTAGTCCACGAACGTCCCCGGGACGGACGGCTCCCCGCTGTGCCCGGCCGCCATGGCGACGGCCGCCTCCCCGAGTTTGTTGGTCCGCGGCGGGGGGCCGCTGCGCGCCTGGCGCACCAGGGCGTCGAGCGCCGGGACGCGGTCGCGCAGCGCGGCGAAGTCGTCCGCCGCCAGCGCCAGCACCGTGCACCCGGTGGCGGCGGTCAGGGTCTCCGCCCACGGTTCGGCCTGCGCCGCCGGACCGGACAGCGCCGAGCCCCCGGCGACCTCGCCCGACGACAGCAGCCCCAGGTGCGCCGGGTCGCCGAACTCGCCGGTGCGGGTGCGCCGCACCTTCCCGTGTGCGATCAGCAGCACGCGGTCGGCGGGGGACCCGGCCTCGGCGATGGTCTCGCCGGGCCGGTAGCGCACCGGGGTGAAGGCGTCGGCGACCGCGGTCAGCGCCTCCATCCCCGCCGCGCTCCCCTCGTCGGCCCCGCGCAGCAGGGCCAGTTCCCGCAGCCCCGCGGGGAGGGGCCGGTGCTCGGAGCCGACGCGGACGATCGGGACGCGGCCGTCGCCGATGGTGTGGGTGAGGCGGCGGTTCACCCGGTAGGCGCCGCCGGGCACGTCGGTCCAGGGCAGCATCCGGGAGAGCCAGCGGGGGGTGGTCTCCTGGGTGGCCGGGGGTGTCTTGGTGGTCGTGGCCAGTTTCCGTGCGGCCCCGGTGGCCAGGCTCTGCGGGGGCGGGGGGACACCGTCCGCCGCCGCTCCGGGACCGTCGTGCGTCTGGGTCATCGGTTCACCTCTGCGAAGGCCTTCGCGTTCGTGCGTGTGGGGAATCGGACGCCTGTGGAGCAGGGCGGGGAGCGGCGTTCCGCCGCCGGGTCAGACCGTTCGGCCCGCCGACGGCCGCCGCGGGCCGAACGATCGGCGTGTCCGGCCGGGGCGATGACCGGGCTCCGGCCGGGCCTGCCGCCGGACCGGCGGCAGGTGCGGCCCGCGGAGCCCGTGGAGGACCGGTGGGTGCCTCCCCCGCCGTGTGTTCGGGGCGGCGATGGGCCGTGAGACGGGAAGCCCGGCCCGTGAGGGGGGAACCCCCTGCTTCCGCTGTGGGTGAGGTCAAGGTGCGCACCGTTCGTCGAGTCGCGTTCGGCCGGTGTCGGCGGGGCGGGGGACGCGGGCGGCGGCGGTCCCCGGGCCGCGGGGGCCGCCGAGGAGGCGGCGCAGCGCCGGGGGCGTGCCGCCCCGGGCCCCCTGGGCCTCCGGGGGCCGGTAGCGTCCCGTCGCGGCGGACCACGCGTGGTCCCCGGCGAGCCACAGGCGCAGTGCGTTCATGTACCGCTCCACCCGCGCGGTCGCCTCGCGTCCCAGCTCCATCTCGGCGCAGAGCGCGGGGACGTCCTCGCGGGCGGCCCGCTCGAACTCCTCCAGCCGGGCGTCGGCCGCGGCCGAGAGGATCCGCGCGCCGTCCTGGGCGGAGGTCCCGAAGAACCGCTGTGCCACCAGGACGCCGTTGTTGACGTCGGCCTCCTCCTCCATCTCCTTGCGGTAGGACAGGATGTCGTTGCGCAGCGGCCCCACGTCCGCCCAGGACTCGTTCAGCGACCGGACCGCGTCGTCGGCCAGGAAGTCCTCGGGCAGCGGCCCGCCGGGGCCGTCCCCGTCGGCCAGCCGGGCCAGCTCCAGCGAGAACAGGGTTCCGCCGGTGCGCCTGCGCATCTCGATGTAGTCGATGGGGTCGGGCACCCGGTGCTGGGCGTCGTTGGCCAGCTCCCACAGCCACGACCCGGTGAAGTCGGCGACCGCCTGAGGGAAGGACCGCCGGGCCGTCGGCGGCAGCAGGGGCGCGGTGCGCCGCCACAGGTCGGCCAGGCCGCGCTGGGCCGGGTCGGCCGGGGCGGGGCCCGCCTCCGGGTCCTCCGGGAGGAAGGCCGTGAGGCCGTCCAGGTAGGCGCGCGCCCCGGCGCGGTCCCGGGTGAGCTTGAACTCCTGGACGAACAGGTCGTCGAGGTAGAACCCCCACACGTGCCAGTCGGCGACCAGCTCCAGCTCCCCGGCGCCGGCCTCGGGGTGGGTGAGGGCGGCGAAGAGCCCGTAGTCGGCCGAGTCGAAGGCCGCCTCGTCCCAGACCGGTGGGGACAGCATGCCCATCGCCCCGGCCCACCCCTTGGCGTGCGCCCGCACCCGGTCCAGGTGGGGACTGGTGCGCGCCGGGTAGGGCATCGCGAAGCCGGGCGGCTCGACCGGCTCGGCCGGGGTGCGCTGCACCGGGCCGTGCGAGGCCGCGAGCGCCCTGGAGCCCAGGGCGACGGTGGCCGCCGCCCGTACCGCCGCGGTGCCCGTCCCCTTGGGCACGGGAAGGCCCTCGGTGGCGGCCACCGACGCGGCGCCGGGGTAGCGCCCCGACTCCAGGTGCCAGGCGTCGGTCCCGGAGAACCACTCCTGGAGCCCCTTGACGTAGCGCAGCACGCGGTCCTTCTCCGCGTCGTCGAGGGCGTGCTCGGCGAAGAGCGGGGGCAGCTCGGTGGCGGCGGTGTTCTCGATCAGGCGCATCCGCGACCCGACGATGTCCCGCATCACCTCGGCGGCCCGCTGCGGCCCGCACTCCAGGAAGGTGTCCATCACCAGGACGCCGTTGTCGAGTTCGCCCTCCTCCTCGACCTCGCGGACGTAGGAGTACACGTCGTTGTGCATCCCGGCGGCGTCGGCGAAGGCGTCGGTGACCACCCGCAGGGGCCGGGTGCGGGCCACCCGGGCCGGCAGCTCGGCGTGCAGCAGCGCCTCCACCAGCCCGGCGGTCCACTCGGCGCCCCCGGCCCGGCGCCGCATCTGCAGGTAGTCGATGGGGTTGGCGACCTCGTCCTTGGCGATGGAGACCAGTTCCCGCAGCGACTCGTCGGTGAGGTGGCGGGTGAACCCGAGGAACCGCTCGCGCCAGGCGCGCGACATCCCCGGGGCGGTGCGCAGCCACAGGTCGGCCAGGGACCGCTCGACGGGGGCGCCCGCCTCGGGCACCCCGTCCTCGGGGTCGAGCGGCATGTACGCCCGCAGGCCCATCAGGTAGGCCTTGGCGGCCTCCTTGTCCCGGGTGCGCTTGAACATCTCCAGGAAGTGGTCGTCGAAGTAGAACACCCACACGTACCAGTCGGCGGCCAGCTTCATCAGCCGCTCGTCGCAGTCGGGGTGGGTGTAGGCGGCCAGGAGCGGGAAGTCGTGGGCCTCGTACTTCTCCCGGGTCCACACGGGCGCGCCGTCCGGTCCGGTGTCGTCGAAGATCCCCATCTCCTCGGTCCAGGCTCTGGAGTGCTCCCGCGCGGCCTCCACGTGGGGGTTCAGCCGCGCGGGGTACAGCGCGTAGAACGGCGGGATGCGGTAGGGGTGCACGGTGCTACCCGGCCTCCCGGCCGAGCTCGACGTGCTCCAGGATCCCCAGGGCGTCGGGCACCAGGACCGCCGCCGAGTAGTAGGTGCTCACCAGGTAGGAGATGATCGCCTTCTCGTCGATGCCCATGAACCGCACCGACAGGCCGGGCTCGTACTCGTCCGGCAGCCCGGTCTGGTTCAGCCCGATCACGCCCTGGGACTGCTCGCCGGTGCGCATGAGCATGATCGAGGAGGTGCGGGTGGAGCTGATCGGGATCTTGTTGCAGGGGAAGATCGGCACCCCGCGCCAGGCGGGGATCTGGTGGCCGCCGTGGTCGACGGTCTGCGGGTACAGGCCGCGCTCGGAGCACTCCCGGCCGAAGGCGGCGATCGCCTTGGGGTGGGCCAGGAAGAACGCCGGCTCCTTCCACACCAGGCTGAGCAGGTCGTCCATGTCGTCGGGGGTGGGCGGCCCGGTGCGGGTGGGGATGCGCTGGTCCAGCGCCGCGTTGTGCAGCAGCCCGAAGTCGCGGTTGGTGAGCATCTCGGCCTCCTGGCGCTCGCGCAGGGCCTCGATGGTCAGCCGGAGCTGCTCGCCGACCTGGCTCATCGGCTCGTTGTAGAGGTCGGCGACGCGGGTGTGCACCCGCAGCACCGTCTGGGCCACGCTCAGCTCGTACTCGCGCGGCGCCAGCTCGTAGTCGACGAAGGTGCCGGGCAGGTCGGGCTCGCCGACGTGGCCCGAGGACATGTCGATCGCGGCCTCGCCGTGCTCGTTCGCGGGGGTGCCCAGGCCGGACAGGAACGCCTCGACGTGCGCGCGCAGGTCCTCGGAGCGGTCGGCGACCTCCTGGAAGGCCGCCCGGGGCAGGGAGAGCACGGTGGTAGGGGTGACCGCCTTGACGGTGATCTCCCACCGGTCGCCCTCGCCGACCAGCGACAGGTCGCCGAAGTGGTCCCCGTCGACCAGGGTCTCCAGCACCACCGGGTCGCCGAATTCGCCGGTGCCGATCTCGTTGGCCTTGCCGTGTGCCACCAGGTGGACCCGGTCGGCGGCCTCGCCGGCGGTCACGATGGGCTGGCCGGGCTCGTACTCGGCCTGTTCAAAGCGGCCGGCCAGCTCGGCCAACAGGGCGTCGTCGTCGAAGCCGCGCAGCAGCGGCAGCTCGCGCAGTTCCTGGGGGATCACCGAGATCTCGGCGCCGCGGGTGGTGAAGGTGACCCGGCCGTCGCCGATCACGGCGCTGAGCCGACGGTTCACCCGGTAGGTGCCGCCCGCCGTGCGGACCCAGGGGAGCAGGCGCAGCAGCCAGCGGGAGGAGATCTCCTGCATCTGCGGCTGGGACTTGGTGGTCGTCGCCAGGTTGCGGGCCGCGGCCGTCCCGAGGCTGAGCTGGGGTTGGGGAGCGCCGCCGTCCTGGGGGTCGGTACCGGATTCGAGCTGCTCGGTCACGGAGCACCGCCATTTCTGCAGTCGTTTGAGGTCTTCACAGGGGGCGTTCGTCGCGATGCCCGCGCGGACGCCTCCACGGGGGAGGGGAGGCCGCACGGAGATCCGCCGACGCAAGGGGGCCCGCTCGGTCGACCGACGTCCTACCCGCGGCTTTCTCGGGACATGCCGGGCCGTATTCGCGGTAGCGGGGGAAATCCCCTCCCCGGGGCACGCACGGTGCGATTCGGTCCCGGTGGGCGACCGGGGGGCGAGTAGGGTGGGGCGGGATCATCCTGCGAGGAGTCCGGACGTGCCCGGTTACGGTCAGGCTCCAACCTTTTCCGTAAAGAAGAGGGGAGCGCGGGTTTTCGTCCTTGCGGACCCGTTATGTATTCGGCGCGCATCCCCGAGCGGAGAGCATCCTCATCCGCTATGTCTGAGTGAATTCCTTTGGGATTTAGATCGGTTATCGGCGATCACGGGCGGCGCGGACGTATTGTGTGTTCCGTGCTAGTGCGGGGGGAATGTCCGACGGTAGGGTCGGCGTCGGGATCGGCCGGAGGGGTGGTGCGCGGTGGCGCGGTCGGTGCGGCGGTGGGCGACGGACGTGCTCGTCTTCGGCTTCGTCCTGGCGTGGGCGCCGGCCATGGCGGTGGTGCACGCGGTGGACGGCGCGCCGCGGGACGTGCCGGAGCCGCTGCTGGCCGCCGACACGCTCGCCTGGCTGTCGGCCGCGCTCGCGGTGTGGGCGCGGCGCCGGTGGCCCGTGGGCACCGCCCTGTTCATGGTCGCCCTGAGCACCTTCTCCGAACTGTCCGGAGGGGCGATGCTGGTCGCCCTGTACGGGGTGGCCCTGCGCCGTCCCACGCGCACCGCGGCGGCGGTCGGTGCGGCGTCGGTGGCCGCCGCCGCGGTCTTCGGCGCGGTGCGCCCCGAGCCCGGTCTCCCCTTCGCCTTCAACCTGCTCTTCGCCACGGCGGTCGGCGGCGTGCTGGCGTTCGCGGTGCTGGGCTGGGGGATGTTCGCGCGCGCCCGCCGCAGCCTGGTGGATTCGCTGCGCGAGCGCGCGGTCCGCGCCGAGGGGGAGGCGCGGGCCCAGGCCGACCGGGCCAGGCTGGCCGAGCGGGAGGCGGTGCTGCTCGCCGACCGGGCGCGGCTGGCCGAGCGCGAGCGCATCACCCGGGAGATGCACGACGTCCTGGGGCACCGGCTGTCCCTGCTGAGCGTGCACGCCGGTGCGCTGGAGTACCGCCGCGACGCCTCGCCCGAGGAGGTCGCCGGTGCCGCCGGGGTGATCCGGGACAGCGCGCACAAGGCGCTGGAGGACCTGCGCGAGGTGATCGGCATGCTGCGGTCCGACGGCGACGGTAGCGGCGGCGCCCTGGAGGGTTCCGGCGCCGCCGGGCGCGCGGGGGCGGGGGAGCGCCCGCAGCCCGGCTTGGACGGTGTCGCCGCCCTGGTCGAGGAGTCGCGCGCCGCGGGGATGGACGTCGAGTTGGACGAGGACGTCGCCGAACCCGGCGCGGCCCCGGGCGCGGTGGGGCGCAGCGCCTACCGCGTCGTCCAGGAGTGCCTGACCAACGCGCGCAAGCACGCACCGGGTGCGCGCGTCCGGGTCCGCGTGGCCGGTGGGCCGGGCGACGGGCTGGAGGCCGAGGTGGTGTCCGGTCCGCCTCGGCCCGGCGGCGGCCCCGCCGCTGTCCCCGCCCCCGCCGCCGCTCCCGGGGCGGGCGCGGGCGCGGGCCTGGTCGGCCTGTCCGAACGGGTGGCCCTGGCCGGGGGGACACTGGAGCATGGGCCCCGTGCCGACGGCGGATTCGCGGTGCGGGCGTGGCTACCCTGGGCGGCATGACGAGCGCCCCTCAGGACGGTCCGGCCCCCGACGGCGCCCCCGCGGGGCCCGGCCCCGACGGCGGCGGGCGCACGCGGGTCCTGTTGGTCGACGACGACCCCCTGGTCCGCTCCGGGCTGGCCCTGATGCTCGGCGGCGCCTCCGATGTCGAGGTGGCCGGGGAGGCCGGGGACGGCGACGCGGCCTGCGCGCTGGCCCGGCGGCTGCGCCCGGACGTGGTCCTGATGGACATCCGGATGCCCGGAACCGACGGCCTGGAGGCCACCGAGGCGCTGCGCGCCGCCCCCGACCCCCCGGAGGTGATCATCCTGACCACCTTCGACACCGACGAGCACGTGCTGCGTGCCCTGCGCGCGGGCGCGGCGGGGTTCCTGCTCAAGGACACCCGCCCGGAGGAGATCGTCGGCGCGCTGCGGCGCCTGCGGGCGGGCGAGCCCGTGCTGTCCCCGTCGGTGGCCCGGCGCCTGATCGCGCACGTGGCCGGGGGCGGGGACGAGGCGCTGCGCCGCCGGAACCGGGCGCGCGAGCGGCTGGCGCTGCTGAGCGGCCGCGAACGGGAGGTGGCGGCGGCCATCGGCCGCGGCGCGTCCAACGCGCAGATCGCCGAGGGGCTGTTCATGAGCCTGCCCACGGTGAAGACGCACGTGTCCCGCATCCTCACCAAGCTCGACCTGAACAACCGCGTGCAGATCGCCCTGCTCGCCAACGACGCCGAGTGACGCCCCCGGCAGGGCCCCGCCCGCCGCGGCCCGTGCTCAGGCCGTCCGCTCCCCGGTCAGCGCGTCGGCCGCGCGGTACCCGGACAGCAGCGCGGCCTCCGTGGTCGGGGAGTTGAAGTAGTCGCCGCAGAAGACCACCGGCCCGCGCTGCTCGCGGATCACCCGGGCGGAGGCGCGGTAGCGGCCCGGGGCCGGGATCGGGAAGCCGTAGGGGCGCTCGGCGGCCTGGAACGGCCGCGGGTCCTCGGGAAAGTCCGGCCACAGCGACTTCAGCAGGGGGGTGACCTCGGCGAACTGGCGCTCGGCGCCCTGCCCCAGCAGGCGGCGGGTGTTCGCCCGGCCGGGATAGCAGAACACCAGGAGCTTCTCCGAGCGGCCGCCGTCCTCGCCGATCAGCGTGCGCTCGTAGGTGATCATGTTCCGCAGCGGCGGGGNCGACGATGTGCGCCCCCTTGGGCAGCGCTCCCGGGTCGACCAGGTAGGACATGGACAGGGCGGGCTCGTACTCCTGGGATTCCAGGAAGCTCCGGGCCGGGGCCGGAACCACGGCCTCGGGCAGCTCCCCGGTGATCCGCGCCGCGATCGGGGCCGGGGTCGCCACCACGGCGGAGTCGAACTCCTCGGTCCCCTCGTCGCCGCCCCCGCCGCGGAACCCGACGGCGATCCCGCCGCCGGCCTCCCGCAGTCCGGTCACCTCGTGGCCCAGGCGCACCTTGGCCCCCTCGGCGTTGCGCTCGGGGAGGACCTCCATCCCGTTGCGCAGCACATAGAAGTCGGAGCCGCCCAGCCAGGCCAGCAGCGCCCGGGCGTGCACGACCGAGACGGCCTCGCTGGCGAAGTTCCAGAACCCCTCGATCTGCGGGCGCAGGAGGTAGTCGAACCCGGCGGCGGAGGTGATCCGCGCCCCGTATCCGGCCGCGGTGGCGCCGTCGTCCAGGTGCTCGGTCTTGAGCGGGTCGAACAGGTCGAGCTCCTCGCGCCGCCGGACCTCGCGCAGGGTGGCGAGCAGGAACGCCACCCGGTCGCGGAACGAGGCGTGCGGGTACCTGAGCAGGTTGAGCGGGGAGTCGGAGGAGAGCCCGACCACGTGCCCCTGCTTGGAGATGTGCACGTTGCTGGAGATCTTCACCAGGTCCTCTTCGAGCCCGTATTCGCGGATGAGCGCGCTCATCCGCGGATAGAAGCTCACGTACATGAGGTTGATGCCCACGTCCGGCTCGATCTCGGGGCGGTGCCAGGACCGGGCGCGCCCGCCGAGCCCGTCGGCGGCCTCGAAGAGGACCACCTCGTGTCCGGCCGCGATGAGCCTCTTCGCGGCTGCGGTGCCTGCCATCCCGCCGCCGATGACCGCGGTTCTGCGCGACATGTTCCTTCACCTCTGTCAATGGGGCCGAACAGGGCGGTGGAGCGGGGGCGAGGGCGCAGCGGGGCCCGGCCCGGCCGAGACCGCCGAGAGGCGGCGGGATCGCCTGGGGCGGTCGTCGCGGTTCCTCACCCGCCCACGCGGGTCTTGCCGGGCGGCGCCGGGGTGCGGACCCGCGTCCCGGCGGCGCGAGCGGGACCAGTCTGCGGGCGGGCCGGGGCGTGTGACGAGGGAGTCCGGCCGGTCTGTGTCACCTCAGGGACGCGGTTCCGGGGGCAGGGAGCGGGGCCCTCCCTCCGGGGAGCGGCGCGGGGCGGGCGGCGAGGGCGGCGGTTCCGCGGTCCCGCCAGGGGTGCCCGAGCACGGACCGGGCCGCGCTCCCCCAGGGGAAGCGCGGCCCGCCCACGGCCGGGACCCGGCGCCTCAGGAGACGTAGGGGCGCTTGGCGCGGGCCTCCCGCAGCCCGTACGCCCACCAGGAGAGCTGGTCCAGGAAGTCCTTGGCGGCCGTCTCGGCCCCCTCGGTGTCGGTGGGGCGCCCCTGGTCGTCGAACTTGTCCGGGAAGTCGGCGAAGCTGATGGTGTTGCGGATGGTCGTCGCGTGCAGCTCGTTGAAGACGGTGCGCAGCTGCTCCACCGCGTTGAGCCCGCCGCTGATCCCGCCGTAGGAGACGAAGCCGACCGGCTTGGCCCCCCACTCGTAGAAGAACCAGTCGACGGCGTTCTTCAGGGACGCCGGGTAGCCGCGGTTGTACACCGGCGTGACCACGATGTAGGCGTCGGCCGCGGCGAGCCGGGGAGCCAGGGCGGTGACGGCCTCGGGCATCTCCGCATCGTGGTCGTCTCCCGGAAGGACGTGCGGAAGGTCGGCCTCGGCCAGGTCGATCAGGTCGGTCTCGATGTCGCCGCGCTGGTCGGCCACGGAGGTGATCCAGCGCGCCGGCGTCGGTCCGAACCGGTCCTTGCGGGTGCTGCCGATGATCACGGCGACACGGAGGCGGTCGGTCTCCGTCATGCTCATTTCCCTCGATCTCTCGGGCACTCTCAGGGCACGGGCGTCCGGGACGGCCGAGCCGCGCGGCCGGTGCCCGGTCCCCGGACCGCTCGGCGGGGCCCACGACGGCCCCATTGTGTTCGTCCGGTAGCGCTCCGCCATAGTGGCGGGCTCACCCGTGCGGGTGTGAATCCGTCATGGCCGCCGGGCGCACGGCCGGACCGCCCCGCCGGGGCGGCCGGACCGCGCGCCCGGCGGCGCGCCGTCAGGCGCCGGACCGGGCGAGCGGGAACCGCTCGCCGAGGACCTGCTCGCCCGGCTTCAGACCGCCCAGGTCGTCGTCGGGGAAGAGGTAGCTGTAGACGAAGTTGGGCCGGTAGACGGCTTCGGCGTCCATGTAGATCGAGGCCAGGGAGACGCGGGTGGTGTCGGTGTCGTTGGCGCCCGCCGAGTGGATGACCCGGGCGTGGTGGAAGTGCACGTCGCCCGCGCGCATCGGCACCGTCGTCCGCTCCTCCCAGGCGAAGTGCGGCCACCGCTCCAGCGGGGACATCCCGTCGTCGTCCTCCTTGGGCGTGACCAGCTTGTGGGAGCCGGGGATGAACGACATGCAGCCCCGCTCCACCGGCACGTCCACCAGCGCCACCCAGGCGGTCAGGGTGATCGGCCGCCCCTCGATCGGGTGCGAGGGCTCGTCGTGGTGCATCGGGGTGGGAGCGGACCTCCCCCCGGCCGGCTTGCGGAACAGCTCGCTCTTGAACAGCCGGAGCGGGGCCCCGGCCAGCCGCTCGGCGACCGCGGTGACCTTCGGGTGGAAGGTGAGCCTGCGGGTGACCTCGCTGCGCAGGCCGGCGTCGGGGACCCAGTCCATCGCCAGCCCCTCGTCCTCCTCCCACAGCTCGGTCTTCTCCCGGGCGAGCTGCCGCTCGGCGTCGGCCAGCTGCTCGCTGACCTCCTCGGGCGTCAGGAGCCCGGGGACGTTGATGAAACCCCGGCTCCGGTACAGCTCGACGGCGTCGTCCGAAATCAGGGCGTCCGTGTTCTGGTCGTTCGCCACGGTCATGGGGTTCCTTCCCGGTCGTGATCTCAGGGGCGTCCGGCGGGACGGCCGGCGCGGCCCCGGGGCCGCGCCGAAGGTGCTGCGGCGGCGCTGCGGCGGCGCGTCCGGGGCCCACTGTCGGCATCGGCGCGGCGCCGCCCCACCGGAGAGGCGGGGGTATGTCAGGTCCGCGCGGGCTCCGCGGCGGCCGTGACGCGGACGGGCAGCGACTTCACGCCGCCGAGGAAGGCCGACCCCTTGAACTCCGGCTCCCCGGCCGCCTCGATGGCCTCGGTGCGCTTCAGCAGCTCGGTGAAGAACAGCCGCATCTCCATGCGGCTGAGCGGCGCCCCGATGCAGTGGTGCGGGCCGTGCCCGCCGAAGGAGAGGTGCCGCCCGGCGTCCTCGCGGGTGACGTCGAACCGTTCGGAGTCGGCGAAGACCTCCTCGTCCCGGTTGGCCGAGGGGTAGGAGAGCATCACCCGCTCGCCCTTGCGGATCCTCACCCCGGACACCTCGGTGTCCTCCTGGGCGGTGCGCAGGAAGTGCCGCACCGGCGAGCTCCAGCGCAGGATCTCCTCCACCGCGTTGGGGATGCGCTCGGGCTCCCGCCGCAGCAGCTCCAGCTGGTCGGGGTTGCGCAGCAGCTCGTACATGCCGGTGGCGATGGCGAACGCCGTCGTCTCGTACCCGGCGTCGGCGATGAGCATGTAGTAGGTCGTCAGGTCGGGCTCCTCCAGCAGCCGCCCGCCGACCCGCCCGTTGGCGATCGCCGAGGACATGTCGCCGTTGGGCCGCGCCCGGCGGTCCGCGGTCACCCGGCCGAACAGGGCCAGGCAGTCCTGCCAGTTGTCCCACGCCTCCTCGGGCTCCTTGTCCCAGGCCATGGTCTGGGTGGCCCGGTACATCTGCGGGTAGTCCTCGTCCGGCAGTCCCAGGATGGACAGGATCATCCGGAGCGGGAACCGGGCGGCCACGGCGTCGACGAAGTCGCACTCGGGCCCCTGCGCCAGCAGCTCGTCGACGGACTGCCGGGCCAGTTCGGCCGCCCGCGGCTCCAGGTCGCGCATGTTCTTGTACTTGAACCACCCCTGCGCGATGGCCCGGTGGGCGCGGTGGTCCTCGCCGTCCCGGTGCGGCAGGGGGCACAGGTCGCCCTCCGCGGTCTCCGCGGGGGGCTCGGCGTACTCCAGGATCGGCCCCGGCCGGTTGGTGAACAGGGCCGGACGGCTCTCGATGGCGGTGATGTCGGCGTGCCGGGTCACCAGCCAGAACGGGAGGAAGTCGCCCTCCACCCAGACGACGGGCTCCTTGCGGCGGTACTCCGCCAGCATCGCGAACATCTCGTCGGCCCGGGTCCAGCAGGAGTCGTCGGCCAGCGCGCTGGGGGTCATCGTGCTCGTCACTGTGCACCTCGCCTAATCACCGTGCGTGCGATCGGTGGAGCCGCGCCCGGCCGCGCCGCCCGCCGCGCCGGTCGCGGCGGGCGGGCCCCGGNGGGCGGCCCCGGGCCGCGGCGGCTCGGTCGATCGGCGGATCGTCGACGCCCGCACCCTGGCACCGTCCCGCACCGGCGGCCAGCGCGCCCGCGCGGAGTTCGTCAGGTCCGCGGCCGGGTTCGGCCCGGTTCGGAGGGGCCGTAACCGGACCCGAACGGTTTCCGAACGGCGGCCGCGCACACTGGCCGCGACAGGCGGGGGACGGCCCCTGCACGGATGCCCGCAGGGAGAGGGGGCGCGATGGCCGAGAGCCCGCTGCGCGTGGCGGTCATCATCGGCAGCAACCGCAAGGGGCGGTTCGGCCCGGTGGTGGCGGACTGGTTCGCCGGACAGGCCCGGAACCACGGGGCCTTCGAGGTCGACACCATCGACCTGGCGCAGGCCTGGCTGCCCGACGTGCTGACGGCCGACGGCGACGAGGTGCCCGGGGCGGTGCGGAGCCTGGGCGGGTGGCTGCGGGCGGCCGACGCGTTCGTGATCGTCACCCCGGAGTACAACCGCGGCTACCCGGCCGCCCTGAAGAACGCCATCGACTGGTACGGGGACGAATGGCGGACCAAGCCGGTCGGCTACGTCTCCTACGGGGGCTCGGCCGGCGGGCTGCGCGCGGTGCAGGCGCTGCAGCCGGTCTTCACCGAGCTCTACGCGGTGAACGTCCGGGAGACCGTCAGCTTCCACAACTACCCGGACCGGTTCGACCCGCGCGGCCGCCCCACCGACCCCGCGGGCTGCGAGGGCAGCGCGCGCAGGCTGCTGGACCAGCTCGCGTGGTGGGCGCGCACCCTCCGGGACGGCCGCGCCCGCGCGCCCTACCCGCAGGGCGGCGGGTCCGGCCTCGAAGAGCCCGGCGGCCGCGGCCGGCCCGCGGCCACGCGCTGACAACGTGACGAGAAACGGAGAAGCCATGGCAACCCCAGAACCGTCCGCGGCGGCGCCTCGGGAGGAGGTGCGGGCCGGACCGAAGGAATGGGCGGGGCTGACGATGCTCGCCCTGCCCACGATGCTGCTCAGCCTGGACCTGACCGTGCTCTACATGGCCATCCCCCACCTGGGGGGCGACCTGAACGCGAGCAGCACGCAGCTGCTGTGGATCATGGACATCTACGGCTTCGTGGTCGCCGGCTTCCTGATCACCATGGGAACGCTGGGCGACCGGATCGGGCGGCGCAGGCTGCTGCTCATCGGCGCGACGGCGTTCGGCGTCACCTCGGTGATCGCCGCCTACTCCATCAGCGCGGAGATGCTGATCGCGGCGCGGGCCCTGCTCGGGCTGGCCGGTGCGACCCTGATGCCGCCGACCATGGCGCTGCTGACCGTGATGTTCAAGAACCCCAAGCAGCGGGCCATGGCGATCGGCGTGTGGCTGACCTCCTTCACCCTGGGCGGGGTGATCGGCCCGGCCGTGGGCGGGGCGCTGCTGGAGTTCTTCTGGTGGGGCTCGGTCTTCCTGCTGGCGGTGCCGGTGATGGTGCTGCTGGTCGTGGGCGGGCCGCTGCTGCTCCCGGAGTACCGCGACTCCTCCGCCGGCCGGCTGGACCTGTTCAGCGTGGCGCTCTCGCTCGGCACCATCCTGCCGTTCGTGTACGGGCTCAAGGAGATCGCCAAGGGGGGCTTCTCGCTCCCGGTCCTGGCGGCCGTCGCGGTGTCCCTGCTGATCGGGTGGGCGTTCGTGCGCCGGCAGTTCGTACTGGAGAGCCCGCTGCTGGACATGGCGCTCTTCCGGAGCCGCACGTTCACCGGCGCCCTGGTGGCGCTGCTGCTGGGCATGGTGGTGCTCTACTCCTTCACCTTCCACTTCACCCAGTTCCTCCAGCTCGTGCAGGGGCTGGACCCGCTGGCCGCCGGGGTCTGGTTCGTCCCGCTGGGCATCGCCAGCGTGGTGGGGGCGATGGGCGCCCCGATGCTGGCCAGGAGCGTCCCGCCCGCCCGCCTGATCGCCTTCGGCCTGGTCCTGTGCGCGGCGGGGTTCGTGTCGCTGACGCTGATGGACGCCTCCACCGGGCTGGCGGTCTTCATCACGGGCTCGGTCGTGGCGGTCCTGGGCGCGCAGCCGATGCTGGCGCTGGGAACCGACATGGTGGTGGGCTCCGCGCCGCCGGAGAAGACCGGCTCGGCCTCGGCGATGTCGGAGACCGGCGGCGAGTTCGGCGCGGCCATGGGCATCGCGGTGTTCGGGTCGCTGAACGCGGCCGTCTACGGTGCGCGCATCGACGGGCTCATCCCCGAGGGCGTGCCCCAGGACGCCGCGGAGACCACGCGCAGCAGCTTCACCGGGGCGCTCTCCGCGGCCGAGGGCCTGCCCGCCGACCTGGGCGGGGAGCTGGTCGCCGCAGGCCGGGACGCGTTCGTGTCCGGCATGAACGCGGTCACCGGGGCCAGCGCCGCCGTGATGCTGGCCATCGCGGTCGTGGTCGCGGTCGTGCTGCGGCACGTGCCGCCGCTCGGGCAGGAGGAGCAGGCGGAGCAGGAGGCCGACGGGACCGGCGCCGCGGACGCCGCGGCGGAGGGGGCCGATGAGGGCACGGACGGCGGTACCGGAGAGGGCCGCGCGCCCTCCGACCCGACCGGGGCCCGGAGCTGAGAACGGCGCTGCGCGGGCCGGCGGGCCCGCGCAGCGCCGAGTGCGCCCTCGCCGGGCGCGGGCCGCGCCCGGCGACGGCGTGCCCGGGTCAGCCGCCGACCAGCTCCTCGATGGCGCCGACCAGCGCGCCGGGGTGCGGCTGGGCGGCGTTCTCCGCCGCCAGCTCCTGGGCCCGGCCGCGGTACCCGGGGGAGGAGAGCAGGTCGCGGCAGCCCTCGACGATGTCCTCCGGCCGCTGCCGGTCCTCCTCCAGCATGATCCCCGCGCCGGCCTCGGCCAGGCGGCGCATCTCCACGGAGGAGACGTCCTGGATGGCGATCAGCTGGGGCACCCCCGAGGCGATCGCGGTCATGTCCGTGGCGCCGCCGCCGTGGTGGACGATCACGTCGCAGGTGGGGGCCAGCACGTCGAGCGGGATCCACCCGGCGCGCACCTCCGGCATCCGGGTGCGCAGCTCCTCGGCCACCGGCTCCGGCGCGGCGACGACGACCTCGACGCCCAGCGCGGCGACGCCCTCGGCCAGCGCGTGCAGCCGGTCCCCCTGGAAGACGCGGCTCCCCCCGGTGATGGCCACCCGGGGGCGGTCCCCCCTGCCGTACATCCACGGCTCGACCGCGCGCTGGGGGTTGGCCGGGACGAAGCGCATCGGACGCGCCCCGGGCGCGCCGCCGGGGCGCAGGCTCGGCGGGCCGACATCGATCCGCAGGTCCGGTTCGGGGAGCCGGTCCAGGCCCAGGTCGTCCAGGACCGGCCGGAGCACCTCCAGGGCGCCGGGGTGGTAGATCGAGGCGTCGCCGCGGTCCCACTCCTGCAGGACCGTCGGTACGCCCAGGTGGTGGGCCAGCAGCGGGGCGCCGTAGAACATCGGGTTGCCCACCACGACGTCGGGCCGCCAGTGCTCGGCCATCTCCAGCAGCGGCTTCAGCCCGTCGACGGCGATCTCGGCGTACACCCGGCCGGCCGCCCGCGCCGCCCCGTCCGGGTCGGTGGGCATCCCGGCCATGAAGGCCATGACGTCCTCCAGCGCCAGCGGCGAGATCCGCACCGCGGGCAGGCCCACCGCGGTGATGTCCGGCAGCACCCATTCGATGCCGCCCATGAAGACCTCGTGCCCGGCGTTGCGGACCGAGGTGGCCAGGGCGGCGTGCGTGTAGATCGTGGCCGGGCTGTTGCCCGGCAGGAACAGTGCTCTCATGCTCGTCCGAACCTCTCGACGCGTGAACGGCGCCGCCGGTCGGGCGGCACCGTGTTCCCTGGTGTTCTGGTCGGGGCGGGGCCGGGGCCGGGGGTCATCCGGCGCCGTCCGCCGGGGGCGGGCCGGTCGGCTCGACCGCGCCGGCCGGGCCGATGCGCACCGCCATGGCCGGCTGCGGGGCCGGGGCCTCGGGCAGCTCGACGGCGACGCCGTGCGGGGAGTCGCTCCAGGGCAGGGGGCCGGGGCGGCCGACCTGCTCCACTCGGGCCCCGCCGTGCAGCCTCAGGTCCAGCCCGAGGGTGCGGGTCCGCGGGGTGCCGAGCACGATCGCGTACAGGTCGTCGCCCTTGCGGGTGTAGCGGGTCTGCACGCCCTCGTCGGTCATTCCGTGCACGGTGCTCCACGGCCGGGTGCCGCGGATCGCCTCGCCGTGCTCGCCGAGCCAGGCCCCCAGGGCGAGCAGGCGCTGCGACTGCGACCAGGGGACGGCCCCGGCCCCGGTGGGGCCCACGTTGACCAGCATGGTCCCGCCCCGGGCCACGATGTCGACGAGCGCGTGGACGAGGGCCTCGGGGGAGATGTGGTCGGCGTCGGTCTCCTCGCGGTTGAAGCAGTAGCCGGTGCTCAGCGGCCACACCGCCTGCCACCGGCGCCCCTCGGGGCCGACCGTGGTGCCCTCCGGCGTGGCGTACCCGCAGGGCAGTTCGCCCGAGGTCTGCGCGGGCAGGTCGAACCGGTCGTTCACCAGCCCCTCGGGGACCTGGGACCGGTACCAGTCGAAGAGCGCCGGGAGGTCGGTGCCGGGAGGGGAGACGCCGTAGTCGTTCCACAGGGTGACGGGGCGGTACCGGCGGACGAGCTCCTTCCAGTGGGAGACGAACCGCTCCCGGTACTCCTCGTCCCGGGGGACGGCGGCCAAGGCCGACTCCAGGTCGCGCACCGGCGGGTGGGAGGTGGCGAAGTCCCAGGCGCTGTAGTAGACGCCGAACTCCATCCCGCGTGCGCGCACCTCGGCCGCGAGGTCGCCGACGGCGTCGCGCTCGGACTGCCAGCCGTCCACGCGGGGGTTGGGGTGCTCGCTCGGCCAGAGCAGGAAGCCGTCCTCGCCCTTGGCGCAGAACACCACGTACCCCGCCCCGGCCCGCTCGAAGAGCTCGGCCCACGGGCGGGGGTCCCACGCGGGCAGCGTCTCGTCCCGGAAGCGCTCCACGAAGGCCGAGTAGGGCAGGTCCCCGTAGTGCAGGGCGTGGTGGCGCGCCACCGCGCTGCCGGGCAGGGCGAGCGCGTTCTGGTACATCATCGCGTCGCCGTCGGTACGCCACCAGCCCGGGTTCGAGGCGCGCTCGAAGACGTCGCCGTCGGCCACCGGGTCGGGCACATGCGCACGGCGCACCGGTGCGTAGGCGGGGATCGATGCGGCGCCCCAGTGGATGATGACGCCGAGCTTGGAGTCGTCGAACCAGGCGGGGCCGCCCGGGGCTGAGTCGTCGGTCATGGACGGGTCCGTTCGCCGATCGCGTTTGGCCTCCGGAGGGCCCCGGGGCACGACGAGGCGATGCTAGGTACCGCACCGGCACGGCCCGTTTTCCCGAACGGCGACTTTGTCACCTTTCCCCCCCGGGGCTGCGGGAAGGGGAGGCGCCCCCGGTCGGGAGTGACCGCGGGGAGGGGCGAACGGTTAGATTGGTTGCGTTTCGGAAGTCCTCCGGACCGCGCGGACCACCCGCACGACCGCTGTGAAAGGGGGCGGGGGAACGGCCCTTTTCCGGGCGCGTCCTCCGATCGGCTGATGCGATTCGGAATACTCGGGCCGCTGGAGGTGTGGACGTCGGCCGGGCACCCGGTCCGGGTGCCCGAGCTGAAGGTGCGCTCCCTGCTCGCGGCCCTGCTCGTCGGCGAGGGCAGGCCGGTCTCCGCCGACCGCCTGGTCGACGGCCTGTGGGGCGGCTCTCCCCCGGGCAGGCCGGTCGCCGCGCTCAGGGCGAAGGTCTCCCAGCTCCGCCGCGCGTTGGAGGACGCCGAACCGGGCGGGCGCGGGCTGGTGGCCTTGGGGCCCTCCGGCTACCTCCTCAAGGGCGGCCCGGAGGTGGTGGACGCGGACCGCTTCGCCGAACTGCTGGCGCGCGCCCGTTCGGCCCGCGGTACCGGGGCCCGGGCGGCGCTGCTGGCCGACGCGCTGGCGCTGTGGCGCGGCCCGGCGCTGGCCGACTTCGCCGACGAGGACTTCGCCCGTCCGGCCGTCGCCCGCCTGGAGGAGATGCGGGTCGCCGCCTTGGAGGAGCAGGCCGAGGCCCGGCTGGCCCTGGGCGAGCACCACATGGTCGCGGGCGAGCTGGCCGACCTGGTCGACGCCCACCCGCTGCGCGAGCGCATGCGCGCGGCCCACATGCTGGCCCTCTACCGCTCGGGGCGCCAGAGTGAGGCCCTGCAGAGCCATGCGGACCTGGAGCACCGGCTCCGCGCGGAGCTGGGGGTGGACCCCGCGGCCGAGACGACCCGCCTGCGCGACGCGATCCTGCGGCAGGACCCGTCGCTGGACGCGCCGGAGCCCTCCGCCGGGCCGGTACGGGGCGGGACGAACCTGCCGGCGCCCGTCACCGAACTGGTCGGCCGCCCCGGCGCGGTGGCCGAGGTGGCGGCGCTGCTGCGCGGCGAGCGCCTGGTGACGCTGACCGGGCCGGGCGGTGTCGGCAAGACCCGGCTGGCCACCGAGGTCGCCTCGGTGCTCCAGGGCGACTTCCCCGATGGGGTCTGGACGGTCGAGGCCGACGGGGGGCTCCGCCGGACCGACGTGTCCGGGGAGCCCACCGCGTCCGCGGTCGCCGAGGCGGTCTGCGAGGTGATGGAGCTGCGCGACCCGGTCCCGGCCGTGCGGGACCGGGAGGACGCGGTGGACCGGCTGTCCGAGGCGGTGCGCGGGGCCGAGGTGCTGCTGGTGCTGGACGGCTGCGAGCGGGTGGTCGGCGGGGCGGCCGAGCTCGCCGGGCTGCTGCTCGGGCGGGCGCCGGGGCTGCGGGTGCTGGCGACCGGCCGGGAGCCGCTGGAGGTCCCGGGCGAGCGGCTGTACCTGGTGCCGCCGCTCGACGTGCCGGAGCCGGGGGCGGGGACGGAGGAGGTGCGCGCCAGCGGGGCCGTGGAGCTCTTCGTGCGGCGCGCCGCCGCGTCGGCCCCCGGGTTCGCCCTGGACGAGGGGAACGCCGAGCGGATCGCGGCGGTCTGCCGCCGGCTGGACGGCCTNCCGGGTGCGCGCGCTGGGCGTGCACGCGCTGGCGGAGCGGCTGGACGACCGGTTCCGCCTGCTCACCGGGGGGCGCCGGGGGACGCCGGAGCGGCAGCGGACGCTGCGCGCCACCATCGACTGGAGCTGGGAGACGCTCGGCGCCGACGAGCGCCTGGTGCTGCGCCGCCTGGCGGCGCACGCCGACGGGTGCGGCCTGGCCGCGGCCGAGGCGGTGTGCTCCGGGGACGGGGTGGCCGCCGAGGACGTGGTCGACACGCTGGGGCGGCTGGTCGCGCGGTCCCTGGTGATCATGGTCGACGGCGCCGAGGGCCCACGCTACTGGCTGCTGGAGTCGGTCGCGGCCTACTGCGCCGAGCGGCTGGAGGAGGCCGGGGAGGCGGCCGCGCTGGCCGGCCGGCACGCCGACCACTACACCGCGTTCGCCGAGCGGGCGGCGCCCTACCTGTACGGGCCGCAGCAGCGCACCTGGCTGCGGCGGCTGGACGCCGAGTCCGCGAACCTGCGCACGGCGCTGGACACCGCGGTCCGGGGCGGCGACGCCGCCCGGGCCGAGCGCCTGGTGGCGGCCCTCACGTGGTACTGGTGCCTGCGCGGGCGGCTGCGGGAGGCGCAGCGGTCGCTGGCGGCGGCGCTGGCGCTCGACGGGGCGGGCCGCGGCGGGACGCGTGCGGACCTTCAGGTGTGGGCGGCCGGGATCGGGGTGCTGACGCGTACCGGGCCCGACCCGGTCGGGCAGGCCCGTCGGGCGCTCTCCTCCGGCCGCGGGGCCGGTCCCCTGGAGCGCGCCCGCGCCCGCTGGTTCCTGGCCACGGCGCTGTTCGCGGTGAACAAGAACGGACTGGGCGCGGAGCTGATCGAGGAGGCGCTGATCGACTTCCGGGCGCACGGCGACCGGTGGGGCACTGCGGCCGCCCTGGCGCAGCGCACCTGGTACGGGCTGTTCGCCGGGGACCTGGCCGGTGCCGCCCGGGACGGGGAGCAGAGCCTGGAGTACTTCCGGGAGCTGGGCGACCAGTGGGGGCTGGTCCAGGCCGGGGACGCCCTGGCCACGCTCGCCGAGATCACCGGCGACTACGGGCGGGCGGAGCGGCTGCACCGGGAGGGCCTGCGGATCGCCGAGGGGCTCGGCCTCTGGCACGACGCCTCCTGGAAGTACTCCGGGATCGGCAGGATCGCCCTGCTCAACGGGGATTATCGGGCGGCCCGGGAGTTCCACGAGCGGGGGGTGCGCACGGCCGAGGAGCACTCCGACCACTTCGGCCGGCGGTACGCCGAGCTCGGACTCGGGCTCGTCGCCCGCCGCGAGGGCGACCTGGACGCGGCCGAGGCGCACCTGCTCCGGCTGCGGGACTGGATCGGCGGGCGAGGGGGCGACAGCACCCTGGCGCTGATCCTGGCCGAGCTGGGGTTCGTGGCCGAGCTGCGCGGCGACCCGGAGGAGGCGCTGCGCCTGCAGACCGAGGGGTACGCCGCCGCGGGGGCGTCCGGGGAACCGCGGGCGGTGGCGCTGGCCCTGGAGGGGCTGGCCGGGGCTAAGGCGCTGGCCGGGGAGCACACCGAGGCGGCGCGGCTGCTCGGCGCGGCCGCGGCGGTGCGGGAGGGGATCGGCGCCCCGCTGCCCGCGGCCGAGCGCCGGGACGTCGACCGGGTGGCCGGGGCGGTGCGCGCGGCCCTGGGGGAGGCGGGGTTCGCGGCCGAGGCGCGGGCCGGGGCCCAGACGGGGCCGGAGGGGCTGGTGGGCCCGGGGGCGCGGGGCCGCTGACCGGCCGGGGCGCCGGGGAACGGTGCTTTGTTCGGGACCTCTGGCTGTTTGCGGACAAAATGGAATAGTAGGGGCGGGGCCGACTGCGGTAGCATGGCGCAGGTTTTCGGATAAGCGACTTAAAGGTACATTTCGGATAAATGGCGGTTCTGGCGGGGCGCGAGGAGATGGGGAGATCACCGTGATCCGCGTGGTCCTCGCCGAGGATATGCACATGGTGCGCGGGGCCCTGGTCTCCCTGCTGCAATTCGAGGAGGACATCGAGGTCGTCGCCGACATCGACGCGGGCGACCGGATCCTGCCCACGGTCCTGGCGCACCGGCCGGACGTGGTGATCATCGACATCGACCTGCCCGGGATGGACGGGCTCACCGCCGCGGCGCAGCTGCGTACCGAGGCGCCCCAGGTCCGCACGCTGATCCTGACCAGCCTGGGAACGCCGGGGGCGCTGCGCAGGGCGCTGGCCGCCAAGGTCGGGGGGTTCCTGCCGAAGGACGCGCCGCCGGGCAAGCTGGCCGAGGCCGTGCGGGGGGTGCACGCCGGGCGCCGGGTGATCGACGCGGAGCTGGCGATCGCCGCCTTCGACAGCGCCGACTGCCCGCTGACCTCGCGCGAGCTGGAAGTCCTGCGGCTGACCGCGGACGGGCGCGACGTGGTCGAGATCGCCGACGGGCTCTTCCTCACCCCCGGGACCGTCCGCAACTACCTGACCTCGGCGGTGTCCAAGCTCAACGCCCGCAACCGGGTGGACGCGATCCGGATCGCCCGCGAGTCCGGGTGGTTCTGAGGGCTGCGGGCGGCCGGGCCCCGGCCGCGCCGGTCACAGGAACAGCGGGTAGGGGTTGAGGTCGGCGTAGTCCGTCGGGGCGGACAGGCGCCCCAGCTCGACCGGGACGTCGAAGAGCCGCCCGGGGGCCAGGCGCGCCCACATGCCGCGCATCCCCGGGACGACGACCTTGGCCACCGGGAGCCCGATGTCCGGCCGCGTCTGGTCGAGCACCAGCATGTCCAGGCCGCGCGCGGCGAACCGGTCCCGCAGCTCCAGGACGTCGGCGGCCGCGTCGGCCCCGGCGGCCGGCGGATGGCCGCCGGGGACGGACGGCTTCCGGTCCGGGTCGGGGAGCAGGTAGGCCCCGGCCGCCGTCCCCGGGCCGCGCAGCCAGCGGTCGGCGTCCGGGTCGCCCCAGTCCGCGCTCCGCGCGGTGGCGGCGAGGAGCTGGTTCATCTCCGCGACCGCCCGGCGCAGGGCCACCCCTGCGTCCAGGTGCGCCCCGAAGCCGAACATGACCTCCTCCGGCCCGCCGTCCGTGCGCCGGGTCACCGCGGCCATCGCGGGCACCCCCAGGTCGGAGGTGACGTCCAGGACCCAGAACTCCCGTCCGAGGCCGGGGTACACCCTGCGCATCCGCTCCACCCAGGGGTCGGCGAAGGCGTCCAGGTCCACCCCGGGGCAGGGCGTCCGGTTGTACCACCACAGCGCCACGGCGTCCCGCTCCACGACCTCCAGCGCGCCCTGGAGCACGGCGTCCTCCAGGAGGGCTCCGGCCGCGCAGCCGTTCGAGTCGGCCACCACCGCGGGCTCGCCCGGCTCCGGTGGGGCGGCGAAGTACAGCATCGCCGTGGGGAGCAGCCGTCGGCGCTCCTCGGTGAGCGACCACAGCGGCGTCCAGTCCGTCGCGGCGTCCTCGTCGAAGGGGGCGCACACGAACTGGAAGGCGCCGTGCTCGGCGTTCCACCGCTCGCGTTCGGCGTACTGCCGGGGGTCGTAGAGCAGGCAGTCGGCCGGGTGCACCGCGGTGTCGGCGAGCTCCGTGTAGCTCCCCCGGATCCGCTCCTCGTCCCCGTGGTAGGTCCCGCTGCGCCGCTCCAGCGCCTCGCACAGCGCGCTCGCCCGGGCCTGCTCGTCCGTGGTGCCCTTGCCGCCGTTCTCCACCCGCAGCACGGCGCGCAGCCCGTCCGGGCCCGTCCCGGGCGCCGCCGCGTTGGGGCCGCTGCGGTAGGTGTGGAACCCGGGCGGCCCCTCGACGGGGGTGAGCTCCTTGACCAGGCCGGTGACCGGGCTGATCAGGTGCGCGTAGGTGTCGAGCACGTCGCGGGACGACAGGGACCGGTGGCCGGTGCCCTCCTGCGCGTCCCGGGGGCGCGGGCGCGGCCGCACCGCGCGGTGGGCCTGTGCGCGGACGAGGGAGGGGTCGCCGCAGGCGGGGCACTGGGGGCGGGCGTGCAGCGGGTGCAGCCGCGCCTCCAGGGTGACGGTGTCCATGGTCCACACGGACCGCTGCCAGGGGCCGCGGTGCCCGGCGGCCCATTTGGCCGCCTCCGTGGCGACCAGGCCGGCGCCCGCGGCGGTGAGCGCGGGGACGGCGGCGCCGGGGCGGTCCACCTCCGCGGCTCCGCCCACGGCCTCCAACGCGTGGAGTTCGCCCTGGCGGTGGAAGCGCAGCCGGTGCGCCAGGCAGTGCCAGCAGCCGCCGCCCTCCAGCGGGGTGAACAGCGGCCCGATCCACATGACGGCGCCGGTGGGGCGGGCGAGCAGCCAGGGGCGGCCGTTTCGGCGGTGCGCGGCGTCGACCTCCTCCAGCCCGGGGGCGAGGTAGTCGGTGCACAGCACGACGGTCAGGTCGGCGTCGGGGGCGAGCCCGAGCGGGGCCCCCGGGGCGTGCCGGACCGGTGCGCGCACCCCCAGCCCGGTGTCGGCCAGCGCCGAAGCGGTCTCCTCGGTGCGCGCGGTGCCGAGCGCCACGGGCTGTACCGCCGTCCCGGAGACCGAGCGCTCGGCGGCGGCCGGGTCGGCGCCTCCGGCCTCCCAGAAGGCGGCCCGCTCCGGCGGCGCCTGGGGGGCGGGGCCGATGAGGCCGGCCCGGTCCAGGCGGGCGACCAGCTCGGCGACACGGTCCGGGGCCAGCCCGGCGGGGGCGGCGCGCTGCAGGGCCGCCAGGTCGCGGGTTCCGTCCAGCAGTGGGGCCAGGGCCTCAACGTGGCGCCCGCGCAGTGCGGTGACCCGGTGTTCGGAGAAGACGTAGACGGCCTGACCGGGGACGGTCCGCGCGTGCAGACCCGCCTTGAAGGCCAAGGGGCCCCGGAGGCCGCCCGTCTCGGGCCGCTGCGGCACTCAGACCGCAGGTCCGCCGCGCCCCTGCGCGACGGCCCAGGTGATGGTGGTGGGGTTCATGGCGGCCTCGGGGGAGGCGGACCAGTTCTCGAAGACGTGGATGTTCAGGTCGAGGGCGTCGGTGTCCTCGTCGGTGTCGCGAACCTGTTCCGTCGGTGCCGAGTCCATCATCGGTCTCCTCACATGTGCGGCGGTTCGTACCAAGTGCGTACATTCTCTACAGAAGTACCGATCGATGGCGAGTGATCTGGCCATGGGTGGACATGTGTGATTCTCATGGGTCCCCCCCTGCACCACCGCACCCCCTGCCCCCGCGCCGGGTCCGCCCGGGCGGACCCGGCGCGGGCGGCGGGCGGTCACCCCCCGGCGGCCGAGAGCATCGCCCAGGCCAGTGCCGCGAGCAGGAGCGTGCACGCGGCGGCGAAGGCCACCGCGGCCCGCGGGGAGCGCAGCAGGGCCCGGTGCCGTACCGGGTCCTCGACCAGGACCTTGGTCCCCCAGGCCAGCAGTAGCGACAGCACGCCGATGACCAGGCCGTCGGGCCAGCCCCAGCTCAGGCGGCCGCCGGTGAGGGCGGGCCAGAACACGATCAGCGGCCAGTGCCACAGGTAGAGGGCATAGGAGATGTCGCCGACGAACCGCGCCGGTGCGGTGCTGAGCAGCCGGTAGGCGGTCCACCGGCCGGGCGAGTCGGCGGCGGCGATCACCGCCGCGGCCCCCAGCACCGGCACCGCGGCGATCCACCCGGGAAAGGCGGTCTGCTCGTCGAAGAGGAAGGCGGAGGCGAGGACGGCGGCGAGTCCGGCCCAGCCCAGCGGCGCGCGGAACCGGACGGGCAGGGAGCGGTGCACCAGGGCGACCGCGAGCAGGCAGCCGACCGCCAGCTCCCAGAGCCGGGTGTGCGACAGGTAGAAGGCCATGCCCATCCCGTCGGGGGAGGTGAGCAGCGCCGAGGCGGCCAGGGAGCCCAGCAGGACCACGGTTCCGGCGGCGAACAGCGTGCGCAGGCCGCGCAGGCGGCGGGGCAGGGCGGTCCAGCCGATCACCAGCAGCGGCCACACCAGGTAGAACTGCTCCTCGGTGGCCAGCGACCAGTAGTGGGCGACCGCGTTCATGGTCTCGGCGGGGAAGTCGGGGACGCCCGGGGCGTGGTAGGAGGCCAGCAGCAGGTTCTCCGCGAAGACGGCGGAGGCCAGCACCTGGCGCCCGGTCTCGGCGACCTGCGCGGGGGGCAGTAGCGCGAGCGAGGCCAGGCCGGCGGTCAGCAGGACCAGGGTCGCCGCGGGCAGGATCCGCCGGATCCTGCGGGCGTAGAAGGCGGTCAGACAGATGCGCCCGTGCTCGCGCCACTCGCGCAGCAGCAGGGTGGTGATGATGAAGCCGGAGATCACGAAGAAGACGTCGACGCCGATGTAGCCGCCGGTCAGGTAGGTGGAGTTGATGTGCGCCACCACGACCAGGGAGACCGCGAGGCCGCGTAAGCCCTGGACTT
This sequence comes from Nocardiopsis chromatogenes YIM 90109, assembly GCF_000341185.1. GTDB lineage: Bacteria > Actinomycetota > Actinomycetes > Streptosporangiales > Streptosporangiaceae > Nocardiopsis_A > Nocardiopsis_A chromatogenes. The sequence continues at coordinate 29,352 of NZ_ANBH01000099.1, forward strand.
CGCTGAGGTGGTGGCGGGCGGGCGCCTCCGCAGGGGAGGGCGGCCGCTCGGCCGGGCGTGCGGTGGTCATGGAGCGTCCTTTCGGGCGGGGCGCCCGCGGCGCGGCCGGGGCGGTCCGGGGATCGTCGGCCCTGCGCGGCCCGTTCCCTACCGCTCAAATCAGGCTTTGTCATGATCAGCGAAAAATGTTCCGAAATGACCGGCACACGCCCCGGCGGGCCGCCGCGGCGACTTGACACGTTCGGACGCGCTCCCTGGCCGGGCGCGGCCCACCGGGGAAGGGTCGGGGCCGGTGCCCTCCGCCGGGGCCCGGCCGCGCCGGGCACGGCCCCTCTCCCGTCCGCACCTCCATGACCTGACGAGCGCCTCCGGGCCCACTCACGCCAAGGAGCAGACCTATGACCGGACCCACCGGAACGGAGCTCGGCCCCGTCCAGTGCCGCATCTGCGGAGGGGACGTCGACGGCTTCCTCGACCTCGGGCGGCAGCCGCTCTCCGACGCGTTCCTCGACCCCGGCGGCGACGCCGCCGACGAGTTCTTCTACCGGCTCGCCGTGGGTCTGTGCGGCTCCTGCTCCATGGTGCAGCTCATGGAGGAGGTCCCCAGGGAGCGGATGTTCAACGCCGACTACCCGTACTTCTCCAAGGGGTCGGCGGTGATGCGCGAGCACTTCCGCGCCACCGCGCGCCACTTCCTGGAGAACGAGGCGGTGTCCGAGTCCCCCTTCATCGTGGAGATCGGCTCCAACGACGGGGTCATGCTGGGGACCGTCCGCGACGCCGGGGTGCGCCACCTCGGATTCGAGCCCTCCGGCAGTGTCGCGGCCGCCGCACGGGAGGCCGGTGTCACCGTGCGGGAGGAGTTCTTCGAGGCCGCCACCGCCAAGGCGGTGCGCGAAGAGTACGGGCCCGCCGACGTCGTCTTCGCCGCCAACACGCTGTGCCACATCCCCTACATGGGGTCCATCCTGGAAGGGGTCGACGTCCTGCTGGGGCCCGACGGCGTGTTCGTCTTCGAGGACCCCTACCTCGGCGACATCGTCGCCAAGACCTCCTTCGACCAGATCTACGACGAGCACTTCTACTTCTTCACCGCGACCTCCGTGCAGCAGATGGCCCGGCGCGGCGGACTGGAGCTGGTGGACGTGGAGCGCCTGCCGGTGCACGGCGGCGAGGTCCGCTACACGCTGGCGCGCCACGGGGCCCGCACGCCCTCGCCCGCCGTGGCCGAGCTGATCGAGCGGGAGCGGGCGGACCGGCTGCACGCCCCCGGGACCCTGCGCGGGTTCGCCGACGCGGTGGCCGCCATCCGCGACGACCTGTCCGCCCTCCTGCGCCGTCTGAAGGAGGAGGGGCGCACCGTCGCGGCGTACGGCGCCACCGCCAAGAGCGCGACCGTCACCAACTACTGCGGGATCGGCCCGGACCTGGTCGCCCGGGTGCACGACAGCACACCCGCCAAGCAGGGCCGCCTCACCCCGGGCGCGCACATCCCCGTGGTCCCCCCGGAGGGGTTCTCCGCGCCGTACCCGGACTACGCGCTGCTCTTCGCCTGGAACCACGCCGACGAGATCATGGCCAAGGAGCAGGCGTTCCGCGAGGCCGGCGGCAAGTGGGTGCTGTACGTCCCGGAGGTGAGGATCGTATGAGGCGGCCTCCGGGACCGGAGCACCCCCGCCTCCGCGGAACGGGGGAGGGCGCACGTGGCTGAGCGCGATGGCGGCCTGGCCGGGATCTACCGCTGGGCCGAACTCTACGAGGACGTCTACAGCGGCCGGGGCAAGGACTACGCGGCCGACGCCGAACGCGTCACCGCGATCGTCCGGGAACGCCGTCCCGGGGCGGCGACACTGCTCGACGTGGCCTGCGGGACCGGGGCGCACCTGCGCCACCTGGCGGACCGCTTCGACACGGTCGAAGGGGTCGACCTGGCCGAGGACATGCTCCGGGTGGCCCTCGAACGGCTCCCGGGGACCGCGCTGCACACCGGCGACATGCGCGACTTCCGGCTGGGCCGCCGGTTCGACGCGGTCACCTGCATGTTCAGCTCGATCGGCTACACGGGCGGCGCCGAGGGCGTGCGCGCCTCGCTGGCCTCCTTCGCCCGGCACCTGGTGCCCGGCGGGGTGATCGTGCTTGAGCCCTGGTACTTCCCGGAGACGGCGCTGGACCGGCACGTGGTCGCGGACACCTTCACCGTCGGCCGGAAGACCATCTCGCGGGTCTCCCGGGCCGTGCTGGAGGACGGCGCGCACCGGATGGAGGTGCACTACATCGTGGCCGACCGGGAGACGGGGATCCGGCACTTCACGGACGAGCACGTGCTGGCCGTCATCGCGCGCGACACCTACGAGCGGGCGTTCGAGGAGGCGGGCTGCGCGGTCGAGTACCTGCCCGGGGACGGGCCGGGCCTGTTCGTCGGGGTCGCGAAGGGCGGGGGGTGAACCGCGGAATGCAGGTGCGCAGACTCGCCATCGAGGGCGCGTTCGTCTTCACCCCGCACGTGTACACCGACACCCGCGGCTCCTTCGTCTCCCCCTTCCAGGAGTCGGCGTTCGTCGAGGCGACGGGGCACCGCCTGTTCCCGGTCGCCCAGACCAGCTACAGCCTCTCCCGGCGCGGCGTCGTGCGGGGGCTGCACTACACCGCCACGCCCCCGGGCATGGCCAAGTTCGTGCACTGCCCGCGGGGGCGGGCGCTGGACTTCATCGTCGACCTGCGGCTGGGCTCGCCCACCTTCGGCCGCTGGGAGAGCGTGGTGCTGGACCCCTACGACGCCCGCGCCGCCTACCTGCCGGTCGGCGTCGGGCACCTGTTCGCGGCGCTCAAGGACGACACCGCCATGAGCTACACCCTCTCCCGGGAGTACGTCGCCGAGAACGAGCGGGCGATCGCGCCGACCGACCCCGAACTCCGGCTGCCGCTCCCCGGCGGGGTCGCACCGGTGCTGTCCGAGCGGGACCGCGCGGCGCCGACCCTGGCCGAGGCCGCGGCCGCCGGACTGCTGCCCGACTACGACCGGTGCCGCGGGCTCGACGAGGAGCTGCGGTCCGCGGCGGGGACCGGATGACGCCCGCCGCGCACGGCGGGACCGTCGCGGTGCTCGGCGCGACCGGATGGGTGGGGCGGCACGTCGTCGCGGCCTGCGCCGCGCGCGGCGCCCCCGTCCTCGCGGTCGCCCGGGGCCCCGCCGGGCACATGCGGGGCCACCGGTTCCGCGCCATGGACCTGGCGGCCGCCGGTCCGGGCGAGCTCGGCGCCCTGCTGCGCGAGGCGGACGCGCGCGTCGTCGTCAACGCCGTCGACGCGGCCAACGCCCGCGACGGCTGGGACCGGTCGGAGGAGGAGCTGCGGGCGGCCAACGTCGGCGCGGTCCGCACCCTCCTGGAGGCCGCCGCCGACCAGCCCCGCCCGCCGCGCATCGTCCACCTGGGCACCCTGCACGAGTACGGCCCGGCCGCCCCCGGTACGGCGGTGGACGAGACGGCCCCGCCGCGGCCGGGCAACGCCTACGCCCGCAGCCGGCTGGCCGGGTCGCAGGAGGTGCTGTCCGCGACCCGGTCGGGGCGGGCCGACGCGGTGGTGCTCAGGCTGGCCAACGTGTGCGGCCCCCACCCCTCGCCCGCCTCCTTCCCGGGCCTGCTGCTGCGGCTGTTCCGCGAGGCCGCCGCGGGGGGCCGCCCGGTGCTCCGCGTCGCGGACGCACGGCGCGACTTCGTCGACGTCCGGGACGTCGCCGAGGCGGTCCTGCGCGCCGCCGAGGTCCCGGAGGCGTCGGGCCGCGCGGTCAACATCGGCAGCGGGACGGCGGTGCCCATCGCCGAGGCGGTCGCCCTGATGGCCGCGGCGGCCGGGCTGCCGCGCGGCGCGGTGGCCGAGGAGCCCGCCCCGGTCGCCGGGCTGGGCGGGGACTGGTCGCTGGCCGACGTCCGGCTCGCCGCAACGCTCCTCGACTGGCGGCCGCGGACCCCCCTGGAAGAGTCGCTGCGGGCCATGTGGCGGGCCCAAGCGGCTCCCGTGCCGGGGGGCGCCGTCCCCCCGGCACGGGTCCAGGGGTCCGGCCCGAGCTGACACACCCGCCGCCGCGCCCTGGATGAGCCCGCACCGGGTGCCGACGATGAGGGGCCAGGGGCGGAACGCCCGCTCCGGGGCGCGCGGTGTCCGGGGCCCCTCACGGGGTGCCTCGGACCGCGAACGCGCGACCGCCGACCACCGGAGGCCACCCACATGAAGGGCCTGATCCTCGCGGGGGGCAGCGGCACGAGACTCCACCCGATCACCAAGGGGGTCTCCAAGCAGCTGCTGCCGGTCTACGACAAGCCGATGATCTACTATCCGCTGTCGGTCCTGATGCTCAGCGGGATCCAGGAGATCCTGGTGATCTCCACCCCCCGGGACCTGCCCGCGTTCCGCCGCCTGCTGGGCGACGGGGCGTCCCTGGGGCTGAGCATCGACTACGCCGAGCAGGACGAGCCGCGCGGCCTCGCCGACGCCTTCCGCATCGGCGCCCGGCACATCGGCCCGAACCCCTCGGCGCTGGTCCTGGGGGACAACATCTTCCACGGCCCCGGGCTGTCCTCGCTGCTCTACCACCACGCGCGGGCCGTCGACGGGTGCACGCTGTTCGGGTACCCGGTCTCCGACCCCGAGCGCTACGGCGTGGGGGAGGCCGACGCCGGGGGCCGACTGCTGTCCCTGGAGGAGAAGCCCGCGCACCCGCGCTCCAACCGCGCGGTCACCGGCCTGTACTTCTACGACGAGCAGGTGGTGGACATCGCCGCCGACCTGCGCCCCTCCGAGCGCGGGGAACTGGAGATCACCGACGTCAACCGGGTCTACCTGGAGCAGGGCCGGGCCCACCTGGTCGACCTGGGGCGGGGCTTCGCCTGGCTCGACACCGGCACCCACGACTCGCTGCTGGAGGCGAGCGAGTTCGTGCGGATCCTGGAGCGGCGCCAGGGCGTCCGGATCGCCTGCGTCGAGGAGGTCGCGCTGCGCATGGGCTTCATCGGGGCCGAGGCCTGCCACCGGCTCGGCGAGAGCCAGGCCGGGTCCGGCTACGGCCGGTACCTCATGGAGCTGGCGGCCGCCTACGAGCAGGACGCCTCCGCCGGCTTCGCCGCGCAGGCGGAGCTGGAGCCGCCGTTCCGCGACGGCCCGAGGGAGACGGCCGAGCCGGCCGCCCTCGGGGCCGCGCGGTGAGGCCGCCCCGCCCCGGAACCCCCCGGCCGGGAACGCGGACCAGGGCACGCAACGCAGGGCACGCAACACACGAATGGAGACGTGAATGACCATCAGGGTCTGGGACTACGTGGAGGAGTACGGAGAGGAGCGCAAGGAGATCCTCGACGCCGTCGACCGGGTCTTCTCCTCGGGCCGACTCGTCCTCGGCGACAGCGTGCTCGGGTTCGAGCGGGAGTTCGCCGACTGGCACGGGGTCGACCACTGCGTCGGCGTCGACAACGGGACCAACGCCATCGTCCTGGGGCTGCGCGCGCTCGGCGTGGGCCCCGGGGACGAGGTGGTGACCGTGTCGAACACGGCCGCCCCCACGGTGGTGGCGATCAACGCCGTCGGCGCGGTCCCCGTCTTCGTGGACGTCCGCGACGAGGACTTCCTGATGGACACCGACCAGGTCGCCGCGGTGATCGGCCCGCGCACCAAGGCGCTGCTGCCGGTGCACCTGTACGGGCAGTGCGTGGACATGGGGCCGCTGCGCCGACTGGCCGCGGAGCACGGCCTGGCCGTCCTGGAGGACTGCGCGCAGGCGCACGGCGCCCGGCGGAACGGCACCCTGGCCGGTACCACCGGCGACGCGGCCGCCTTCTCCTTCTACCCGACCAAGGTGCTGGGCGCCTACGGGGACGGAGGGGCCGTGATCACCCGGAGCGGCGACGCCGACCGGCGGCTGCGGCGGCTCCGCTTCTACGGGATGGACGACGTCTACTACACGGTGGAGACCCCGGCCTACAACAGCCGCCTCGACGAGGTGCACGCCGAGATCCTCCGGCACAAGCTCACCCGGCTCGACACCTACATCGAGGGGCGCCGCGCGGTCGCCCGGCGCTATGAGGAGGGGCTCGCCGGCACCGGCCTCCGGCTCCCCGCCACGGCGCCCGGCAACGACCACGTCTACTACGTGTACGTCGTCCGCCACCCCCGCCGCGACGAGATCATCGAGGCGCTCGCCGCCCGGGGGATCCAGCTCAACATCAGCTACCCGTGGCCGGTCCACACCATGACGGGCTTCGAATACCTGGGCTACCGGAAGGGCGACCTCCCGGTGACCGAGGCGCTCGCCGGGGAGATCTTCTCGCTGCCGATGTACCCCTCGCTGCCGGTGCGGGTCCAGGACGAGGTGATCGGAGCCGTCCGCGAGGTCCTCGGCGCGCTCTGAGCCGCGCCCGACCGCCCCTCGGAGGAACTCGGAGGAAGAGGACATGAGGATCCTGGTCACCGGCGCCGCCGGCTTCATCGGCTCGCACTACGTCCGGATGCTGCTCTCCGGCGCCCTGCCCGGGGCCGAGGGCGCCCGCGTCACCGTCCTGGACCTGTTCACCTACGCGGGGAACCGGGCCAACCTGCCCGAGGAGGGGCCGCGGCTGGAGGTCGTCCGCGGCGACGTGTGCGACGCGGACCTGCTCGCCGACCTGCTGCCCGGGCACGACGCGGTGGTGCACTTCGCTGCGGAGAGCCACGTGGACCGCTCCATCGGCGGGGCCCACGCCTTCGTCCGGACGAACGTCCTCGGCACCCAGACGCTGATGGAGGCCGCGCTCACGGCCGGGGTCGGCCGCGTCGTGCACGTGTCGACCGACGAGGTCTACGGGTCCATCGACGAGGGGGCGTGGGGCGAGGAGGAGCCGCTGGACCCCAACTCCCCCTACGCCGCCTCCAAGGCCGGATCGGACCTGGTCGCCCGCGCCTACGCGCGGACCCACGGTCTGGACGTCCGCATCACGCGCTGCTCCAACAACTATGGGCCCCACCAGCACCCCGAGAAGCTGATCCCCCGCTTCATCACCACCCTGCTGGAGGGCGGGCGCGTCCCCCTGTACGGGGACGGGGGCAACGTCCGCGAGTGGCTGCACGTCGACGACCACTGCCGCGCGGTGCACCGGGTGCTGGCCTCGGGGCGCCCGGGCGAGGTCTACAACGTGGGCGGCGGGTCCGGCACGACCAACCTCGACATCACCCGTCGGCTGCTCAAGCTGTGCGGGGCGGACGAGTCGGCCATCGAGTGGGTCGCCGACCGGGCCGGGCACGACCGCCGCTACGCGGTCGACGACACCAAGATCCGGCGGGAGCTGGGATACCGCCCGCTCGTGCCGTTCGAGCAGGGGCTGGCCCGGACGGTGGACTGGTACGCGGAGAACCCCGGCTGGTGGCGGCCGCTGCGGCAGGGGGCCGGGGCGCCGCTGGAGGCCGCGGCCGGAGAGGGGGCGCGGTGACCGTGGACCCGGGACCCGCGAAGACCGCGCCCCCGCGCCCGTCGCCGGAGCCTGCGCCCGGGCGCGGGGGCGGCGCCGGGGTCCTCCTCGGCCCGGAGCTGCGGTGGCGGCACGACACCTCCGCGGGCGCGCGGCTGCGCCGATCGGGCGCGGCTCCGGGGGGCACGGACGGCGCCGACGGCGCGGCCGGGGCCTCCGGGGCGCTCGGGGCCGGGGACGTCGTCCGCTGGCTCCGCGAACGGGACGAGGCGGGCCGGTTCGACGTGCGGCGGATCCCCTTCGCCGAGCTGGACGGCTGGGAGTTCCAGCCGGGCACCGGCAACCTGGTCCACCGGAGCGGGCGCTTCTTCACGGTGGAGGGCCTGCACGTGGTCTCCGAGGCCGGTGCGGTGGCCGAGTGGTACCAGCCCGTCATCAACCAGCCCGAGGTGGGGATCCTGGGCATCCTCGCCAAGGAGATCGACGGGGTGCTGCACTTCCTCATGCAGGCGAAGATGGAGCCCGGCAACCCCGGCCGGGTCCAGCTCTCGCCGACGGTGCAGGCGACCCGGAGCAACTACACGCGGGCGCACGGGGGCCGCTCCGTGCGGTACATCGAGCACTTCACCCGCCCCGGCGCCCGGGTGCTGGCCGACGTGCTCCAGTCCGAGCACGGGTCGTGGTTCCTGCACAAGAGCAACCGGAACATGATCGTCGAGGTCGGCCCGGACGTCGAGGTCCCGCCGCACGAGGACTTCCGCTGGGTCACCCTGGGCACCCTGGGCGAGCTGCTGCGCATGGACGGCGTGGTGAACATGGACGCCCGCACCGTGCTGTCCTGCGCGCCGGTGGAGGAGTACGGCCCCCGGGCGCTGCACTCCGATGCCGAGCTGCTGTCCTGGTTCACCGGCGAGCGCTCCCGGCACCGGGTGCACGCGCGCACGGTACCGCTGTCCCCGCTGCCCGGATGGGTGCGCGAGGACGACCGGGTGCGGCACGAGCGCGAGTGCTTCTTCGACGTCGTCGCGGTGGCGGTGCGGGCGGGGACGCGCGAGGTGGCGGGGTGGAGCCAGCCGCTGGTGGCCCCGCGCGGGGTGGGCGTGGCCGCCTTCCTGGTCCGCAGGATCGGAGGGGTCCCCCACGTGCTCGTCCAGGCCCGCGCCGAGGGGGGGTTCCTGGACACGGTGGAGCTGGGGCCCACCGTGCAGTGCACGCCGGGCAACTACGCGCACCTGCCGGCCGGGGACCGGCCGCGCTTCCTGGAGGCGGTGCTCGCGGCCCCGCCGGAGCGGGTCCGCTACCGGGCCATCCTCTCCGAGGAAGGGGGGCGGTTCCTGGACGCCCGGATCTGCTACACGGTGGTGGAGGCCGACGGGGAGGAGGCCCCCCTGGCGGCTCCGCCCGGGTTCCGCTGGGCCACCCCCGCGCAGCTCGCCTCTCTGGTCAAGCACGGCCGGTACCTCAACGTCCAGGCGCGCACTCTGCTGGCCTGCCTCACCACCGGGGCGGTGCGCCTGTGACGCACCGCCCCCGGTGCGCGGCGGCCTCCCGGTCCGGGACGGACGGCCCGCGACACCTTCACTCGGCGACCGATTCGGGGTAGTTTGCCGGAGACGGCATTGGATGCACCGAGCGCGGAGGCCCACGGGGCGCCATGAGGAACGGGCCGACGGCGCAAGTGGACCTTGCGAAGGGACCGAGATGCCGAGCGAGACGACGCAGCCCCCCGAGTGGTCCCCGGAGGCCGGCCGCCGCCCCCCGGCACCGGGTCCCGGCGGTGCCCGCATGGCGTCGACGATCGCCTGGGGCGTCACCGCCACCGTGTTCGGCGGACTGTGCGTGGTCGCGTTCGTCAACGTGTACAGCCGGTCGCTGGGCCCGGCCCCGACCCTGCTGGCCGGCGTCGGCATGGCCGTCCTCTTCGCGCTGCAGATGCTGCAGTGCGGCTGGGCCGGGAGCCCCGAGCACCGGCGGGCCGCGCACGCCGTGCTCGCCCTGCAGCTGTTCATCACCGGTCCGCCGCTGCTGCTGTTCGGCCAGAGCTGGGTGGGGATGCTCGGCTTCGTCGCCGGCAGCGCCCTGCTCGTGCTCCCCCGCATCGCGGGGGGCGTCCTGTTCGCCGCCGTCGCCGCCGGCGCGGCCCTCGCCCAGGCGGCGTTCTCCACCGAGCTCTGGCCGGTGGGCTACACCGCCCTGTCCACGCTGGTCACCGGGCTCGTCGTGTACGGGCTGTCCTGCCTGCGGGTGCTCGTGGGGGAGATGGAGCGGGCCCAGGCCCGGATCGCCGAGACCGCCGTCGTCCAGGAGCGCCTGCGCTTCGCCCGGGACCTGAACGGCCTGGTCGGCGACGAACTGTCGGCGATCGCCCTCAAGACCGAGCTGGCCCGCCGCCTGGTCGAGCGCGACCCGGAGCGGGCGCGCGGCGAGCTGGAGGAGATCCTGCGGGTCGGCCGCAAGGCCCTGTCGGACGTCAGGTCCGTGGCGCACGGCTACCGGGACCTGCCCCTGGGCGATGAGCTCCGCTCGGTGCGCTCGGTCCTGGCGGCCGCGGGCATCCGCGTGCGGATCCACGCCGACCACGGGGACCTTCCGCGCCCCGTCGGCACGCTGCTGGCCACCGCGCTGCGCGAGGCCACCACGAACGTGCTGCGGCACGCCCGGGCCGAGGAGTGCGCGATCAGCGTGGTCCGGGAGGGGGACGCGGTCCGCGCCGAGGTCTCCTGCGACGGCGTGCACCCGGAGGCCGAGCCGCCGGGGAGCCGCCCCGGAGGGCTGCGGACCCTGTCCGAGCGGGCCGCCTCCCTCGGCGGCACGCTGACCGCGGAGTACCTGGACGAAGGCCGGTTCCGCCTCGCGCTCGAGGTCCCCGTCCCCGAGCCCGCCCGCTCCACCGCCGCCTTCGGCTGAGCGGCGCCCCCACCGCCGCCCTGCAACGGCGCCCCTGCCCCCGCCGCCGCCTTACGACGACGAGGACCAGACGGAGAAGAGAACGCGGTGATCCCACCCCCGAGCACCCCCTTCCCCACGCCCCCGTCCCCGCCACCGCCCCCGATGCCGGCCGCGGCCGCCTGGTTCGTGCCGACCGCGGTCATCGGCGGCCTCTTCCTCGCCAACCTGCATGCGACCCTGGTCGGCCCGCACGCCCCCGACTGGACCGTCCTGGCGGTCGGCTGCCTGGTCTTGCTGCTCGCGCTGCAGCTGGTGCTGACCCTGGGCGCCGGCGGCCCCGACCGCGGCCGCCGCGGCCGCGCGGCCGCCTACGCGGTGATCGGGGGGCAGGCGTGCCTGGTGTACCTGCCCGCCCTGTACTTCCAGCACCCCTGGATGGGGGTCCCCGGCTACCTCGCCGGAAGCGTCCTGTTCGTCCTGTCGGCCAAGGCGGGCTGGCTGGTCTTCCTCGCGGTGGCGGCGAGCGTGGCGCTCACCCACCGGCTGCTCAACACCGTGGAGGCCGGGGCCCCCGCGGACCCCCTGTTCATGTCCGTCCAAGTGGTGATCACCGGCCTGATCGTCTACGGGCTCACCCGGTTCCGGCAGATGATCGGCGACCTGCGGCGGGCGCACCGGGCACTCGCCGAGGCCGCGGTGGCCCAGGAGCGCCTGCGGTTCGCCAAGGACCTGCACGACCTGCTCGGCTACGGCCTGTCCGCCATGGTCCTCAAGGCCGAACTGGTGCTCCGCCTCATCCCCCGCCACCCCGGCCGCGCCCGCACCGAGCTGGACGAGATTCTGGACATCAGCCACCAGGCCCGCACCGACCTGCACACGGTGGCGCACGGCCACCGCGACCTGTCCCTGGACGAGGAGTGCCGGTCGGTGTCCAGCGTCCTGGCCGCCGCGGGCGTGCGGGTGCGCATGGACGCCGACGGCACGGACCTGCCGCCCGCAGTGGCCACGGCGGTGGCCACGGTCCTGCGCGAGGGCACGGCCAACGTGCTGCGCCACAGCACCGCCGAGAACTGCGAGATCCGCATCGTCCGCGGGGGCGGCCGGGTCACCGCCACGCTCGTCAACGACGGTGCCGGGCCCGAACCGGGCCGCCCCGGCGACCGCGCCTCCGGAGGGCTGGTGAACCTCTCCGAGCGGGCCGCCGCCCTCGGGGGCCGCCTCGTCGCCGGACCGCTGCCGGACGGACGCTTCCGCCTGGCCGTGGAGCTGCCGCTCCGCGGCCGTGGCGACGAGGGCGGCCGGACCCGGCGGGACCGGCTGCCCGCCCCCGGGTGAGGCGGGCCCGGCCCCCGGTCAGCGGACACGGCCGTCCAGGGCGCGCTCGGCCAGAGCGGCCGCGGCGCCGGTGTAGTCGGCCGGGTCGCACAGCGCGGCGAGCTCTTCGGCGGAGGGCGTGCCCGGACGGCCCGCGCCGTCGGCGCCGGGCTCCCGGTCCAGCCGGTCGGCCACCGCCTCGGCCAGCGGCCGACCGGTGCGGACCGACTCGGCGGCGCACTCCGTCAGCAGCTCCCGGGCGCGTGCCCGCCCGAGCGCCGGTGCCAGGGCCGCGGCGACGCGTTCGCTGGTCAACGCGCTCGCGGTGAGCCGGAGGTTGTGCTCCATGCGCTCCGGGCGGGGCCGCAGCCCCCGGGCCAGCTCCGCCATGGTGTGCGCGGCTCCGCCGGTCAGCCGCAGGCATTCGCGCAGCGGCTGCCACTCGGCGTGCCAGCCGCCCGCGGAACGCTCGTCCTCGGCGGCAAGGCACTGGTGCAGGACCGAGGCGAGCGCCGGCACCTGGAGCGCGGCGCTGCGCACCATCGTCGCCAGGACCGGGTTGCGCTTGTGCGGCATCGCCGAGGAGGCGCCCCGCCCCGGCGCGCCGGGCTCGGCGACCTCGCCGACCTCGGTGCGGGACAGGGTGAGCACGTCGACGGCGACCTTTCCGAGCGCGCCCGCGGTGAACGCCAGTGCCGAGGCCAGGTCCGCGACGGGGGAGCGGAGAGCGTGCCAGGGCAGGGCCTGCGGGGCCAGGCCGGTCTCCGCCGCGAACGCCTCCACCAGGCGCTCGGCGGAGCGGCCCGGGTCCGCCGGGGCGACCCCCGCCCCGGTCGGCGCGGCGTACTCCAGGTAGCCGCCCAGGGTTCCGGCGGCGCCGCCCAGCGAGACCGGCAGGCCGCCGTCGAGCACCCGGTCGATCCGCCGGTCGGCGTCCAGGAGCAGGCCCCTCCAGCCGGCGGCCTTCAGGCCGAAGGTGGTGGGCACCGCCTGAAGGGCGAGGGTCCGCCCCGCCATCGGGGTGTTCAGGTGGCGCCGGACCTGCGCCTCCAGCGCGTCGGCGGCCGCAGCGAGGTCGCCCCGGACGGCCGCCAGGGCACGCCGGGAGACCAGCATCGCGGCGGTGTCGAAGACGTCCTGGCTGGTGGACCCCCGGTGGACGTACTCGGCCGCCTCGGGCGAGCGCTCCGCGACGGTCCGGGTGAAGGCCCTGACCACGGAGACGACGGGGTTGGCGTGCTCCCGGGAGGCGAGCGCCACCGCACGCGGGTCCAGCCCGTGGTCCGCGGCCGCCTCGGTGATCACGGCGGCGGCCCGGTCGGGGACGGAGCCCAGCCGGGCCTGCGCGCGGGCCAGCGCCGCCTCGGCGTCGACCATCGCCTGCAGCCACGCCTCGTCGGACACGGCCGCCTCCACCGGGGCGCCCGCGCGGACCGGGGAGAGCAGGCCGGTGTCGGCGGAGCCGTGGGCGGCCCCTGGGCACGGAGCGGACGGGGCGCTCATACGGGTACCCCCGCGGCCCCGGTGTCCGCCCCGATGTCGGCGCCGGCCCCGGCGGGTCGCAGGCCGTAGGGCACGTGCGCGACCGGTTCCAGGGCGAGCACCGCGCGGGCGATCGCGTCGGAGTCGCCGAGGGTGACCGAGTCGACGCCGGGCCGGGTCCCCGCCGCGGTGACCCAGTGCACCGACTCCGTGGGCACCCCGTAGGCGTACCGGCGCGGGTGCGCCCTCCCCTGGCCGTCGACCAGCCGGTAGGGGCGCTCGGTGACGGTGAGGCCGCCGGCCTCGTAGGGCGCGCCCGGGCCGCCGCGGATGACATAGGGGGCCGCCTGGTCGGTGTCGAGCAGGTGGCGCAGCAGCGGGTCCCGGGTGCGGCGCAGGTCGGGTTCGGGGAGCCGGGCCTCGATCAGCGCCCGGGACCGCACCGGCTCCCCGGGCACTTCGGCGGAGGAGGCCGTGAACCCCGGCCGCGCGGTGTCGAACCGGACCTGGGTCCCCGGCCCGTGGAGCACGGCGGCGCCGGCCTCGATCAGCGCGATCAGCTCGCGGATCCGGGACGGCGGCGGACCGATGGACAGGTAGGCGTTGAGCGGCGTGTACCACCCCTCCAGCTCGTCCCGGTAGGACGTGCCGGTCAGACCGCCGTGGTCCACCGCCAGCCGGATCTCGTTGCGCAGGTCGCGCAGCACGTCCAGGGCCGCCTTGAGCGGGCCGGTCACATTGCCCAGCCCGGCCTCGCGGACGTCCTCCCGCAGGTGGTCCAGGAGCCATGTGCGGAAGGCCGCCCGGTCGGCGAACCGCCGCCCCGCGCACGGCCGGGCGATCCGCTCCCAGCTCCACCGGAGACCGGCGGGGACCCCGTAGGAGTCCAGTACGGCGGCCGTCTGCTCGGCGTCGGCGTGCAGGTAGCGGTCGGCGAACGCCGCCCGGTCCGCCGCGCGCCCCTGGGAGGCCAGCAGCGCCTCGTAGTAGACGCATTCCACCTCCCGGGCGATCAGCGGCCACAGGTCGGTGGAGAAGCGCAGGCCCTCCGGGTGGGCGCGGCGGAGCCGCGCGACCGTGTCCGGGGTGAGGAGCCGGGCGCGGTAGCGCCCATGGGCGCCCTTCTCGTTCCGCCCCCGGGAGTGGTAGGGAACGCCCCGGCGGGAGAAGGCGTGGATCACCGGTTCCCGTCCGGAGGGCCGGTAGAGCAGGCTGCCGTCCCGCTCCTCGAAGCGCCCGCCGCGCCCCTCGGTGAGCAGTGCCATGTAGTCGAAGAAGGTCAGTCCCAGGCCCCGGACGAGCACGGGGGCGCCCGGGGCGATCTCCTCCAGGTCCACGTCGGCCGGATTGGAGGGGGTGACATAGGTGAGGCGGTGGATGCGGGCGAGGCTGGCGGTGCGCTCCTGGCGCGCGGTGAGCCGGGCGGGCAGGTGCCCCTGCGCCAGCACGACGGCGTCCAGGCCGTTCAGCCGGGTGCCGTCCTCCAGGCGCAGGCCCTGCGGCCCCCCGGGGACGCCGTGCACGTCGGCCATGGCCACGGCGCGGGAGGAGTGCACCCGGATCCGGATCCCGGGCGGGGCCTGCGCGCTGATCCGGTCGAAGCAGGCCTGCAGGTACCGCCCGTAGAAGGCCCGGGTCGGGTAGTCGTCGGGGCCGAGGGCCCGCGCCTCCCGGAGCGTCCCCCCGTCCGCCTCCTCCCCGTCCTTCCCGCCGAACAGGGCCAGGTCGCGCGCCCACTCGTACAGGGTCGGCCCGGGTTCCACCGGCCCGTCGACGGCCGTGCTGTCGTCGGTGTGGACGGTGATCTGCGAGGCCACCGTGTTCATCAGCAGCACCCGCGACTGGTCGGGGCGCCACACCCCGCCCGCGCCGGGCGGGGACGGGTCGATGAGGTGCACGGTGATGAGGCGGCCCGAGCGGGCGGCGCGCTCGTTGGCGCACAGCCGCTCCAGCACGGACAGCCCGCGCGGCCCGGCGCCGACGATCCCCACCGCCAGGGCGCCCGGGGTCCCCCGCTCCTGCGATCGGTCCGGCATTGCGTTCGTCTCCGTTCCGCGATGGGGCGGGGTCCGGCCCGTGTACGGGCGGACCCCGCCGGGGCGTGCCGTCACCGGGCCCGTTCGGCGGGGACGGCGCCCTCCGCGGCCAGGCTCCCGGCCAGCTCGATCCGCTTGATCTTGGTGGTGGCGGTCTGCGGAAGCTCGTCCAGGCGCCGGTGCACCGGGGTGCCGAGCGGGGGGAGGTCGGCGACGGCCCGCCGCCAGGCGCCCTCGTCCAGCGGCCGGGCGCCGCGGGTGGCGACGACGGGGACCGGCGTTCCGTCCGGGGACGGCACGATCACCACCTCGACCAGGTCGGGCAGGCGGGTGAAGAGCCTGTCCTCCAGCTCCAGCGTGCTGGCGATGCCGGGGATCTCGTCGACCTCCCGGTCCAGCAGGTGCAGGCAGCCCCAGGCGGTCCGGTAGCCCAGGTCGCCCATCCGCCACCAGCCGCCCCGGGCCTGCTTCTCCCAGCGGTGGTGCTCGCCCAGGTAGGTGACGATCCGGCCGTCGCTGGTGACCTCGATGAAGCCGGGGTTCTCGCGGGTCACCGGGCGGCCGTCGCGGCTGACCACCCGGACCCCGGTCATGCCGGGGAAGGGGCGGCCCACGCAGCGCCCGTCGAAGTCGGCGCCGCTGCGGCGGCTGTAGGTGCGCGCCGCGATCGGGCCGACCTCGCTCTGCCCGTAGGCCTGGGCGAACAGCGGCAGGGAGCGGCGGGAGGCGGACAGCATGCGCTGCACGGTCCGGGGGTGGATCGCGTCGAAGGTGCTGCTGAAGTACTTCACGTTGGCCAGCGGGGCGCCGGGGGCGTCGGCCAGCTCCTCCCAGCGCAGGAAGGTGTTCGGGTGGGCCTCGATGAACCCGGGGCGCACCCGGGTGAACACCTCGGCCACCGATGCGGGGTCGTCGTCGCGCAGCACGATCAGCGGGTGGCCCTGCAGCACCGAGATCGGCATCGCGGTGTACATGCGCGAGTGCACGAAGGACACGTGCACGGCGACCGGCTCGCTGCGCCCGACGGCCGCGGCGACCACCGAGGCCTGGGGGCGGTAGCGCGCCTGGAAGGTGTGCCCGGTGTGCACCGCCAGCTTGGGGACGCCGGTCGTGCCGGAGGTGTGCGTGACCATGGTGGGGTGCTGCGGCGGCATGGTGACCGGCCGGACCCGCCTGCACCCGGCCAGCGAGGCCAGCGCCGTGGCCCCGGGGTGCTCCCCGGAGGCCAGCAGCACCCGCTCGCTCAATTCGAGGACCTCCTCGGGCAGCGCCCCCTCCAGCTTGGCCTGGTCGGTGAGGAGGAAGGGGCGGTCCACCCGGCGCAGCAGCTCGGCGACGGTCGCCCCGTCCAGCTTGGGGGAGAGCATCACCGGGATCGCCCCGACCCGCGCCACCGCGCAGGCCAGCAGGGAGATGTCGAACCCGTCGGACTTGTGCACGACGACGTGGTCGCCCGGCCGCACCCGCAGCGACCACAGCCGGGAGGCGACGTCGTCCACCAGGTCGGCCAGCTCGGTCAGGGTCAGGCGGCGCCCCCGGTCCGGGGCGATGTCCAGGTCGTGGTCGAGGATCACCGGGCTCGCCGGGTGCCGGGCCGCCGCCCGGTCGAACAGCGTGCCCAGGCGGATGCCCGGGTTGTTGATGCGTTGCAGGAGCATGGGGTCTTCCGTCCTGGTCGTCGGCGTCTGCGGGGACGGGGCCTCAGTCCTCCTCGATCACGGCCTTGATCCGCGCGAGGGTCGCGTCCAGGTCTGAGGCGAGTTTGCCGGTCCACTCCTCGATGAACCGCTTGCGCGCCTCTTCGTCGAGGTCGGCGACGATCTTGTGGATGCCGGCGGTGGCGGCGCCCATGCGGAACCGGTGCACCAGCACCGAGCGCGCCGCCCCCGCACCTGCGGGTTCGATGTCGAAGCCCCAGACGCTCTCCTGGTCCTCGCCGGCGTGGGAGAGCATCATCCAGTGGAAGGCGCGCCCGGGGTCGGCCCGGACCACCCGGGCCTCGGTGTGCCAGGTCCCGCGCACCAGCGGGGCCCACCCGACCACGTCGTCGGGGCGGTGGTTCTCGCCGCGGAAGACCGAGCCGACCGCGCCGGGCGCGCCGGAGGTCCACACACCGCCGCGGCACTCGGGGCTCCACTCGGCGCTGCGGGGCAGGTCGCTGACGACCCGGTACACCTCTGCGGGCGGGGCCTCCACGGTGATCCGCGCGTCGAGGTCGAACAGCGGCCGCGATTCGACGATGGAAGTGAGGGAAGCGCTCATGGCGCGCCAGCCTGGCAGTGGGGCGGGCGCCCCGGCCACGGCGCGGCGGCGGGTTGGTCAAGTCCCCGCCCGCCCGAGGGGGCGCCCGGTGCCGGGCGGCGCCGGGCGGTGCCGGACCGCGCCTGCGGACCGCCCCTCCGGGCCGCGCCTCCCGCTCCGCCCGCGACCTGATCTAGATTCTTGCGGCCGCTGGGGCGCCCCTCTGGGCGCGGCATAGCTTGCCTGCCGTCAGCGCGACCGCGCCCCCGCCCATCCGCCGGCCTGCCGGGTGCCGGGGCCGGCCCCTCGGCCGGAGCCCGGACCGGACGCGGCGCGCAGTGAACCCGAGCGGATCGGAGGCAGCCGAATGCCCCAGGGAAGAAGGGTCGTACTCGCGGAACCTCGGAGCTTCTGCGCGGGGGTGCGCCGTGCGATCTCGATCATCGAACTCGCCCTTGAGAGGTACGGGCCGCCCGTCTACGTCCGCAAGGAGATCGTGCACAACCACTACGTGGTCCGGCTGCTGCGGGAGCGCGGCGCCGTCTTCGTCGACTCCGAGTCCGAGGTGCCCGAGGGCGCGGTCTGCGTCTTCTCCGCGCACGGGGTCTCCCCCGAGGTGCGCCGGGTGTCGGAGTCGCGGTCGCTGGACGTGATCGACGCGACCTGTCCGCTCGTGTCCAAGGTCCACCAGCAGGCGGTGCGCTTCGCCCGCGAGGACCGGGTGCTGTTCCTCATCGGGCACGCCGACCACGAGGAGGTGGAGGGCACCTACGGGCACGCGCCGGAACGCACGGTCATCGTCGAGACCGCCGCCGACGCCGAGGCGCTCGACCTCCCGGCGGACACCCCCGCCGCCTACCTCACCCAGACCACGCTCTCGGTCGACGAGACCCGGGACATCATCGAGGTCCTCCAACGGCGCTTCTCCGATCTGCGCGGACCGGGCACCGACGACATCTGCTACGCGAGCCAGAACCGGCAGGACGCGATCAAGAGCGTCGCGCCCGTCAGCGACCTGGTCCTGGTGGTCGGGTCGCGCAACTCCAGCAACTCGATCCGGATGGTCGAGGTCGCCCGCGGCATGGGGACCCCGGCGCACCTGGTTCCGGACGCGGGCGAGTTCTCCCCGCAGTGGCTGGAGGGGGTGGAGACGGTGGGCGTCAGCGCGGGCGCCAGCGCCCCGGACGTCCTCGTCGAAGAACTCCTGGAGGTGCTGGCCGGCCACGGCTACCGGAACGTGGTGACCGACCGCGTCGCGACCGAGGACGTGGTGTTCTCGCCCCCGGCCAAGCTGACCCGCCCGGCGGTCTGACCCGCCGGGCCCAGGAGCGGAGGAGACGATCATGACGGTTTCGGCGGACGAAGAGGTGCACGGCCTGCGCCTGCGCCTGCTCGAACGGGTGGAGGAGCGGCTCACCGGTGTGCTGGACGCCGAGCGCGCGCGGTGGTCCGCGGTCGACCCGCGGGGCGCCTCCCCGGCGGCGTCCGTGGCCCACCTGGTCGAGGCGGGCGGCAAGCGGCTGCGGCCGGCCTTCTGCCTGAGCGGGTTCCTCGCCGCCGGCGGGGACCCCGGGAGCGGGGCGGCGGTGGACTGCGCGGCGGCCCTGGAGCTGATCCACGTCGGCGCGCTGATCCACGACGACGTCCTGGACGCCGCCGACGAGCGCCGGGGGCGGTCGGCGGTGCACACCATGCACGAGGCCGAGCACGCCGAGCGCGGGTGGCGGGGCGAGCCCCGCCGGTACGGGGAGGGCGTGGCCATCCTGGCCGGGGACCTGGCCGACATCCTCGCCGACCGGCTCACCGCCGGGCTGCCGCCGCAGGCCCGCGCCGTCTGGAACGAACTGCTCACCGAGATCATCATCGGCCAGCACCTGGACGTGGCGGTGGCGGCCGAGTCGGTGGTCGACCCCGGGCTGTCCCGGTGGATCGCGGTGTGCAAGTCGGGCCGGTACAGCATCCACCGGCCCCTGCTCCTGGGCGCCTCCCTCACCGGCCGTACCGACCTGGCCCCCGTCTTCGAGCGGTACGGCGAGGCGCTGGGGGAGGCGTTCCAGCTCCGCGACGACCTCATCGACGCCTACGGGGACGGCGGTGCCGCGGGCAAGCCGGTCGGCCTGGACCTGGAACGGAACAAGATGACCCTGCTGCTGGCCATGGCGGTGCGGCGGGACCCGGACGTGCGCACCCTGGTGTCGGCGCAGGAGTGGGACGTGCCCGCGCTGCGCCGGCGCCTCGCCGAGATCGCCATCGGGGAGGAGATCGAGGCCCGCATCGACGGCCTCTACCAGGAGGCCCTGGACGCACTGGACCGGCCCGGGGTCCCCCCGGCCTGGCGGGACGAGCTCGCCGCGATGGCCCGCGAGGTCGCCTACCGCGACCGCTGACGGCGCCGCGGCGCGCCCCCCGCGGCCGCGGCACCCCTGCACACCGCACCGCCCGCGTGCGGTCTAAGGAGTGAACATGTCCCTGCTCGACCAGGTCGACGGTCCCGCGCGGCTGCGCGGTATGACCGCCGGCCAACTCACCGAACTCGCGGCGGAGATCCGGGCGTTCCTGATCGAACGCGTCTCCGCCACCGGCGGACACCTGGGTCCCAACCTGGGGGTCGTCGAGCTGACGATCGCGCTGCACACCGTCTTCGAGTCGCCCCGGGACCGGCTGCTGTGGGACACCGGCCACCAGTCCTACGTGCACAAGCTGCTGACCGGTCGGCACGGCGGGTTCGCGCGGCTGCGCAAGAGCGGAGGGCTGTCGGGGTACCCCTCCCCGGCCGAGTCCGAGCACGACCTGGTGGAGAACTCGCACGCCTCCACCGCCGTGTCCTACGCCGACGGCCTGGCCCGCGCCGACGCCTACGCCGGCAGGACCGACCGGTCGGTGGTCGCCGTGGTCGGCGACGGCGCCATGACCGGCGGCATGGCCTGGGAGGCCGTGAACAACGTGTCCGGCGCGGACCGTCCGCTGGTCATCGTGCTCAACGACAACGAGCGCTCCTACGCGCCGACCCCGGGAGGGGTGGCCGGGCACTTCGGCGACCTGCGCTCGCGCGGCTCCGCGCAGAGCGTCTTCGAGCAGGTCGGGCTGGCCTACATCGGCCCGGTGGACGGGCACGACGTCCCCGCGCTGCAGGAGGCGCTGCGCCGCGCCCGGGACCTGCGCATGCCGGTGGTGGTGCACGCCGTCACCGAGAAGGGGCGCGGGTTCGCGCACACCGAGAACAACGAGCTGGACCGGGGGCACGCCATCAAGCCGATGGACCCCGCGACCGGCCGGCCGCTGTCCGCCTCCTCCGGGACCTCCTTCACCGCGGTCTTCGGCGAGCGGATCACCCGGATCGCCGAGCGGCGCGAGGACGTGGTGGCGGTGACCGCCGCCATGCTGGAGCCGGTGGGGCTGCTGGGCATGCAGAAGCGCTTCCCCGAGCGGGTCATCGACGTGGGCATCGCCGAGCAGCACGCGGTGACCATGGCGGCGGGCATGGCGATGGGGGGCGTGCACCCGGTGGTGGCCATCTACTCCACCTTCGTCAACCGCGCGCTCGACCAGGTGCTGATGGACGTGGCGCTGCACCGCCGCGCGGTCACCTTCGTCCTGGACCGGTCGGGGGTCACCGGGGACGACGGTCCCAGCCACAACGGGGTGTGGGACATGTCGGTGCTCCAGGTGGTGCCGAACCTGAGGATCGCCGCCCCCCGCGACGCGACGCGCCTGGGCGAGCTGCTGGAGGAGGCGGTGGCCTGGGAGGAGGGCCCCACCCTGGTCCGCTTCCCCAAGGGGGCGGTGGGCGAGGACGTGCCCGCCGAGGCGGTCTTCTCCGGCGTGGACGTGCTGCGCAGGAGCGGCCCCCTGGACGTGCTCATCGTCTCGGTCGGCGTGCTGGCCGGGGTCGCCCTCGGCGTCGCCGACGCACTGCGCGAGCAGGGGATCGGCGTCACCGTCGTCGACCCCCGCTGGGTGGCGCCGGTCAACCCCGGGCTCGCGGACATGGCGCGGCGGCACCGCCTGGTGGCCACGGTCGAGGACAACAGCCGCACCGGCGGCGTCGGGGCGACCACGGCGCAGGCGGTCCAGGACGCGGGGGTCACCACCCCGGTGCGCTCGTTCGGCGTCCCCCGCAGGTTCCTCGACCACGGGAGCCGGGCGGACGTGCTCTCCCTGTGCGGCCTGACCGTCCAGGACATCTCACTGGCCGTCTCCGAGGCGCTCGCGGCGATCGACGGGGGCCCCGGGGGAGGGCCGTCGGAGGGATGGGACGGCGAACTGGCCCGGATGTCCGTAGCGGAGACGCCCGCCGAGACCGGCGGGGGCCCTTGGGGGGG
>NZ_ANBH01000100.1 GCF_000341185.1 Nocardiopsis chromatogenes YIM 90109
ACGAAAAGTTGCACTGAACAGTAGAAACCACCGGCCCTCTTGAGCCCGGAGTCCCCGAGATCGGCAACTGAGCGGGCTACCAGTTGTGCCGCCGCCTCAAGGGCCGCCGTCGGCGACGCGGTGGTCACCGCTGCGGCCGGTGTCTTCGCGTCGTTTCACGGCGGGTCATTTGACGGTGCGCGGGGCCAGGGCCCGCTGCAGCAGGATGAACACCAGCAGGAGCACCCCGGCCACGATCCTGCTCCACCAGGAGCTGAGGGTTCCCTCGAAGACCAGGATCGTCTGGATCGTGCCCAGCGTCAGCACGCCCACCACGCTGCCCAGCACGTACCCGAAGCCGCCCGTCAGCAGCGTCCCGCCGATCACCACCGCGGCGATCGCGTCCAGTTCCATGCCCAGGCCGTGCAGGCTGTTCCCGGAGGCGATGTAGAGCGTGTAGAGCACGCCCCCCAGTGCCGCGCAGAAGCCGCTGACGGTGTAGACCCCGACCTTCACGCGGCCCACCGCCAGGCCCATGAGCACGGCCGATGACTCGCTGCCGCCGACCGCGTAGACGCTGCGGCCGAACCGGGTCCGGTGCAGCACGTATGCCGCCGCGCCCGCCGCGGCCAGCGCCACGACCGCCCCGACCGACAGCGACGTGCCTCCCGGAAGCGGGACCTGCGCCTGGGCGAGCGTGCCGAACAGCGGATCGGTGATCGGGATCGACTCCGCGCTGATCAGGTAGCACAGGCCCCGGGCGAAGAACATGCCGCCGAGCGTGGCGATGAAGGGCTGCACCCCGTAGAAGTGGATGATGCACCCCTGGAGGAACCCGATGGCGGCCCCGGCCAGCAGCGCGACGGGGATCACCAGGAGCGGCGGCCAGCCCTCGCGCAGCAGCCAGGCGCAGATCATCGCCGACAGCGCCAGCACCGACCCCGTCGACAGGTCGATGCCGCCCGCCAGGATCACGAACGTCACCCCCACCGCCAGCACGATGAGGAAGGAGTTGTTCACCAGCAGGTTCAGCATCACCTGCGGTTCGGCGAACCCCGTGTAGCGCACCGAGCCGACCGCGAACAGCAGCACGAGCACGAGCCCGGAGACGGCCACCGGGATGAACCGTCGCCGCCCGTCCAGCAACGCGCGGACGCGGGCGGCCGCCGACGCGGGCGGGGTCGTCAGGCCCGTCATCGCCGCGCCTCCCGGCGGTCCGGCCGACCGGCACCGGTCTGCGTGCGCATGGCGTCGTCCTCCTCCTCGGGCGCGGGGCCCTGTGGCCCCCGCGCCGGTGTCGGCGGTCCGCCGCGCCGGAACGGTGCCGCGACCTGCGCGCGGAACCGCGGCGACTGCAGCAGGCTCACCACGAACACCACGACCGCCTTGAACACCAGGGCGCTCTCCGGCGGCACCCCCATGGTGTAGACCGTCGTGGACAGGGTCTGCACGATGACCGCGCCCAGCACGGTCCCGGCGATCGAGAACCGGCCGCCGGTCAGCAGCGTCCCGCCGATGACCACGGCCAGGATCGCGTCCAGCTCGATCCACAGACCCGCCTTGTTGCCGTCGGCGCTGCCGGTGTTGGCGCTGATGATGATCCCGGCGAGCCCGGCGCACAGGCCGCAGAAGGCGTAGGCCGCCACGGCCAGCCCGGTCGCGCGGATCCCGGCCAGGCGGGCCGCCTCGGCGTTGCCGCCCACGGCCTCGACGAACAGCCCCAGCGCGGTGCGGCGCAGCGCCAGCCACATGACCAGCACGGTCACCGCCGCCATGAGCACGGTGAAGGGGACCGCCGCCAGGCCGCCCCCCGCGATCCGCCGGTAGGGTTCGCTGGTCACGGTGGTGATCTGGCCGTCGGTGATCAGCTGGGCCAGGCCCCGCCCCGCGACCATGAGGATCAGGGTCGCCACGATCGGCTGGATCCGCAGCACCGCCGCCAGGAACCCGTTCCACAGCCCCAGCAGCACCGACAGCGCCAAGGCGGCCGCGACCGCGGCGGCGACCGTGCCCGCCGACCCGTCATCCCCGGCTGCGACGATGATCTCGCAGGCCAGGGCGCCGGACACGGCCACCACGGCGCCCACCGACAGGTCGATGCCGCGCAGAGCGATCACCACGGTCATGCCCAGGGCGATCAGCATCAGGGGCGCACCGAAGTGCAGGATGTCGACCAGGCTGCCGTAGAGCCGCCCGCCCTTGACGCTGACGGCGAAGAACCCCGGGGTGGCGACCGCGTTGGCGGCCAGCAGCCCCGCGAGTACCAGGAGCGGCCACACCAGCCGCCGCGTCTGCGCCGCCATCACCGCGCACCCCCCTCGGCGATCTCGTCGAGCACGCCGTCCACGTCCAGCCCGCCCCCGTTGTCGAGCCCGGCGACCACCCGCCGGTCGCGCAGCACCACCACCCGGTGGCTCAGCCGCAGCACCTCCTCCAGCTCGGAGGAGACGAACAGCACCGCCGTGCCCTCCTCGGCCTCGGCCGCCACCAGGCGCTGCACCTCCGCCTTGGCCCCCACGTCGATCCCGCGTGTGGGCTCGTCCAGGATGAGCAGCCGCGGCCGCATGATGAGCCACCGGCCCAGCAGTACCTTCTGCTGGTTGCCGCCGCTCAGGGCGCCCACGGGGGTGTCCGGCGCGGACGGCCGGATGCGCAGCGCGGAGATGTAGCGCTCGACCAGCTCCGCGCGCGCCCTGCGGGGCACCGGCCGCATCCACCCGCGGGCGGCCTGCATGGCCAGCAGCAGGTTGTCCGCGACCGACAGGCCGGCCACCAGCCCTTCGGCCTTGCGGTCCTCCGGGCAGTAGGCCAGCCCCGCGGCGATGGGCGCGCGCGGGGTGCGCAGCGGCACCGGCCGCCCGTCGACCTCCACGCTCCCGCTGTCGGGGCGGTCGGCCCCGAAGAGGAGCCGCACGGCCTCGGTCCGCCCCGAGCCCAGCAGACCGGCCAGGCCCACGATGCTCCCCGGCGCCACGTCCAGGTCGTAGGGCGCGATGCCGCCCTTGCGCCCCAGCGCGCGCGCCCGCAGCAGCGGGGGCGCGTCGGCGGGCGGCGCGCCGCCGTGGGCGCGCCCCTCCACCCGGTCCAGCTCACCGGCCTGCTCGCCGAGCATGAGGCCGACCAGTCCGCGCTGGTCCAGCTCATCGGTGGTGAACGTGCCGACCGGGCGCCCGTTGCGCAGCACGGTCATGCGGCCGCACAGCTCGTAGACCTGGTCGAGGAAGTGGGTGACGAACAGGATCGCCACCCCGCGCGAGCGCAGCCGCTCCACCAGGTCGAACAGGATGCGCACCTCGTCGCGGTCCAGGCTGGAGGTGGGCTCGTCCAGGACCAGCACCCGGGCGTCGAGGTCCACCGCCCGCAGGATGGCGACGAGCTGCTGGACCGCGATGGGGTACTCGCCCAGGGCGCGGGCGGGGTCGAGGTCGAGCCCCGTTTCGGCGGCCAGCTCGGCCGCCCGCCGGTTCATGCGCCGCGGGGAGATCCCGAACGGGCCGCGCGGCTCGCGGCCCAGCAGGATGTTCTCGGCCACCGACAGGTTCGGGCACAGGTTCACCTCCTGGTAGACGGTGGCGATCCCGTGGCGTTCGGCGTCCTGCGGCCCGGCGATGGCGACCGGGCGGCCCCCGATGGCGATGCTTCCGGCGTCGGGGCGGTGCACGCCGGTCAGGACCTTGATCAGGGTCGACTTGCCCGCACCGTTCTCGCCCAGCAGCGCGTGCACCTCGCCGGGCTCCAGCCTGAGCCCGGCGCCGTCCAGGGCCCGGACGCCGGGGAAGTCCTTCACGATCCCGCTCATCTGCACGGCGGGTCCGGCCGCGGTGTCCACGGCCCCTCCTTCGCATCGGTGGCGGGCGGGTCAGTACTCGCGGTTCGGCAGTTCCTCCTCGGCCTGGTCCTGGCCGAAGACGCCCTCCTCGACCTCGACGCGCTCGGGGACCTCCTCACCGGCGTGCACCTGCTCCACCAGGTCCATCAGCTGCGGGCCGATCAGCGGGTTGCACTCGACGACCTGGTTGATCTTCCCGTCGGCCATCGCCTGGAAGGCGTCCTTGATGCCGTCCACGGAGACGATCTTGATGTCCTCGCCGGGCTCCAGCCCGGCCGCCTCGATGGATTCGATCGCGCCGAGCGCCATGTCGTCGTTGTGGGCGTAGAGGACGTCGATGTCGTCGTGGGAGCCGAGGAAGGCCTGCATGACCTCCTGGCCCCCGGCCCGGGTGAATTCGCCGTCCTGGGAGGCGATGATCTCGAACTTGTCGTCCTCGCCGATGATCTCGGCGAAGCCCTCCTTGCGGTCGATGGCGGGCGCGGACCCCGTGGTGCCCTGCAGCTCGACGATGTTGACGTCCTCGTCGGAGTCGGCGAACTCCTCGACCGCCCAGCGCCCGGCGTTGCGGCCCTCCTCGACGAAGTCGGAGCCGAGGAAGGTCTCGTAGACGTCCTCCTGGTCGGTCTCGACCGCGCGGTCGGTGAGCACGACGGGGATTCCGGCGTTGCGCGCCTCGGCGAGGACGGTGTCCCAGCCCGACTCCACCACGGGCGAGAACGCGATCACGTCGACGTCCTGCTGGATGAAGCTGCGGATGGCCTGGATCTGGTTCTCCTGCTGCTGCTGGGCGTCGGAGAACTTCAGCTCGATGCCCGCCTCCTCGGCGGCCTGCTTGATGGACTCGGTGTTGGCGGTGCGCCAGCCGCTCTCGGCGCCGACCTGCGAGAAGCCGAGGACGATGGTGTCGCCGTCGCCGTCGCCGCCCTGTCCGCCGCCGCCCGACCCGCAGGCGGCCGCCGCCGCGGTGAGCGCGACGGCCGCGGCGGTCGTGGAGAGTGCCTTGTTCATGGGAGCCCTTCTGCGCCCACCGGCCGGAACGGCCGAGTGTTAGCGCTAACAATCGAGGGGACGTGGATACGCCGGCGCGGGGCGGGGAGGGGTGGGGGCGTCTCAGGGTCCGGCGCGTGAGGTGCGTCACTACTGTTAGCGCTAACAGTCGGCCAGTCAATACGCGTTTACCGCTCTGAGATCTTTCGGTCCGGTCCCGGAGGCACCCGCGGCGCACCCGCCCCCGGCCGCCCCCGGGCGACGTGGGCCTCCCCCGCCCCTTGACACCCCTCCGGCCGCGCGGCAATCTCAAGGAAATGTCCCCGGCCGACCGACGCATCCGCCCGCGAAAAGAAATGTTAGCGCTAACATTCCCTTTGAGGAGGTCAGGGCTCACAGCGCCGACAACGTTCTTCCGCACCCCCGGGTGAACGGCGCCCGGCGGCGCCGGGCGAGGAATGCGGTCACCCCGCATTCCGCCGCCCCGGCACGCCCTCGCCCGTCGCGCTGAGAAATAGCGCCGTCACCGGACGCCCCTTTTCCCGGCCCATTCGATCCTCTCCCGCCCCGCTTCCCCTGCCGGAGGCGCACCCCCAACGGAGGAGACGTGCCAGCCAAGACGAACCGCCGGAGGACGGCCGTGACGGCCGCCGCCGCGGGCACACTGCTCGCCGGCGCCCTGTGCGCGACCGCGGCGGCGCCCGCGTCCGCCGCGACCGACTACACCATCGACGTCGACACCGCGGCGGCCGGTCCGAACATCGGCGACAGCATGTACGGCATCTTCATGGAGGACATCAACCACGCCGCCGACGGCGGGCTGTACGCCGAACTCGTCCAGAACCGGTCGTTCGAGTACACCACCGCCGACAATGCGGACTACACCCCGATGACCTCGTGGGAGGTGGTCGCCGACGGACGCGCCGACGGAAACGCCGAAGTCGTCGGCGACGACGGCCGCCTCAATGAGCGCAACCGCAATTACCTCCGGCTGGCGCTGCCCGCCGACGGCGGCGAATACGGCGTGGCCAACACCGGCTATTCCACCGGCATCCCCGTCGAGGAGGGCGCGGAGTACGACTTCTCGGTCTGGGCCAAGACCGCAGGAAGCGGGACGACGCCGCTCACCGTGCGGCTCACCGATTCCCAGGGCGCCCCCCTCGCCGCGCCGCTGGAGCTGGAGACGGACGGCCGGGACTGGGCCCAGTACTCCGGGACCCTCACCGCCGACGCGTCCAGCACCGCGGGCAGGCTGGCGGTCACCGGCAGCGGCGGCGGCTCGCTGAGCCTGGACATGGTCTCGCTGTTCCCGCGCGACACCTTCAAGGGGCGCGAGAACGGCCTGCGCGCCGACATCGCCGAGAAGATCGCCGGCCTCGACCCCGGGTTCGTGCGCTTCCCCGGCGGATGCCTGGTCAACACCGGCAGCCACGAGGCCTATGAAGGGCCCGACTGGCCGCGCGAGCGCTCCTTCCAGTGGAAGGACACCGTCGGCCCGGTCGAGGAGCGCGCCGTCAACCACAACTTCTGGGGCTACAACCAGTCCTACGGACTGGGGTACTACGAGTACTTCCAGTTCGCCGAGGACCTGGACGCCATGCCGCTGCCGGTCGTCCCGGCCCTGGTCACCGGCTGCGGCGAGAACGAGGCCACCGACGACCCCGAGCTGCTGGAGCGCCACGTCCAGGACACCCTCGACCTGATCGAGTTCGCCAACGGCCCCGACGACTCCGAGTGGGGCGGGCTGCGCGCCGAGATGGGGCACCCCGAGCCCTTCGGCCTGACGCACGTGCAGGTCGGCAACGAGGAGAACCTGCCCGAGGAGTTCTTCGAGCGGTTCGTGGAGTTCCGCGACGCGATCGAGGCCGAGTACCCCGGCATCACGGTGGTCGGCAACTCCGGACCGGCCTCCGGCGGCACCGTCTTCGAACGCGCCTGGGAGCTCAACCGCGAGCACGGCGTGGAGCTGGTCGACGAGCACTACTACAACTCGCCCGACTGGTTCCTGTCGAACAACGAGCGCTACGACTCCTATGACCGGCAGGGTCCGGACGTCTACCTGGGCGAGTACGCCTCCCAGGGCAACCGCTTCTCCAACGCCCTGGCCGAGGCCGCCTACATGACCGGGCTGGAGCGCAACGCGGACGTGGTGAAGATGGCCTCCTACGCACCGCTCCTGGCGGCCGAGTGGGACGCCCAGTGGACGCCCGACATGATCTGGTTCGACAACACCCGGAGCTGGGGGTCGGCCAACTACGAGGTGCAGCGGCTGTTCGCGCGGAACACCGGCGACGCGGTCGTGCCCAGCACCGCCTCGGGCACCCCGGACGTCAGCGGGCCGATCACCGGGGCGGTGGGCCTGTCGACCTGGAACACCAGCGCCGAGTACGACGACGTGAAGGTGGTCTCCGCCGACGGTGAGACGCTGCTCAGCGACGACTTCTCCGGCGGCGCCGACCGGTGGGAGCACATCACCGACGCCGGGAGCTGGGCCGTGGAGGACGGCGCGTACGTCCAGACCGAGACGGCCGGCGAGAACACGATGGTCATGGCGGGCGACCCCGGCTGGACCGACTACGACATGGAGGTCACCGCCACCAAGCGCGAAGGCGACGAGGGCTTCCTGATCGGCTTCGGGGTCCAGGGAACCGACGACTATTACTGGTGGAACCTGGGCGGCTGGGGCAACACCCAGTCCGCCGTGGAGCACGCCTCCGGCGGGGCGAAGAGCACCGTGGTCTCCGACGACACCACCATCGAGGCCGGGCGCGCCTACGACGTCCGCATCGAGGTGCGCGGGCGCGACGTCATCCTGTCCCTGGACGGCGAGGAGTGGGCCAGCTTCACCGCGCCCGCGCCCGAGCCGTTCCGGCAGGGGGNCGTGACGAGCGGACCGGCGAGTACATCGTGAAGGTCGTCAACGCCCAGAGCGACCAGGCGCGCACCTCGATCGACCTGGGCGGCGCCGAGGTCGCGCCGACCGCCGGGCTGACGGTCCTGGCGGCGGACCCGGACGCGGAGAACACGGCGGAGGAGCGCCCCGTGGCGCCCGAGACCTCCACCGTCGGGGGCGTGGACTCCTCGTTCACGCACACGTTCCCGCCGCACTCGGTCACCTTCATGCGGATCAAGCCGCGGGACTGACCTTGTGGGCCCCTCAGACGGGCCCTCGCGGAAAAGGGGACGGCCCCCGCAGCCGGTGGCTGCGGGGGCCGTCCGCCTCCGCCCCGGCCTCAGTGAGGCGGCAGGGCGGGCACGTCGCGCCGGTCCTCCTTAGAGGCCCTGGACGTCCTGGGCCTGCGGACCCTTGGGGCCCTGCGCGATGTCGAACTCCACGCGCTGGTTCTCCTCAAGGTTCCGGAAGCCGGAGCCGGCGATGCTGGAGTAGTGGACGAAGACGTCCGGGCCGCCCTCATCCTGGCTGATGAAGCCGTAGCCCTTTTCGCTGTTGAACCACTTGACGGTTCCGGTGGCCATGGCGGCCTCCTCGTTCCTTCTGCAATGAAACCGACGCCGCGGGCTGCGGCGCCCGGGGCTGCCGCGAACCTTTTTCCGGAACGAAAAAACGCCCGCTGGCCGAAACTCCGCGGGCGATCAAGCGATCAAGCGAAATCCAGACTGCAACCCGTCTGTGACACTAGCACATCCGCGTGCACCTGTCCCGTGTCGCTCTGATCACTCCGACCACCCTGGCATCGGGAGCCTCCGCCTGGCGGAAGGCCCCTGCCACGGCCCGTTCCGGCACGCTGGAACGCGACAGGGCGTGCGCACCGGCCCCGGCCCTGTGGGGCCGGTGCGCAGGCCGTCTCAGTGGCCGCGGGCGATCCACTCGGCCAGGTGCGGCGCCTCGGTGCCGATCGTGGTGCCGTCGCCGTGGCCGGTGTGCACGCGGGTCTCCTCCGGCAGGCGGAAGAGGCGCTCGCGGATGGAGCCGATGATCGTCGGGAAGTCCGAGTAGGACCGCCCCGTCGCCCCCGGCCCGCCCGAGAACAGCGTGTCCCCGGAGAACAGCGCCCCCGCCTCGGGCAGGTGCAGGCACACCGAGCCCGGCGAGTGGCCCGGCGTGTGGATCACGCGCAGCTCCGTGCCCGCGACCGGGATGCGCCGGTCGTCCTCCAGGTGCCCGTAGGACTCGCCCTCGTGGCTCATCCGCCACAGCACGTCGTCGCCGGGGTGCAGCAGGACCGGCGCCTCCAGCTCCCGGCCCAGCCGCGGGGCGACGGTGACGTGGTCGGTGTGCCCGTGGGTGCACACGACCGCGGCCACGGTCCGCCCGCCGACCGCCTTGGCGATCGGCTCCGCGGCCGGGGCGG
>NZ_ANBH01000101.1 GCF_000341185.1 Nocardiopsis chromatogenes YIM 90109
CGGCGTCGTGCGCGGCGTCGATCACCACCGCCTCGTCGTCGTCGCCGACCACCCAGACGTTGTTGTCGACCTCCCAGGCCCCGCCGTCGAGCTCGAACAGGCCGGAGGTGACCACGCGGTCGATGCGCAGCGCCCCGCTCACAGGGTCACCACCGAACGCAGCACGCCGCCCTCGTGCATGGTGTGGAAGGCCTGCTCGACCTCCTCGATGCCGATGCGCTCGGTGACGAACCGCTCCAGCGGCAGGGGCCCCC
>NZ_ANBH01000102.1 GCF_000341185.1 Nocardiopsis chromatogenes YIM 90109
TACAGGTCCACCAGCATGGGGAAGTCGCGCTCGGGCAGGCAGTCGCCGTACCAGGAGGACTTCAGCGCCCCGCCCCGGCCGAACACGTCGAGGAAGGGCAGTTCGAGCCGCATCTCGGGGGTGGGCACGCCGACCAGCACGACGGTCCCGGCGAGGTCGCGGGCGTAGAAGGCCTGCTCGAAGGTCTCGGGGCGGCCGACCGCGTCGATGACGACGTCGGCGCCGAAGCCGCCGGTCAGGGCGCGGATCTCCTCGACGGTGTCGCCCTTCGAGGCGTCGACGGTGTGGGTGGCGCCCAGCTCCCGGGCCCACTCCAGCTTCCCGGCGTCCCGGTCCACGGCGATGATGGTCCCGGCCCCGGCCAGGCGCGCCCCGGCCACCGCGGCGTCGCCGACGCCGCCGCAGCCGATGACGGCGACCGAGTCGCCGCGGCCCACTCCCCCGGTGTTCACGGCGGCGCCGAGCCCGGCCATCACCCCGCACCCGAGGAGGCCGGCGACGGCGGGGTCGGCGGCCGGGTCGACCTTGGTGCACTGCCCGGCGTGCACGAGGGTCTTCTCCGCGAACGCGCCGATGCCCAGCGCGGGGGACAGCTCGGTCCCGTCCGTCAGGGTCATCTTCTGCTCGGCGTTGAAGGTGTCGAAGCAGTACTGCGCGCGGCCGCGCTTACAGGCGCGGCAGCTCCCGCAGACCGCGCGCCAGTTCAGCACGACGAAGTCGCCGGGCTCCACGTCCTCGACGCCCTCGCCGACGCTCTCGACCGTGCCCGCGGCCTCGTGGCCGAGGAGGAAGGGGAACTCGTCGTTGATCCCGCCCTCCCGGTAGGTCAGGTCGGTGTGGCACACCCCGCACGCCGCGATGGCGACCACGGCCTCCCCGGGCCCGGGGTCGGGGACGACGATGTCGGCGACCTCGACGGGAGCGCCCTTCTTCCTGGCGACGACGCCGCGTACCTGCTGTGGCATGCCTGGTGTTCCTCCGATGGTGCGACCGGCCGCGCGCGGCGGCGCGCGGCACTCACCGCGACGGTAGGGCCGCCGGTCCCGGGTGCGGAGCCCTCCGGAAGACGGGGAGTTTCCCGCCGTTCGGCGGGGCCCGGCCGGTGCCGGGCGCCGCGCGGGTCCGGGCCGGCCGCAGGCGGCGCCGCGCACGCCGCCGTGTGCGGCGGGACACGGCCCGCGCGGCACACCCTAGACTTCCCGGCATGGGGGATGTGGCCCGGACCGGGACCGGCGGTGCGTCCGGTGACCCGGCCGACGAACTGCACGCGCTGCGCGAGGTGGTGGCGGGCCCGCTGGCCGACATCGCGCGCCGGTTCTCCCGGCTGCTCT
Source organism: Nocardiopsis chromatogenes YIM 90109 (assembly GCF_000341185.1). Taxonomy (GTDB): domain Bacteria; phylum Actinomycetota; class Actinomycetes; order Streptosporangiales; family Streptosporangiaceae; genus Nocardiopsis_A; species Nocardiopsis_A chromatogenes. The sequence goes on from NZ_ANBH01000102.1 coordinate 1,332, forward strand.
CGGACCGGTGGCCGCACCGGGCGCTGGTGGTCTACACGCTGGAGTGCACCGGCCGCCCCCGCAAGGTGGCCGGGGAGCGCGAGATCGTCGACCGTGTCACCATCGCCGAGCTCGAAGCGCTGAAGTCGTCCGTCGCGCTCGGGGAGCGGATGAGCGGCCACGCCCGCCTGGCCGGTGCGCAGCGCTGGGTGTGGGCGGTGCGGGACCGTGAGGACACGCTGCTGGTGCTCTTCCCCCGGCGCCGCTCCGAGCCCGCGGACCCGTCGGTGCTGGCGGCCGCGTTCGGCGTCGTGGCGACCTCCATCCGGCAGCAGGTGGCCCAGGCCAGCCCGGACTACCTGGCCGAATCGCGGGCCGCGTCGAGCGAGCGCACGCGGACCACCGCCGAGCTGACGGCGGCGCACGACGCGGCGCTGACCGGGATCCTGACCACTCTGCGCTCGGCCCGGCTCGATGACCGCGCCGCCCGCGGCGCGGCGGCCGACGCCGCGTCCAAGGCCCTGGTCGCGTTGAGGGCGCGCCGGGAGGCCGACCGGAGCCTGTCGGAGGAGGCGCCGGAGGCCGCGTTCCGGCGGTTGCGCCAGGAGGTCGAGGCGCTGCTGCGCCACCGGGAGGTGGCGGCCGAGTTCGTGCCGCCGGGCGAGGGCGGCGGCCCCCTGCCCGGCGAGGTGGCCTACGGGGCGCGGGCGCTCACCCATGACATCGCGGTCGCCCTGACGGGGCAGTCCGATGTGGCGCGGCTGCGTGTGGCCTGGGAGTGCGACACCGCCACCCTGGTGGTCGACGTCCGGGACCAGAGCGGCGGGGTGCTGGACGCGGCGGGGCTCCGGCGCACGCTGGAGGGCCGGGCGCACACGCTCGACGCCGGGCTGGAGGTGGAGTCGGTGCCGGGCTGGGGCAACCGGGTCTCGGTCCGGCTGGCG
>NZ_ANBH01000103.1 GCF_000341185.1 Nocardiopsis chromatogenes YIM 90109
GTGCTGGCCCTGGTGGCGGCCGGTAAGCGCAACCGGGCCATCGCCCAGGAGCTCGGCGTGGCCGAGAGCACCGTGAAGTTCCACATCTCCGCGGTGCTCAAGAAGCTGGGCGTGGCCACCAGGGGCGAGGCGGCGGTGATCGGCATGCGGGCGGGGATCGCGGCCGACGCCCCCGGGTCCCGGGGCGGGGCGGGTTAGGGACGCGTCCGCCGGAGCGGTGCGGCTTCGGGGGGATCCGGCCTCTCTTCAGGGCCCTGCCCTGCGGCCGCCGTCCGAGCCGGGTCCTGTCCGGAGTGCCCCTCCGTCCGGCCCCTCCGCCGTTGGTCTCGGGGATCTCCGGTGGGGCCGCCGGGGGCGAGTCTCGGCGGGATGCCGCAGTACTCCGGACAGGAGCTGGGACCACGGTGGCCCCACCGGCCCCGGGGCGGCCGGGGGCCGGGGCCCGCGGAGTCCCCGCCCGGGGACGAGTCCTCCGGTGGTCCCCTGCGATATCGGTCGGAGGGGCGTTCGGGCCGCGCACCGTGCGACGCTTGCCGGTTCCGGTGTTGCCGGGCCCGCTGCCGCGTCCTCGGCACGGACGCGCCCGGCTGCGTCGGCGCGGCGGGGAAACCGAGTGCGGGTGCCGTGCCCACCGGCGCACAGGTATGCCGGGCGGCCTTCGGCCGCCCGGCAGGCCCGGCAGGCCCGGCACCGGCCGCCGGATGCTCCACCGCCTCGGCAGACGCCGTTGGCGGGAGAGCCCCGTGTCCGGGCTGGTCGGAGGAGGTCGGATTCCCGCCCCCGGGGACGGGAATCCGGTCAGATCCGCTTGGCGAGTTTTCTGCGCCACCCGCCGAAGGGGCGCGGGAGGTCGACGGCGAGGACGCCGGTGACCTCGTCGTCGCGGTCGGTGTAGAGGGCCAGGAACGCGCCCGTCTCCGGGTCCCCCTCCTCGATCTGCACCGAGCACGCGTCGGTGCGGTGGCCCGCGAACTGGATCTTGTGGCCGTACTGGTCGGACCAGAAGTAGGGGACCGCGTGGTGGGCGGGCGGGCTGTGCTCGCGGCCGAGCAGCGCCGCGGCGGCCGCCGCGGGCTGCTGCAGGGCGTTGGTCCAGTGCTCCAGCCGCAGCGGGGCCCCGGTGTAGGCCCGGTGGCTGTTGGCGCAGTCGCCGACGGCGACCACCCCGGGCACGTTGGTGGCCCCCGCCTCGTCGGTGCGGACCCCGTCGTCGACCAGGACGCCCGACCCGTGGAGCCACTCGGTGTTGGGCAGGGCGCCGATGCCCGCCACCACCGTGTCGGCCGGCAGCTCCCGGCCGTCCTCCAGCCGGACCGCCGTGACGCGGGCGGAGCCCACGAGCTCCACCACCCGGCCGTGGGGGTGCAGGCGCACGCCGTTGCGGGTGTGCAGCCGCGCGCAGACCGCCCCCATCTGGGCCCCCAGCACGCGCTGGAGCGGGACCGACCCCGCCTCGACGACGTCCACCTCGCAGCCCAGGCCGGCCGCGGTGGAGGCGACCTCGGCGCCGATGAACCCGCCCCCGATGACCACCAGCCGGGCCCCCGGAACCAGTTCGCGCCGCAGGGCCTGGGCGTCGTCGAGGGTGCGCAGGGTGTGGACCCCGCCGGGGAGGGGCCCGGGGAGCGTGCGCGCCCGCGCGCCGGTGGCCAGCACGACCGCGTCGGAGGCGACGCGGTTGCCGTCGTCGAGGACCACGGTGCGCTCGCGCGGGTGCAGGGCCGTGGCGGTGCGGCCCAGGGCCCAGTCGATCCGCAGGTCCTCGTCGTCGGCGGTCAGGCCGATGTCCTCCTCGGTGACCGTGCCCGCCAGGAACTCCTTGGACAGCGGCGGGCGGTCGTAGGGGGCGTGCTTCTCCTCGCCGATGACGGTGATGCGGCCGTCGAAGCCGTGCTCGCGCAGCGCGCGGGCGCTCGCCAGTCCGGCCAGGGACGCCCCGACCACGGTGGCGGTCCTCATCGGACCACCTCGCCCACGGCCGCCTCGGCGCCGACCGGGGCCGCGCCGACGGGGGCCGACTCGCGGACGTAGATCTGGCCGTCGTGGACCTCGACCGCGTGGGTCCGGACGGGCTTCTTGGCGGGCGGCCCGCTGGGCTGCCCGGTCCGCAGGTCGAAGCAGGCGGCGTGCAGGGGGCACTCCACCGCGCACCCTTCCAGCCATCCGTCGGACAGCGACGCGTCCTGGTGGGTGCAGGTGTCGTCGATCGCGTAGAGCTCGCCGTCGGCGTTGAAGACCGCGATCGCCACCTCCCCCTGTACCCGGACCGACTCTCCGGGCGGGAGTTCGGACAGCTCGCCCACGAAGATCATCTCGCCTCCAAGTTGCATATGGAGAAATTCATGCCGTAATACGCAACGCACTCAGGGCGGTCCGGTCCGCCGCTCGTCAACGGTCATCTCTCGACGGCCAGTGGGGTCAGGGGGTCGGCGCCGCGGTACGCACCCCGGAACGGTCCGCCGACGGATGGACGGGCCCGGTTCCGGCCGGATCACCTCCGACCGGCCCCCTGGGAGGGGATGCGATGGGCACGTCCGCGAAAATCCTCTCGCTTCTGTTGCACACTGCGAGACCCAAGGTGGGATGCGCAACACACAGGATGCGGCTCCACCGGACCGCCCGTCAACGGTCGGTTTCGAACTCGTCCGTGACGTTCGTGTTTCCGCACCCGCACCCCCGGGTTCCCCGCAGGCCGGACCGGATCCCCGCGCCTTGACCCCCGTCGGGAGGTGCCGTATGTTGCGCGTGCCGGGTAGAGATATATCACTCGTCGACACCAACCTCCCGAATCCTCGCCTTTTGGGCCCCGGCCCCGCGGCGCCCGGGGCCGAGGGCGCGCACCGAGGAGGCGCATGACCGACAAGCCGAGGCGGCCGCGCCGGGGCCTGACCCCGCCGGTCGTGCAGGAGGAGCGCATCGTCCGCAAGGCGGTCGGCGCGGCCGCGGTCGGCAACTTCGCCGCCTGGTACGACTTCGGGCTCTACTCCTACCTGGCCGTCGCCGTGCTGAACCGGGTGTTCTTCCCCGACGCCGGACCGTGGACCACGGCCCTGGCCCTGGGCGCGTTCGCCTCGGCCTTCCTGGTACGCCCGCTGGGCGGGTTCGTCTTCGGGTGGCTCGGCGACCGGTTCGGCCGCACCAAGGTGCTGGCGGCCTCGATGCTGATGATGGCCGCGGCCACGGTCCTGCTCGGGCTGGTGCCGTCCTATGGCGCCGTCGGCCTGGCCGCCCCGCTGCTGGTGCTGCTGATGCGGATGCTGCAGGGCTTCGCGGCCGGCGGCGAGTACACCGGCGCGCTGACCCTGATCGCCGAGTACGCCCCCGACCGGCGGCGCGGCTTCTTCGGCAGCCGGCTGGAGCTGTCCACGCTGGCGGGCTACGCCCTGGGCGCGGCGGCCTCGGGGACGGTGATCGCGCTGCTGCCCGCCGACGACCTGCTCGCCTGGGGCTGGCGCCTGCCGTTCCTGCTGGCCCTGCCCCTCGGGCTGACCGGCCTGTACCTGCGCATGTCCCTGGAGGACACCCCCGCCTTCCGCCAGCTCATGGAGCGCTCCCCCGCGCTGGCCACGATGTCGGTCCGGCGCGCCGTCCAGATCATCGCGGCCCACTACCGCGCTCCCGCGCTGGTGGCGGCCGGGGTGACCATCGCCTGGAACGTCACCAACTACGTGCTGACCAACCACGTCCCCGCCTACCTGTCGGGCACCCTCCCGCGCCACGGCGCGGGCGGCGCCGACGACACGACGGTGACGGCCCTGCAGGTCGGCACGATGCTGCTGATGATGTGCGCCATCGGGTCGGTGGGGCGGCTGAGCGACCGGATCGGGCGCCGCCCGGTCCTCATCCTGGCCAGCTCCACCCTGGTGCTCCTGGGGCTTCCGGCCGTGTGGCTGCTGCGCGAGGGCCTCATCGGCCAGATCGCCGGGCTGCTGATCATGGGGACCTCGCTGGTGTGCTTCGCGGCGGTGTCCCCGTCGACGCTGCCCGCGCTGCTGCCCACGATGGTGCGCTACAGCGGCCTCGCGGTCATCTTCAACGTCTCGGTGTCGGTGTTCGCGGGCACCGCGCCGACGGTGATCGAGGCCGCGACCGTGGCCACCGGCGACCTCGACTGGCCGGGCTACTACCTGGTCGGGGCGGGCGTCGTCGGGTTGGCCAGCACCTTCTTCCTCCGGGAGCACGCCGGGCGCCCCCTGGAGGGCGCGGCGCCGCTGACGTCGAGTTCAGAGCTGCCCCCTCCCCCGCTGTCCCCCGAGGGCGTGCCCTTGGAGTACCCGCGCGAGGAACGCGGGGAGGAGCCGTAGAGCACGCCCGGGGGCGCGCACGGCGGCGGACGCCGCCCGTGCGGAACCCGCGGTGATCCCGGCGGCACGGCGCCGTCGCTCCGGGGTGTTGCGCGGGTCAGGGCCGTCGAAGGCACTGGCGGTGTCAGGCGGCCGGGGGAGCCGGTCAGCGGGCCGCCGACCGAGCCGACCGATGAGACCGAGCCGACCGGTGAGAACGCCTCCAGGGCCGTGCCCGGGCGCCGCGCAGTAGGCCGTGGTCCGATCACCACGCCCGACCGCCGCGGACACGGCTGAAGGCCCCGCGTGCGCGCACGCGGGGCTCCCCCCGCCCGGGTCAGCCGGTGTAGCCGCGCACCCAGTCGTGGAACTCGCCGATGTGGTGCTCGCTGGGCACCAGCACACCGCCGTCCCGGTAGGACCGGGAGTCCATGGCCAGCTGGCACCGCTCACAGGCGTCGAAGTCCTGCTGGTTGACCCGGTGGAACAGCTCCACCGAGCGGTCGATGTCGGTGCCCGAGTCGACGACCTCGGGCAGGTACAGCCAGTCGCACCGGACCAGGGTGCGGTCGGCCGCCAGCGGGAACATGCGGTGGAAGATGACGTGGTCGGGGACGAGGTTGATGAAGACGGTCGGGCGCACGGTGATGGCGTAGTAGCGCCGGTCCTGCTCCTCGTTGACCCCCGGGATCCGCTCGACCCCGGCCGACCCGTCCACCGTGAAGCCCTCGACGTCCCGGCCGAACTCGGCCCCGTGGCCCACGAAGTACTGGGCCGCCAGGCCGTCGGCGAACTCCGGCAGGACCTCGGTCAGCTCGGGGTGGATGGTCGCGCAGTGGTAGCACTCCATGAAGTTCTCGACGATCTGCTTCCAGTTCGCCTTCACGTCGTACTCGATGCGCCGGCCGAGCTTGAGGTCGGCGACCTGGTAGCCCACGATCGCGTCAGGGGTGCCCAGGCGGGTGGTGACGTCGCCGATGACGGTCTCCTCGAAGGAGGGCGGCTCGTCGGCCAGGCACACCCATACGTACCCGAGCCACTCGCGCACGTGCACCCGGTGCAGGCCGAAGCGGGCGCGGTCCACGTCCGGCATCGACGTCAGGTTCGGGGCCGAGACGAGCTTGCCGTCCAGGGAGTAGGTCCAGGCGTGGTAGGGGCACTGGAAGGCGCGCCGCACCTGGCCGCTCTCCTCGGTGCACAGCCGCGCTCCGCGGTGGCGGCACACGTTGAGGTAGGCGTTGACGGCGCCGTCCCGTCCGCGGGCCACCAGCACGCTCTCACGGCCGACCTGCACGGTCTCGAACCGTCCGGGCTCGGCCAGGTCGGCCGCGAGAGAAGCGCAGAACCACTGGGTCTCGAAGATCGAGGCCTGCTCGGCCCGGAAGATGTCCGGGTCGGTGTAGTAGTGGCCGGGAAGTGTTCCCTTCAGGCTCTCAGGAAGGTCCTCGCCTGGGCTGGAGGCGGTGATTTCACCGGTCGTCATGGAAGTGCTCCTCACGCGGGAGGGGTGGAGAAGGGGAGACAGGGAAGAGCCCGCCCCGGCACCGGGCCGGGACGGAGGAGGACGGCGGGGTGTGCGGCGGCGCTACCGGAACACGACCGTGCTGTCCCCGTTGAGCAGCACGCGGCGCTCGCAGTGCCAGCGCACCGCCCGCGACAGGGCGAGGGCCTCGGCGTCCCGCCCCACCGTCTGCAGCGCCTCCGGGTCGTAGGTGTGGTCGATGCGGATGACCTCCTGTTCGATGATCGGCCCCTCGTCGAGGTCGGGGGTGACGTAGTGCGCGGTGGCGCCGACCAGTTTGACCCCGCGCCGGTAGGCCTGGTGGTAGGGGCGGGCGCCCTTGAACCCCGGCAGGAAGGAGTGGTGGATGTTGATGGCCCGCCCGTAGAGGGCCTTGCAGGTCTGGTCGGACAGGATCTGCATGTAGCGCGCGAGGACGACGAGGTCGGCCCCGAACTCGTCGACGAGTTCCAGCAGCCGGGCCTCCGCCTCCGGCTTGGTCCCCTGGGTGACGGGCAGGTGCACGAAGGGCAGGCCCGCGGCCTCGGCCATCGGGCGCAGGTCCTCGTGGTTGGAGACCACGGCCGCGATGTCCGCGCCGAGGCTCCCGGCACGCCACCGGTAGATGAGGTCGTTGAGGCAGTGCCCGGCCTTGGAGACCATCACCAGGACGCGCGCGGGGCTGTCCCCGAAGAAGGAGAAGTCCATCTCGAAGTCCGCGGCGACGGGCTCGAAACCGGTGGAGAGCTCGTCGAGGTCGACGTCCCGGTCGGCCGCGACCTGCGTGCGCAGGAAGACGCGGTCGCCGACGGAGTCGTCGAACTGCTGGTATTCGCGGATGTCGCACCCGCGCTGGAAGAGGTAGGAGCTGACCGCCTGGACGATCCCGGTGCGCGCCGGGCAGCTCAGGGTGAGGACGAACGAACGGGCCATCGCATGCTCCTCAGCATTCAACGACGTTGAGAGCGAGTCCGCCCCTGGCGGTCTCCTTGTACTTGTCCTTCATGTCGGCCCCCGTCTGGCGCATCGTCGTGATGGCCTTGTCGAGGGTGACGTGGTGGCGTCCGTCTCCGTAGACGGCCATCCTGGCGGCGGTGATGGCCTTGACCGAGGCCACCGCGTTGCGCTCGATGCAGGGGATCTGCACCAGCCCGCCCACCGGGTCGCAGGTGAGCCCCAGGTTGTGCTCCAGGCCGATCTCGGCGGCGTTCTCCACCTGCTCGGGGGTGCCCCCGATGACCTCGGCGAGGCCCGCCGCCGCCATCGAGCAGGCCGAGCCGACCTCGCCCTGGCAGCCGACCTCGGCGCCGGAGATGGAGGCGTTCTCCTTGAACAGGATCCCCACCGCCCCGGCGGTGAGCAGGAACCGCACCACCGCGTCGGCGTCGAAGTCCTCCAGGAACGCCCGGCCGTAGTGCATGACCGCCGGGACGATCCCGGCGGCGCCGTTGGTCGGCGCGGTCACCACGCGCCCGCCCGCGGCGTTCTCCTCGTTGACGGCCAGGGCGAACAGGGTGACCCATTCCAGGGCGGCCAGGGCGTCGCCCTTGTCACCGCCCGACTCCAGGCGGGTGCGCAGCTCCCCGGCGCGGCGCCGGACCCTGAGCCCTCCGGGCAGGACGCCTTCGGCGCTCATCCCCCGGTCCACGCACTCGCGCATCACCGACCAGATGTGCAGGAGGCCCTCCCGCACCTGCGGCTCGGTGCGGCGGACGCATTCGTTGGCCATCATCACGCCGCTGACCGGCAGGCCCGTGCGGCGCGTCAGGGCGAGCAGCTCCTCGCCGGTGCGGAAGGGGTGGGGAACCGGGGTCGCGTCCTCCACGAGCACGGGGCGGCCCGCCTCGTCCTGGTCGAGGACGAACCCTCCTCCGACCGAGTAGTACTCCCGGCGCTCCACGGTGCGCCCCCGGTCGTCGAAGGCCTCGAAGACCATTCCGTTGCTGTGGAAGTCGAGCCTGCGCCTGCGGTGCAGGACGACGTCGTCGTCCACGGAGAAGGCGATCTTGTGCTCCCCCAACAGGACGAGGCACCCCTCCTCCCGCGCCGCCCGCACCGCGGGCTCGGCCGCGACGGGGTCCACGAGGTGGGGCTGCTCCCCCGCCAGCCCGAGCACCACGGCCTTGACGCTGCCGTGGCCGTGGCCGGTCGCCCCGAGGGACCCGAACAGCTCGCAGCGGACACCGGCCACGCGGGCCAGCTGTGCGGTCTCGCGCAGCCGGGTGGCGAACAGGTAGGCCGCGCGCATCGGCCCGACCGTGTGCGAGCTGGACGGTCCGATGCCCACTTTGAACAGATCGAATACGGACAGGCTCATGTTCCCTCCCCTGAGGGATCGTCGGGCGGCCCGGTGCCGGGGGCCCATGGACCCCGCGCCGCCCCCGGTGAGGGGTTCGGAGCCGGGGGCGGCGCGGGGGGTCTCGGTTCAGCGGCGGATGCGCGCCATCTCGGGGTCGACCAGGGGTTCGGCGGCGACGGTGGCGCGCACCCTCCGGTCGAAGTACTGGACCTCGACCGGTGTGCCGACCGTTGCCGATGCGGGCAGCCAGGCGTAGGCGATGGGCGTGCCGAGCGTGTGGGAGAAGGCCGCGGAGGTGATGTACCCGGCGGGGTCGCCGTCGAGGAGCACCGGTTCGGAGCCGAGCAGCACGCTGCGGCGGTCGTCGACGGTCAGGCAGGACAGGCGGCGCTCGACCGAGCCCTCGTCGCGCCCGGCGATCGCGTCGCGCCCCACGAAGGGGCCCTTGTCGGGGCGGACGGCGAAGCCCACCCCGGCCTCGTAGGGGTCGTGCTCGGTGGTCATGTCCGCGCCCCAGGCGCGGTAGCCCTTCTCCAGCCGGAGGCTGTTGAAGGCGGCGCGGCCCGCGGCCACCACGCCCAGGTCCCGTCCGGCCTCGAAGAGGACGTCCCAGAGCCGCTGCCCGTACTCGGCGCTGGTGTAGATCTCCCAGCCGAGCTCGCCGACGTAGGACAGGCGCATGGCGGTGACGGGGATCCCGGCGATGCGGGCGCGCTTGCAGCGGAAGAACCGCAGGCCCTCGTGGGAGAAGTCGTCCCGGGTGAGCGGCTGCACCAGGTCCCGGGCCAGTGGGCCCCAGACGCCGATGCAGCAGGTGCCGCCGGTGATGTCGCGGACCCGCACGCTCCCGTCCCCGGGGAGTTCGCGCCGGAGGTAGTCCAGGTCGATGTTGCCGTTGACGCCGATCTGGAATTCCTGCTCGTCCAGGCGGGCGACGGTGATGTCGCTGCGCACGCCCCCGGCGTCGTCGAGCATCAGGGTGTAGGTGACGGCGCCGACCGTCTTGTCCATCTTCCCGGTGGTCAGGCGGTCCAGGTAGGCCAGTGCCCCCGGGCCGGTGACCTCGACCCGCTTGAGCGAGGTCATGTCGTACATGGCGACGGCGTTGCGGGTCTTCCACGCCTCGACCGCGACGATGGAGGTGTCGTGGAACATGCCCGACCAGGCGTCGCGGGACGGCGGGCGCCAGTCCATGGGCAGGTCCTTGGCCAGCGCGGCGTTGGCCCCGTACCAGTGCGGCCGCTCCCAGCCGTGGGACTCCAGGAAGACGGCGCCCAGCTCCTTCTGGCGTGCGTGGAAGGGGCTGGTGCGCAGGTCGCGGGGCGAGAGCTTGGGCTGGAGCGGGTGCTTGACGTCATAGATCTCGATGAAGTTCTGCCGGGAGGTCTCCTCCACGTAGGCGTCGGCGGTCTCGATCTCGTCGAACCGGTGGACGCTGCAGCCGTGCAGGTCGAGCTCGCTGCGGCCGTCGACCAGGAGCTGGGCGACGGACCGGGCCACCCCGGCCGAGTGGGTCACCCACACCGCCTCGGCGATCCAGAACCCGGCCACCTCGGGCGACTCCCCGATGAGGGGGCCGCCGTCGGGGGTGAAGGAGAAGACGCCGTTGAACCCGTCCTCGATGCGGGCCTGCTCCAGGGCGGGCAGCAGGCGGCGGCCGTGCTCCCAGGACTCGGCGAAGTCCTCGCCGGTGAAGGCCAGCATCGAGGGCATGGCCTCCTCGGTGGGGGCGTCGAGGCGGGGCAGCTCGTCCAGGCCCACCGCCATCGGGCGGTGGGCGTAGGAGCCGATGCCCAGGCGGTCGACGTGCTCGCGGAAGTACAGGTCGCGGTCCTGGTGGCGCAGGATGGGCAGGCGCGCCTCGATGCGCTCGTCGTTGCGCCCGGCCAGTTCGGGCAGCGGAGCGGTGCGCGCGTACTGGTGGGCCATGGGCAGCAGGGGCACCGTCATCCCGGCCATGGCGCCGACCTCGCGGCCCCAGAACCCGGCGCAGCACACGACGATGTCGGCGGGGACCTCGCCCTGTGTGGTCTCCACCCCGGTGACGCGGGCGCCGCTGTGCTTGACGCCCACCACGCGGGTGCCGCCCTGGAAGACGGCGCCGCGCGCCTCGGCCCGGCCGGCGAGGACGGCGACGACGCGGGAGGCCTTGGCCAGGCCGTCGGTGGGGGTGTGGAAGCCGCCCAGGATCCGGTCGGCGTCGAGCAGGGGGTGGAGCTTGGCGCACTCCTCAGGGCCGACGACCTCGCCGGGGATCCCCCAGGAGGCCGCCCATCCCTGCTTGCGGTGCAGGTCGGCCAGGCGCTCGGGGGTGGTCGCGATCTCCAGGCCGCCGACGGGGTTGAAGCACCAGCCGTCGTCGGCCTCCAGGCCGGTGAACTTCTCGACGGTGTAGGCGGCGAATCCGGTCATCGTCTTGGAGGGGCCGGTCTGGTACACCAGGCCCGGCGCGTGCGAGGTGGACCCCCCGGTGAGCGGCAGCGGCCCCTGGTCGAGGACGGTGACCCGGTCCCATCCGCGTTCGGTCAGCTCGTCGGCCAGGTTGGCACCGACGATCCCGGCTCCGATGATCACGACTCGGGGGGTCGTACCCATGCTGGTCTCCTTACGGGCGGAGTGTGATGACCACGGGGGCGGCGCCCGCCGGGGCGGCTGCGGCCGCGGGGGGCGTGCGGGCGGGTGGCCGGGGCGGCCCGGCGGAAGCGCCGGGGCCGTTCGTCGGACCGTCCCCGACGACTGAACGCACACTGATATATCAATTCGACGGCAACGTACGCGGAGGCCGGACCGGGGGTCAAGCCCCTGCCCGGAATCTCCTTCACCCGGTGTTCGCCGACCCGTTTCCACCGCGCTCCGCCACCGCGGACCCCTTGACCTCGGCGGCCCCGCTGCTAGCCTGAACGCCAACTGATATTTCAGTTGCATGGCAGTGCGCGGCCCGCCGCGGCCGCCGCCCTCCGAAAGACCGCGGCGGGCCCGGGACCGCCCGCCCCGCCCTTCCCGGTCCCCCGGACGACGCACGTCGCCGACGACCTGCGGCACGCTGCCGCACCGCGTCCCCTACCCACCCACCCCCGGACGAACGGAGGGTCCCGATGGCACCGCGGACACCCGGCGCCGACCTGCCCGACCACCCCGACCGGCTCTGGCGCTCGGCCGACCCCGAGAGCTCCTACGACGTGGTGATCGTCGGCGGCGGCGGGCACGGCCTGGCGACCGCCTACTACCTGGCGGTCAACCACGGCATCACGAACATCGCCGTGCTGGAGCGCGGCTGGCTGGCCGGCGGGAACATGGCCCGCAACACCACGATCATCCGCTCCAACTACCTCTGGGACGAGAGTGCCGGGCTCTACGAGCACGCGCTCAAGCTCTGGGAGGGGCTGGAGGACGAGCTGGACTACCCGCTGCTGTTCTCCCAGCGGGGCGTGCTGAACCTGGCGCACTCGCTGCAGGAGGTCCGCGACGGCGTCCGCCGGGTGGGCGCGAACCGGCTCAACGGCATCGACGCCGAATGGCTGGACACCGAGCAGGTCGCCGAGGCCTGCCCGATCCTGAACACCTCGCCCGACCTGCGCTACCCCGTCCTGGGGGCGACCTGGCAGCCGCGTGCGGGCATCGCCAAGCACGACCACGTCGCCTGGGGGTTCGCCCGCGCCCTGGACCTGCTCGGCGTGGACCTGGTCGAAGGGTGCGAGGTCACCGGCTTCGAGCGGGTCGGCGACCGGGTGATCGGCGTGGAGACCACCCGCGGCCCGATCCGGGCGGGCCGGGTCGCCCTGGCCGCCGCCGGGCACACCTCGGTCCTGGCCGACACGCTCGGGCTGCGCCTGCCCCTGCAGAGCCACCCGCTACAGGCGCTGGTCTCGGAGCTGCTGGAGCCGGTCCACCCGACGGTGGTCATGTCCAACGCGGTGCACGTCTACGTCAGCCAGGCGCACAAGGGCGAGCTCGTGCTCGGGGCGGGCATCGACTCCTACAACTCCTACGGGCAGCGCGGGGCGTTCCACACCATCGAGCGCGAGCTGGCCGCGGCCGTGGAGCTGTTCCCGATGTTCTCCCGCGCCCACGTGGTGCGCACCTGGGCGGGCGTCGTCGACGTCACCCCCGACGCCTCGGCGATCATGGGGCCCACCCCCTTCGAGGGCCTCTACGTCAACTGCGGCTGGGGCACCGGCGGGTTCAAGGCCACCCCTGGGGTGGGCTGGTGCTTCGCCCACACCATCGCCAACGGCGAGCCGCACCCGCTCAACGCCCCCTTCGGGCTGGAGCGGTTCACCACCGGCGCGCTGATCGACGAGCACGGCGCCGCCGGGGTGGCGCACTGAGGCGCACCGAGGTGCACCGAGAGATCCCACGACCCACCGCACGACCCTCCGAAGGAGGCCCACACATGATGCTCATCCCGTGTCCGTGGTGCGGCCCGCGCAACGAGACCGAGTTCCACTACGGCGGACAGGCCGACGTGGCCTGCCCCGGCGACCCGCACGCGGTCTCGGACGCCGAGTGGGCCGGGTTCCTGTTCTTCCGGGACAACCCCAAGGGCGTGTTCACCGAGCGCTGGATGCACCGGTCCGGCTGCCGCCGCTGGTTCACGGTCCGGCGGGACACCGCCACCAACGAGATCCACGACGCCGGCGCGCATGAGGACGAGGAGAGGACGGTGACGGTGTGAGCGGCCCGTTCAGGCTCGACGAAGGCGGCCGGATCGACCGGGAGCGCCCCGTGGCGTTCCGCTTCGACGGCCGCGACCTCCAGGGCCTCGCCGGGGACACCCTGGCCTCGGCGCTGCTGGCCAACGGCGTGCACCAGGTGGCCACCGGCATCCGCTACGGGCGCCCCCGCGGCATCCTGTCCGCGGGCCCCGAGGAGCCCAACGCGCTGGTGCAGATCGAAAAGCCCTTCCCCGAGCCGATGCTCACCGCCACCACGGTGGAGCTGGCCGACGGGCTGGAGGCCGTCGGCCTGCCCGGGCAGGGGCGCCTGTCCCCCGACCCCGACCCCGCCCGGTACGACGCCGTGCACGCCCACTGCGACGTGCTCGTCGTCGGCGCCGGCCCGGCCGGGCTGTCCGCCGCGCTGGCCGCCGCCCGCGGCGGCGCCCGGGTGGTCGTCGCCGACGCCGACACCGAGTTCGGCGGCGGCCTGCTCGGCAGCGGGGAGATGCTCGACCACGCCCCGGCCATGGAGTGGGTGGAGCGGGCGCGGGCCGAACTGGCCCGCCGCACCGAGGTGCGCCTGCTGCCGCGCACCACGGTCACCGGCCACTACGACGCCAACTACCTGGTGGCCGTGGAGAACCGGGGCGACGACGCCTTCACCCGGCAGCGCACCTGGCACATCCGGGCCCACGAGGTGGTGCTGGCGACCGGGGCGCACGAGCGCCCCCTGGTCTTCGCCGACAACGACCGCCCCGGCACCATGCTGGCCGGGGCCGCCCGCACCTACCTGCACCGCTACGCGGTCCTGCCGGGGCGGCGCGCCGTCGTCTTCACCACCGACGACGGCGCCTACACCGCCGCGCTGGACCTGTGCGGCGCCGGGGTGGAGATCGCCGCGGTCGTCGACGCGCGGCCGGAGCCTCCCCCCTTCTGGGCCAAGCGCTGCGCCGAGCAGGGCATCCCGGTGCGCGCGGGCCACGCCGTGGTCGGCACGTCCGGCGAGGAGCACGTCACCGGTGCCAGCATCGCCGCGTTCGACCCGGACACGGGCGCCCTCGGCCCCGAGGAGCACCACGACTGCGACCTGCTGCTGGTCTCCGGCGGCTGGAACCCCGCGGTGCACCTGTACTCCCAGGCCCGCGGCCCGCTCGCCTACGACGAGGCGGCGGGGGCGTTCCTGCCCTCCGGATCCGTTCCGGGCGTGCACCCGGCGGGGGCGGCGGCCGGGCTGCGCACCACCGCCCAGTGCCTGTCCAGCGGCGCGGTGGCCGGGGTGCAGGCGGCCTCCCGGCTCGGCCTGGAGGCCAGCGCCGCGCCCCGCCCCGAGACCGACCCGCACCCGGTCCCCAAGGGCCGGCCGCTGTGGCTGGTGCCCGACCCCGAGGCCGGCGCGCCGGGCCGCCAGTTCGTGGACCTGGCGCGCGACGCCACGGTCGCCGACATCGACAAGGCCGTCGGGGCGGGGCTGACCTCGGTGGAGCACATCAAGCGCTTCACCACCATCGGCACCGGCCACGACCAGGGCCGGACCTCGGGGACGGTCTCCTCGGGCATCATCGCCGGACTGCTGGGGGCCGACCTGTCCGAGGTGGGCACCACCACCTTCCGGGCGCCCTACAGCCCCGTGTCCTTCGCCGCGCTGGCCGGGCGGGAGCGGGGCGAGCTGTACGACCCGGTCCGGGTGACGGCGATGCACGACTGGCACGTGGAGCGGGGGGCGCCGTTCGAGAACGTCGGCCAGTGGAAGCGCCCCTGGTACTACCCGCGGCCCGGCGAGGACATGGAGGCGGCCGTGCTGCGCGAGTGCCGCGCGGTGCGCACCGGCGTGGGCATGCAGGACGTGTCCACCCTCGGCAAGATCGACGTGCAGGGGCCGGACGCGGCGGCGTTCCTCGACCTCGTCTACACGAACATGATGAGCACGCTCAAGCTCGGGCGCATCCGGTACGGGCTGATGTGCACCGCCGACGGGATGGTCTTCGACGACGGGACCGTCATGCGCACCGGCGAGAACCGGTACCTGGCCACCACGACCAGCGGCGGCGCGGCCGGGGTGCTGGAGCACCTGGAGGACTGGCTGCAGACCGAGTGGCCGCACCTGCGGGTGCACCTGACCTCGGTGACCGAGCAGTGGGCCACCATCGCGCTGGCCGGACCGCGCTCGCGGGAGGTGCTGGAGCGGGCGTGCACCGGCATCGACCTGGACAACGCCGATTTCCCCTTCATGAGCTGGCGCCACGGGACGATCGCGGGCCGCAGGGCCCGGGTGTGCCGGATCAGCTTCTCCGGGGAGCTGGCCTTCGAGGTCAACGTGCCCTGGTGGCACGGGCGGCAGGTCTGGGAGGCCCTCTATGCGGCCGGGGAGCCGTTCGGCATCACCCCCTACGGCACCGAGACGATGCACGTGCTGCGCGCGGAGAAGGGGTTCCCCATCGTCGGCCAGGACACCGACGGCACGGTCACCCCGCAGGACCTGGGCATGGGCTGGGCGGTGTCCAAGAAGAAGGCGGACTTCATCGGCAGCCGCTCCTTCAGCCGTCCGGACAACACCCGCACCGACCGCAAGCAGCTCGTCGGCCTGATCCCCGCCGCGGGGGAAGGCGTCCTCCCGGAGGGGACCCAGATCGTGGGGACGCGGGTGCTCCCGGAGCCCCCGGTGCCGATGCTGGGCCACGTCACCTCCAGCTACCGCAGCGCCACCCTGGGGACCCCGTTCGCCCTGGCCCTGGTCAAGGGCGGGCGCGACCGCATCGGGCAGACGGTCTACGGCCACGTCGGCGACCGGCTCGTCCCGGTCGAGATCACCGACCCCGTGTTCTACGACAAGGAAGGAGCACGCCGTGACGGCTGACCTCTACGGCGCGTCGCCGCTGGCGGTCCGCGCCGGCGCCCTGGCCGCGGCCTCGTCCCCGTCGGCCGTGCGCATCGCCGAGGTGCCCTTCCGGGCCCAGGTGACGCTGCGGGTGGACCCCCGGGGCGCGGCGGCCGAGCGCATCGGGGCCGCGCTCGGCGCCGCGCTCCCGGGCCCGGGCGGGGTGGCCCGCACCGAGCGGGTCGCCGTCCTGGGCCTGGGCCCCGACGAATGGCTGCTGGTGGGGCCGGAGGGCGCCGCGCAGGGCCTTCAGGACACGCTGACCGCGGCGCTGGACCGCGCGTTCGGCGCCGTGGTGGACGTGTCGGCGCACCGCACGATCGTCGAGGTGTCCGGCCCCAAGGCGCTCGACGTGCTGAGCAAGGGGTGCGCGCTGGACCTGCACCCCCGGGTCTTCGCCTCCGACCGGTGCGCGCAGACCGACGTCGGGCGCACCGCGGCGATCCTGATGCGCCACGACGTCGCGGCCACGGGCTTCTGGGTCTTCGTCCGCGCCTCCTACGCCCGCTACCTCGCCGACTGGCTGACCGACGCCGCCGCCGAGTACGGCGGG
>NZ_ANBH01000104.1 GCF_000341185.1 Nocardiopsis chromatogenes YIM 90109
GCCGCCCGCCCCGTTCCACGACCCTCCTCCCCCGTTCCGGCGCCCCCGCCGCGGGCCGGCCGCCGCCGCCCGCGCGCCCCTGTCCCCGGCGCCCGCCGCGTCCTTCGGACGGCCGGCCCCGCCCGAACACCGCCGCGCCGGGGCGCGGCCGGCCACGCGGGCGGTGGGCCCCCGGGCGCCTCCGGAGTCCGCCCCATCGGCCGCGGACGGGCCGTGCCCGCGCCGATCCCGGGGGTGTCGGCCTCCTCCCGGCCGATCCGAGGCCGACATTCCCGCGATCGGCGCGGGGCGCCCCCGGGCGGNACCTCTGAGACCGGAGAACCCCTTCCGAGCGAAAGGAATGCACCCCCCATGCTGCGCAAAGACCAATCCGCCCCGCTCCATACCCCGGCGGCCGCCGGCCGCGACCGACCGGCGCCCCCGCCGGACCACCGCATCGACCCGGTGGTCCTGGGGACCGCCCTGACCCTGTGCCTGGCCTTCGTGGTGTGGGGGGTGATCGACGCCGATTCCCTGGCGGCGAGCGCTGAGGGCCTCCTCGACCGCGTCCTGCACTCCACCGGGTGGCTCTACGGCCTGGTGGCCTCCGCGCTCGTCGTGTTCGCCCTGTTCCTCGCCTTCTCCCGCTACGGGCGCATCCGCCTGGGCGAGGACGGCGAGCGCCCCGAGTTCGGGACGGTCGCCTGGACCGCGATGCTGTTCGCCTCGGGGATGGGGATCGGCCTGGTGTTCTGGGGGGTCGCCGAGCCGCTGTCGCACCTGGCCGAGCCGCCGCTGGGCGCCGCCGCTCCCAACTCCCCGCAGGCCTCGCGGCTGGCGATGGAGTACTCCGTCTTCCACTGGGGCCTGCACCCGTGGTCGCTGTACGCCCTGGTGGGGCTCGCGCTGGCCTACGGGATGTTCCGCAGGGGCCGCCCCAACCTGCTGAGCTCGATCGTGCTGCCCGGCCGGCCGTCCTCCAGCGCGCCGTCCCGCGCCGTCGACGCCTTCGTCGTCTTCCTCACCACCTTCGGCGCGGCGACCTCCCTGGGGCTGGGCGCGCTGCAGATCAACAGCGGGCTGGCCTCGACGTTCGGGGTCCCCGAGAACACCGCCGTGGCGATCGCGGTCATCACCGGGCTGATGGTGCTGTTCGTGCTGTCGGCGGTGACCGGCCTGCACCGCGGGATCAAGCACATCTCGACCGTCAACGCCGCCCTGGCCGGGCTGCTGGTCGCGTTCGTGTTCGTGGCCGGGCCGAGCGTGCCGGTCCTGCAGACGCTCGTCGAGACGGTCGGCGGGTACGCCGCGCACATCGTCCCGATGGCCTCGCGCACCGGGGTCTACGGCGGCGAGGAGTGGCTGACCGAGTGGACCGTATTCTACTGGGCGTGGTGGATGTCGTGGGCCCCCTTCGTGGGCGCCTTCATCGCCCGTATCTCCCGCGGGCGCACGATCCGCGAGTTCGTGGTCGGCGTGCTCGTGGTGCCCACGGCGCTGAGCCTGGCCTGGTTCGCGGTGATGGGCGGCACGGGGATCCACATGCAGCTCTCCGGCGAGGCCCCGCTGGCGGAGGCGCTGGCCTCCTCCGGTGAGGAGGGCGCCCTGTTCGCCCTGTTCGACCACCTGCCGCTGGCCGGGCTCACCTCGGTCGCCGTGATGGTCCTGATCGCGCTGTTCTTCGTCAGCAGCGCCGATTCGGCGTCGGTCGTCCTGGCGATGATGTGCCAGCGCGGCGCGCTCCACCCGCACCGCCCGCTCGTCGTGCTGTGGGGCGCGGTGATCGCTCTGACCGCGGCCGTCCTGCTCCTGGCGGGCGGGCTGTCGGCGATCCAGACGGCCTCGCTCGTCATCGCCCTGCCGTTCCTGGCCCTGCTGGTGGCGGCGTGCACCGGCCTGTACCGCGAGTTGCGCGGCGAGTTCTCCCCGGACCCCTCCCCGCCGCGCGGCGCCCGCTGATCGGACCCCGATCAGATTCGTGGTCGCGGCGGCGCCGCCCCTGCCGCCGCCGCGACCACGATTCATTCACTCGGAATGCGGCGCCGCCCCGGCCCCGTGCGCCTACCGCCCCCGTGGTCACCCCCCGCGGAACGGCGGTGGGAAACGCACGGGACATTGCGCTCCCCGGGATCCGGAGAACACCGCGGCCGGCGTTCTCCTGTTAAGCCATTACTTCACAGCACGGAGAGGACGGCCTTCTCGAATCCCCGGATGTGTTCGACCGCGAGTTGGCGGGCGCGTTCGTCCTCGCCGTCGACCATCGTCTCCAAGAGGGGCACGAGTTCGCCGACATGGTCGGTCACTCCGGGAAGGCGGTCGATGTAGAGGTACCAGATCCTCAGCATCAGGTTGTAATAGAGCGTGAGGGTGGCCTCCAGGTAGGTGTTGTGGGAGCACTCGTAGATCGCCCGGTGCACCCTGCTGTCGAACACCATCTGGGCCTCGGCGTCGCGCCCGTACTCTTCGGCCTCGTCACGGAGGGTGCGCAGGTCGGACCGCTGCCGGGCGGTCGCGCGCCGGGCCGTCTGAAAGGCGGCCTCGCCTTCGAGGGGGGCGCGGACCTCGGTGAGCAGGGAAAGGTCGGACAACTGCACTTCGGTCGCGAATACGCCGCGCCGGGGATAGACCTTCACGAGCCTTTCCGATTCGAGCCGCTTGATCGCCTCGCGCACGGGGGTGCGCCCCACCCCGAGCGTGCGCGTCAGCTCTTCCTCGTGCACCGGCGCCCCGGGGGCGATGCGGGTCGTGACGAGCATGTCGCGAATCGCGAAGTAGGCGGTCGCCGAAAGTGACGCATTCTTCTTCCTCGGGGACTTCTTCGCGGCTCCGCCTTCGGTATTCAGCATGGGGCCATGATAGGCCAATCTGAAACATCAGTCGTCGGCGACAGCGCGACACCCGCGCCGCGTTCGCGCAGGTCTTCCGGGGCGGCGCCCGCGGCGGGTCCCCGCGGCGCCCGGCGGCACCCGTCCGTTCGGCCGGGCGCCGCCGCCCGATCGGCCAGGTGGCGCCCCTTCCCCGGAGGCGTAGGGTCGCGTGCGCGCGGCCCCGTGCCCGCCCGGACGCCCCGGGCCCGCCGAGCCGGTGCCGCGCGCGGGGCGGGGCGCCGGGGGCTGCGGCGCACCGCACCGCCTCCGTGCCGATCCGCCGTGATCAACGGGCGCCCGGCCTGGAAAAATGGAAAGTGAACAGCACCGCCAGCTGTACCTCAGGGGGCCGCCATGTCCAATCCGCCCATCGACGATCCGCGCCAGGACGCCCCCAGCGTGTCCGAGCCCAAGCGCTCGGCCGTGGGCATCCCCGCGATCGCCAACAGCATGAAGGTCGTCGGGCAGCAGTCGGGGGCCAAGCGCGGCCTGCTGACGCTGACCGCGGTCAACCAGAAGAAGGGGTTCGACTGCCCGGGCTGCGCCTGGCCCGAGCCGGGGCACCGCCACCCCGCCGAGTTCTGCGAGAACGGCGCCAAGGCGGTGGCCGAGGAGTCGACCCGCCGCGCGGTGGGGCCCGGCTTCTTCGCCGAGCACTCCATCGCCGACCTGGCCGGGCGCAGCGGGTACTGGCTCGGGCAGCAGGGGCGCCTCACCGGGCCGGTGTACGCCGCGCCCGGCGCCGACCACTACGCGCCCATCGGGTGGGACGAGGCCTTCGCCATCATCGCCGACGAGCTCAAGGGGCTGGACTCGCCGGACGAGGCCCTGTTCTACACCTCCGGGCGCACCAGCAACGAGGCGGCGTTCTGCTACCAGCTGCTCGCGCGCCGCTTCGGCACCAACAACCTGCCGGACTGCTCGAACATGTGCCACGAGTCGTCGGGGTCGGCGCTGAGCGAGACGCTGGGCGTGGGCAAGGGCAGCGTCACCCTCGACGACCTCTACCGGGCCGACCTGATCATCGTCGCCGGGCAGAACCCCGGCACCAACCACCCCCGGATGCTCACCGCGCTGGAGAAGGCCAAGCACGCCGGGGCGCGGATCATGACGGTCAACCCGCTGCCCGAGGCGGGGCTGCAGCGCTTCCGCAACCCGCAGACCGCGCGCGGGATCGTCGGCTCGGGCACCCAACTGACCGACCTGTTCCTCCAGGTCAAGGTCGGCGGGGACCTGGCCCTGTTCAGTGCGCTGAACCGGCTGCTGCTGCAGATCGACGAGCAGAGGGGCGGGGTGATCGACCACGACTTCATCGCCGAGCACACCCACGGCTTCGATGCCTACACCAAGGCCCTCCTCGACCACGGGGAGGACGAGTTCTGGGACCGCGTCGGAGCCGCGACCGGGCTGGGCCGCGAGCAGGTCGAGGAGGCGGCGGCGATGGTGCTGGCCTCCGAGAGGATCGTGGTCTGCTGGGCCATGGGGCTGACCCAGCACCGCAACTCGGTCGCCACCATCCGGGAGGTCGTCAACTTCCTGCTGCTGCGCGGCAACGTGGGCCGCGAGGGCGCGGGGGTGTGCCCGGTGCGCGGGCACAGCAACGTCCAGGGCGACCGGACCATGGGCATCTGGGAGCGGCCCCCGGCGGAGTTCCTGGACGCGCTCAGGGACGAGTTCGGGTTCGAGCCCCCGCGCGAGCACGGGGTGGACACGGTCGACGCCATCCGGGCGATGCGCGACGGGCGCGCCAAGGTGTTCTTCGCGATGGGCGGCAACTTCGTCTCGGCCACGCCCGACACGGCGGCGACCGAGGAGGCCATGCGCCGGTGCCGCCTGACGGTGCAGGTGTCGACGAAGCTCAACCGGTCGCACGCGGTGACCGGGGAGCACGCCCTGATCCTGCCCGCGCTCGGGCGCACCGACCTGGATGTGCACGAGGGACGGGAGCGGTTCGTCAGCGTCGAGGACTCCATGGGCGAGGTGCACGCCTCGCGCGGCCGGGTGGAGCCGCTGTCGCCGGACATGCGCTCGGAGGTCGACATCGTGCGCGGGCTCGCCGCCCACCTGCTGGGCGAGGACGAGGCCGTGCCGTGGCAGGAGTTCGCCGACTACGACCGGATCCGGGAGAGCATCGAGCGGGTGGTGCCGGGGTTCGAGGACTACAACGGGCGCGTGCGCAGGCCGGGCGGCTTCCGCCTGCCGCACGCGCCCCGGGACGGCCGCGCCTTCCCCACCGCGACGGGCAAGGCCAATTTCACCTGCAACGGCCTGTCGGCCCCGGTGGTCCCCGAGGGCCGCCTGCTGCTGCAGACGCTGCGCTCGCACGACCAGTTCAACACCACGATCTACGGGTTGGACGACCGGTACCGGGGCATCCACAACGGGCGCCGGGTGGTTCTGGTCAACCCCGAGGACCGCGCCGAGCTCGGCCTGAAGTCCGGTGAATATGTGGACCTGGTCAGCGAGTGGGAGGACGGCGTGGAGCGCCGCGCACCCCACTTCCTGGTGGTGGAGTACCCCACTGCCAGGGGTTCCGCGGCCGCGTACTACCCGGAGACCAACGTGCTGGTACCGCTGGACTCCACCGCGGAGGTGTCCAACACGCCCACCTCCAAGTCCGTTGTGGTCCGCTTCGAAGCGGATTCCGGCCTCTAGGGCCCCCACGCTTCGCCCCTGACCGGTAGGGGCCTGTCGGCGACGAGCCCCTGCCGAACCATCGCGGCTCGGCAGGGGCTCCTCTTCTCCGTGCTCAGTCGGGGCGTACCGCCGAGGTCAGGTTGGACCACCAGTAGTCGTTCAGCTGCAGTTCCTGGATGGGGCGGCTCGGGCGGGAGGCGTGCACCATCCGGCCCTCGCCGGTGTACAGGGCCACGTGCCCCCCGTTGTAGAAGACCAGGATGTCGCCGGGGCGCAGCTCGTCGCGCTGGACCTTGTGGGGCAGGTCGGCCTGGCCGTAGGTCGTGCGGGGGATCTCGATACCGGCCTCGCGCCAGGCGCCCTGCGTTAGACCGGAAGCGTCCCAGGCGTCGGGTCCCGTCGCTCCCCAGACGTAGGGCTTTCCGATCTGTTCGCGCGCGAACGCCACCGCCGCCTCCCCTTGTTCAGGCGTTGAGGCGTGTGCCGTCGCGGTGGCCGACAGCGGGAGGAACAGGGCGAGGAGCACGGCACAGAGCAGGCGGACGGGCGTGCGCCGGGTAGTGGAAGGATTCAGGGGGTGTTCCATGGGGCCCTTTCGTGTCACCGGTTGGGTCCTTCTTTCACACGGGAACACCGTAGATCGGGCCCAACCGGTGGACTCTGGGTGGGGCCTCCATAGCATCCGCGCCGGGGGATGACGGGAGGGAAGCCGCCGGTTCAGCGGTCTTCCCGGCGGCCGGGGACCGGCGCGAGGAGGCTGTCGGAGACGGCGTCGCCGAAGTCTCTTCGAGGTGCTCGGCCGTCTCCCCGCCGGCCCGGCTCATGCGGGTGAACATGGCCTGCCCGTAGGCGTCGAGGCCGGCTTCGATGTCCTCGGTGTTCGCGGCGCTGGGGCGACCGTCGGGCCGTGCTTCCCAGAGGACGGGGGGGACGCGCGCCGATGCCGGAGGTTGCCCCGACCGAGGCAGATGGCCGCCACTGGTCACACTGGCCCGAAGCCACCTCGAATTTAACTTTTTGCAATCGTCACGCGACATGGTGTGCTCAACAGTGCGTTCGCGCCGCCCCAGGGCGGCCCCACCGCGAAGGAGCACGATGAACATCCTCAAGAAGGCGTCGGCAACAGCAGCGGCGACCGCATTCCTCATGGGCGCCGGCGTGGCCACCGCCTCCCCCGCGACCGCAGCCCCGACCTGGATCAACGAGGGGCAGGTCGCGAGCATCGGCAACCCGCAAACCGCACGGTCGGTGAACACCCCCCTCGGAACCGTCCAGATCCGCTACGGCCACTACCAGGGGCGCCAGTACGGCTGGGGACGCGTCGTGAACTCCAGCAACGGCCGAAAACTGCGGTTCGAGGTCGACACCGACGGTGACCGCGTCCCCAATGACCGGTCCATCCACTACATCACGGGCCCGGGGTACGGGTGGACGGAAGGCCACGTCACCTTCTCGAGCAGCCTCGTAGCGTTCCGTGCCTGCATCCTGCCGTCCAACAAATACAACTGTTCGGAGACCACGAACCGCACCTCCTGGTGGTAACCCCCATCCCCCTCAAGGCCGCACGGGTCCGAGCAGGGGACGACGAAGCGCCCGTTCTCTCCGGAGGACGGGCGCCGATCCTGTGACAACCACGCCACCACCTCCCCGTTCGGGCCGCGCAGCTCACGACACCCCTGCATCTGCCCCGCCTCGGCCCTCGACGCCGTCGCCATCGTCCTCGCCGGCCTGGTCGACACGGCCCTCTTCCTGCTGACCCGCCGCCTCACGGCGACCGTGGTCGCCCGCGCACTGTGGAACACCGCGGCCGTGGTCGCCGTGGTGGCCGTTTACGGGGAACGGCCCGGGTTGCAGGGGAGGGGCCGCCCCCGTCCCCCGCTCCGCCTGCTCGGGAGCGACGTTTTCCCGCGGTGCTGCTCCGCGAGGCGGCGAACGCCATCGCCTCCGGAGTCGCGCGCTGGGCGGGTATCCCGCTCTCCTCGGCCGATGCGGCCCGGCTCGCTTCCGACATGGTGGCCCTGGTCGACGGCTTCGCGACGCCGGGTCCGCGCCACTGGCGGGCGAGGATCGCGCGCGTGGTGTGGGAGGGGCGACTGTCGCGGCTGGTCCACGAGGTGCGGTCGGGGTCGGCCGACGTGCCCCAGGAATCGGTGGTCGACACGGTCGCCCGTCACCGTGAAGACGGCGGGCTGCTCCACCCCCGCGTTCCCGGTGCTCGCGTCGCGGTGAAGAAGAGGGGCGAGCGGACGCCGAGGCCGGAGGCGATGTCCACGACGGCCTCGGCCAACCAGCCGACCGCCTCCAGCGACCATTCGGCGAGGCCGCCCCGCAGGGCGAGGCTGTGGACGGGCGGACCGTTCCAGAACGCGTCGTCGAACGGCGTGGGCGGGACGGCCTCCTGGCCGACGGCCTGTGAGGAGTTGCAGAGGAACACGTCCTGGTCCAACCGGCCGATGCGCTCGACCAGCTCCCCTCCGGCCTCCACGATCGACGGATCCCGCCCGCTGCTGACGATGACCTCGACCGCCGCCCTGGAGCCCGGAGCGCGCGCGGTGAACCAGCCGGCCGTCACCACCGCCGGCACCCGCGCGTGGGCGGGCCGGGCCGACGCGTCGATCCCGTGCACCGGCAGCAGGACCTGGACGCCTGACAGGGCCAGCCTCCCGGCCCGGGCCGTCGCGTCCCCGGCGCAGCGCAGGAACGGCTGCACCGGCAGCGGCCGGTCCGCGGCGACCGCGCTCGCCGCGACCTGGAACCAGGAGACGAGCCCGGCGCCGGAGGCCGCCAGAGGGTGGTCCCATCCGGCATCGTTCATGCCCCACAGGCCGGGTGCGCCCGGGCGGCGGTCCTCGGGGCCGCCCAGAACACCGGCCGACGTGTCGTCCAGCCACCCCATGGCGAGCGAGCGGTCGAGGAACAGCACGTAGGCGTCCTGCTCCGCTTCCGGCCCGTGCCAGGGGTGCCAGGCCAGTTCTCCGTAAAGGGCGGCGAACATGGTGCCCGCGGTCCTCTGACCGGTGGGCGCCGTGCCCGGCCGCGCCGCCGTGCTGTCGTCCGGCACGCCACAGCCTTTCCGCGCGGTTCTGCTCCGAGGACGCTACCCGCCGGTGGCGCTAGAACACGCGGCAGTCCTCGTCGGCCTGCCGGTAGGGCCACTCGCCGGTGTCCCACTCGCCGACGACGTCGACGTCCACGTGGTTGCGCCACGAGGTACGGGCGGTGTTGTCGCAGTCGTGGCGCGCCACCGTCCGGTTGGCGCTGCCGCCGCCCGGCTTGAGCCTCTTCGTGGGCGAGCACGCCTTCTGGCGCCAGCTGTTGTCCGTGTACCACTCGTAGAGGCAGTTGTACACGTCGGCGCGGTCATTGCTGCAGTCCCCCTTCTTCCACCACCCGTGGCCGGAGATCACGATGCCGGTACTGGACCGGTGGGGGTAATCCCGTCCGCTGACCGGCGTGCAGGGGAACCGCTGGGCCTGCGCCCCCTCCCCTGCATCCGAGGGCTCAGGGCCTTCGGGCATGGCGATCTCCCGGCCTTCGCCGTCGAGGTAGACGGCGCCGTCCCCGGCCCCGGGGGGCGCGACGCCCGGCACCGCCTCCTCCGGCGAGGCGAAACCGTCGGAGGGCGACGACGCGGCCGCCCCGGCCGGTCCGCCCGCCATACCGGCCGTGCCCACGGCGAGCACCAGCGCCGCACCTGCGAGAAAGAACCGATTCGTCTTCATAATTCCCAAGGCACCTCTTTTCGATCACATCGCCTTTCCTCTTCCACACTCAATGCCGGCCGTTTCCAACAGGGAGGGAGAGCCGACCGGAACCATCGTAGGCTCCACCATGCGAATGGCCAATGAGCCGTCGGCGATCGATCGCACCCGGTGACCACATTCGGTCATCACACCTGGTCGATGCAGACGCATTCACCGTGATCCGCAACACCGCACGGAACTTTGCATTTCATGGCCGCCATTGAGCGCGCCCCATGCGACAACAAAAACGGAATATACCGGTGAATACGTCATTCCGGATCTCTTCCCGTGCGCGAGGCAGATCCGGATAACGTCCGGTATCCGGGCGTGCGGCCGGGGAACCGGCGACGGGACGGCGGCGCCGCGCACGCCGCTCCTACCATTGGCCCATGCCCCGCACCTCTCCCGAGCACCTGGAAGCACGGCGACGGCAGATCCTCGACGCCGCTCGCCGCTGCTTCACCAGGGACGGCTTCCATGCCACCTCCATGCAGCACCTCTTCGCCGAGGCAGGGCTGTCCCCCGGCGCGGTCTACCGCTACTTCGACGGCAAGGACGCCATCATCGCCGCGATCGCCGCCGAGGCCCTGTCCGAGGTGTCCGCCACTTTCGCGGACCGCCGCGACGGGGAGCCTCCCGGCCTGGACGGCGTCCTCGACCTCGTCCTCCAGACCGACCGGCCGCCGCTGTCCGGGAGCCGGGAGTCGGCGGCGCTGCTCGTGCAGATCTGGGCCGAGGCCCTCCGCTCCCCCGCGCTCGCCGAGCACCTGGCGCAGGTGCGCGACGGCGCCCGGGACGTCCTCGCCGACCTGGTAGAACGCCACCGGGAACGCGGGAACCTACCCTCGGGCGCCCCCGCCGCACAGGTCGCCGACGTATTGATCGCCCTGGTCGACGGCTACCTGGTCCAGCGGGCCGTCTACGGCGACGCCGACCCGGGGGCGTTCCGGGCCGGGATCCGCACGCTGTTGGCGGGGTCCGCCGCGGACGGCTGACCCGGCGCCCAGACCCACCCTCAGAGAACGCCGCGTTCCCTCTTGACGCCGCGCCTCCCCCGTGGTCTTCTAAAAAAGAACGAACGTTCGCTCTCTTTATTGGTTCGACCGGAGACGAGGGACCCCATGCCGCACACCTCCGACACCCCCGACCTTCCGCGGGCGCTCACCGGGATCGGCGGGACCGCCCTGGGCGTGGCTCTCCTGCGCGCCCAGGAGAGCAGGCGTCCGGACCGCCTGTTCGACGCCCCCTACGCCGAGCGCTTCCTCGCCGCGGTCCCCGACGGCGACTCGCCGTGGGCCGCCGACCGCACCACCGGCACCTCCTCGCCCTTCACCGCGTTCCACCACCTGGTGGCCGACCAGGTCGCCGTCCGCACGCGCTTTCTGGACGACGCCCTGCTGGCCGCCTCCCGGGAAGGCCGCCTCCAGGTGGTGCTCCTGGCCTCCGGCATGGACACCCGCGCCTACCGCCTCGACTGGCCCCCCCGGCCCACCCNTCGAGGTCGACTCGGCCGACGTCCTCGCCTTCAAGAAGGCGGTCCTGGCCGACCAGGGGGCCGACCCGCGGTGCCGGTGCGTCGCGGTGGCGGCGGACCTGAGGCACGACTGGCCGAACGCCCTCGCGGAGGCGGGCTTCGACACCCAGCGTCCGACGGCGTGGCTGGCCGAGGGGCTGCTGTACGCGCTCCCCTCCGAGGGTGCGAACCTCCTCCTGGAACGCATCACGGCGAATTCCGCCCCCGGCGGCTTCCTGGCGTTCGACCATGCCGAGGACACCGATGCCCTCCGGTCCGCGAGGGCGCAGGTGGCCGAGGAACTGGTGGCGCTGTGGCAGGGCGGTCCTGGAGAGCCGGGGCCCTGGCTCACGCAGCACGGGTGGACGCCCGAGGTCCGGGACGTCGCCGAGGCGGCAGGAGGGTTCGGCCGCCCCGCACCCCCGGCCTTCGACCCCGCCCGCCCCGGAAGCGGCCGCGGTTGGCTGTGCACGGCCCGCCTCAAGGCCTGAGCCGTCCTCAGCGGCCCCTGTCCGCGGGCGCCTTCCCAGAGGTGGCCGGCCCCGCGTCACCGGCCGTGTCGTGGGGCCGGGCCGGTCGACTCGCGCCAGATGATGCGGTTGAGCGGTTCGTCCGGGGCCTCGGCCCCGGTTCCGCGCACCGCGGCGATCAGGCGTTCCATGGCCTGGGCCCCGAGCCGTTCCAGGTCGACGGCGACCGTGGTCAGGGCCGGGGACAGGTAGGCGGCCACCGGGTCGTCGTCCCAGCCGGTCACGCTGATGTCGCCGGGCACGCTCCAGCCGCGCTCCAGGGCGCCGCGCACCGCGCCCGCGGCGACCGCGTCGTTGCCCGCGATGACGGCGGTGACGCCGGAGTCCTCGGGCAGGTCCCAAACCGCCGCGCGCCCGGACTCGGCCGACCAGTCGCCGTCGGCCACGCCGTGCGACTCCAGGCCCAGGCGCTCGACGGTCTCCAGGTAGGCCCGCCTGCGCCCGCGCGCCGAGGCGAACTCCCGGTCCCCCGCCACGTGCAGGAACCGCCGGTGCCCCTGCGCGGCCAGGCCCGCCACCAGGTCGGCGACCGGTGAGCCGTCGGCCAGCTCACCGATGCCGCGCATGCGGTCGTCGTAGCCCGCGGAGACGATCACGGCCGCCTCCCCCTCCGGCGGGGCGCCGTCGCCGAGCGCGGCCGGCGCCAGCGACAGGACGCCCTCGACCTGCCCGGACCCGGCGAGGTCGGCCAGGCGCTCGGCCCGCTCCCCCGCGCCGCCCTCGACGCTGAGCACCTCGGCGGCGTACCCGGCGGCGCGGGCGGCGGCGATGGCGCCGACCAGCGTGCGGACCGGGCTGGAGGCGGCCACGCTGGGCAGCAGGATCGCCAGGCGCCCCGTGCGGCGGGTGCGCATCGAGCGGGCGATGAGGTTGGGCCGGTACCCCAGCTCCCTGATCGCGGCGTCCACGCGGGCCCGGGTGGCCTCCTTGAGCCCTTCCCCCTCAAAGCGCAGGTAGCGGGAGACGGTCTGGTGCGAGACCCCCGCCGCGCGGGCCACCTCCTTCATGGTCGGCCTGTGGTGCGGTGCGCCGGACGCGCTCATCGAACCCCCCGATCCGTGTGCGGAAGCCGCCTTGACGGCTTTTGTGAACGATCACTACCGTAGCCGCGACACTCGATGGTGAACGTTCACCTTTCGGTCGGCCCCCGAGGAGGCCCCGTGTCCCGACCCCGTCCACCGATCCGCGCGGCCGTCGTCGGGTGCGGCGGCATCGCCCGCGGACGCCACCTTCCCGCGCTCGCCGCCCTGTCCGGCCGGGCGGAGGCGGTGGCCCTCGTCGAACCCGACGAGGAGCTGCTGGCCGCGACCGCCGCCGAATGGGGCGTCCCCGGGCGCTACACCGCCCTTGAGGCCATGCTCGCCGCCGAGGCGCCCGACCTCGTCCTCGCCTGCACCCCGCCCGCCGCCCACCGGGAGGCGGTGACCGCGAGCCTGGATGCCGGCGCCTGGGTCTGGTGCGAGAAGCCGCCCGCGCTGTCCCTCGCCGAGTACGACGCGGTGATGCGGCACGAGGGCGCAGAGGGCCCCTACGCCGCCTACGTGTTCCAGCACCGGTTCGGCTCCGGCGCCGAGCACCTGCGGCGGCGCATCGCCGACGGCACCCTCGGCCGCCCGCTGGCGGGGGTGTGCCACACGCTCTGGTACCGCTCCCCCGCCTACTTCGAGACGCCCTGGCGCGGCCGCTGGGAGACCGAGGGGGGCGGCCCGACCATGGGCCACGGCATCCACCAGATGGACCTGGCGCTGTCCCTGCTCGGGGACTGGACGGAGGTGACGGCGGTGATGTCCACCGCGGCGCGGGAGACCGAGACCGAGGACGTGGCGATGGCCATCGTCCGCTTCGCCTCCGGCGCGACGGTGTCGGTGGCCAACAGCCTGCTCTCCCCTCGGGAGACCAGCTACCTGCGCTTCGACTTCGAGCACGCCACGGTGGAGCTGGAGCACCTGTACGGCTACGGCAACGGGCACTGGCGGTGGACACCCGCGCCGACCCCGCAGGGGGCGGCCGCGACCGCGTCGTGGCCGCCGGAGGAGGACGTGCCCAGCTCGCACCGGGCGCAGCTGGAGTCGCTGCTGGACGCGATGGAGCGCGGGGAGCGGCCCCGCGCCTGCGGCCGGGACGGGCGGCGGGTCCTGGAGCTCATCGCCGGAATGTACCGGTCGGCGCTGGGCGGCGGCACGGTCCGGCGTTCCCAGGTCGGCCCAGAAAGCGCTTTCTACCACGCGATGCACGGAGGCGACCCCGCCGCGGCCGCCTCCGCCCTGGAGGTGCGCAGCCGTGTATGAGCAGCCGAAGGCCGTCCGGGACGGCGACGCCCTGTCCGTCACGGCCGGAGGGACCGAGATCGCCCGCTACGTCCTGGACCCCGCGGCCCCCGCCGAGGAGGCGCCCAAGCCCCACCTGCACCCGCTGCGCACCCTGGACGGCGCCCCGGTCACGGCGGTGCGCCCCTGGGACCACCGCTGGCACAAGGGCCTGCAGATGACCTGGTCGCACGTGTCGGGGGAGAACTTCTGGGGCGGCCCGACCTACGTGCACGGCCGGGGCTACGTGTGGCTCGACAACCTGGGCACCATCGCCCATGAGCGGTTCGAGGGCCTGGGCGGGGACGGGGGCGGCGGCGCGTTCACCGAGCACCTCTCCTGGACCGCCTCGACCGGGCGGCGGTGGATCGAGGAGGTGCGCACGCACCGCTTCCACGGGGTGGACGCGCACCGCGGAACCTGGGCGCTGGACTTCGCGACGTCGCTGACCAACGTCCGGGGCGCGACGCTCGAACTGGGCAGCCCCACCACACACGGCCGCCCGGCCGCGGGCTATACCGGGCTGTTCTGGCGCGGCCCGCGGGCCTGGACCGGGTGCGCCGTTCACAGCGCGTCGGGGCACGGCGGGGACGCGGTGATGGGGACCCGGTCGGAGTGGATCGCCTTCGCCGGCCGCCACGACGAGATCGACGGCGGCGCCACCGTCCTCGCCTTCGCCGGGACGACGAGCGGCGCGATCCCGATCACGTGGTTCGCGCGCTCGGAGGCCTTCCCGGCGTTCTGCCCCTCCCCCGCCTTCGACGAGCCGCTCTTCCTGGACCCGGGGGAGAGCCTGGAGCTGTGGCACCGGGTCGTCGTCGCCGATTGGGAGTGCACCGCCGAGCAGGCCCGCGAACTCGCCCAGGAGTATGCACCATGAGCACACCGTCGTTCCCCGGGGCGGTCGCCGCCAGCGGGTTGAAGGTCTACGACTGGCAGGCCGCGGACGGCCTGCACGGGGGCACGCCCCACATGCACACCGCCTCGTCGGAGGCCTACGTCGTGGTCGCGGGCCGCGGTGAGGTGCACACCCTCACCCCCGAGGGCGCGCAGGCCGACACCTTGGAGCCCGGGACCCTCCTGTGGTTCACGCCGGGGACCGTGCACCGGCTGGTGAACTCCGGCGGCCTGGAGATCGTCACGCTCATGCAGAACTCGGGGCTGCCCGAGGCCGGAGACGCGGTCTTCACGTTCCCGGAGAGGGTTCTGGCCGACCCCGGGTCCTACGGGGCGGCGGCGCGCCTGCCCCAGGACGCTCCGGAGGCGCAACAGGCCGCCGCGGCCGAGGCGCGTAGGGACCTCGCGATGGAGGGCTACCTGGAGCTGCGCGCCTCCGTGCAGCGGGAGGGCGCGGAGGCCCTCCGCCGCTTCCACCGGTCGGCCGCGGAGCTGGTGCGCCCCCGGGTGGCCGAGTGGGAGCGGATCTGGCGCGAGGGCGCGGCACGGGAGGCGCAGCGGACACGGCGCCAGTTGGCCTCCCTCGCCGAGGGCGCCCCGGGGCTCATGGAAGAGGCGGCCGTGGTGCGCACCGAGCCGCTGCCCGGGCCCCGGCGCTTCGGCATGTGCGGGCGGCTGCGCAAGTGGCGGCCGCGGGAGGACAGGCGCTAGATGGGATATGCGGGCACCGGTCAGTGGTGGTGGGCCACCAGCGCCCCCTTGACTGGGGCACCGGTCAGCCGGTCGCGCCGGATCGCGGCGTAGAGCGCGCACACCTTCCGGCACACCCCGGCCCATAGTCCCCCGGGGGGTGCACTCGGCACGGCGCTCCGGCCTCTCAGGGTCCAGACCACCGCCCCGCCCCCTGGGCGCACCCGGCCCGCACACACCGACCACGGGCGCCCCTCGCCGTGTCCGCAGCCGATGCGGAGTCTCCCATCAGCGATCGAGCCGTTCTGTCCTGAGAGACATCCGAGCAGTGCAAGGTGTCAACCGATCGTGGGAAACGCTCCTCGGATCACTGCGGGCCGTGCGCTGTGGGCGAGTGTGGTCGGGGTCTGGTGGTACCCGGGGCTTCGCGCCCCGGGACCCCCGATGCCGGTCGGGAACCCGGCGCGGTGCCCCTCGTGCGGGGCGGAAGGCCGACGGGCCGCACTGCCTAGGCAGAGGGCTTGGATCCCCCGGGTGCGTGTCAGGCGTTCACCCGCCGCCCCTCCGCCCCACACGTCTGCTACGGCTCAGGACTTGCGCGGTCTCTCAGAGGAGCCGCTGGCTCAGGTCGGTGACAGGCATCGCCCCGAGCCGTTGCACCGCTGTCAGGTGGGCGACGCGGGGGGCCGCCAGCGGGCGGTGGTGTGGCTGGTCTGGAAGGGCTCGGCGGCCCGGTGCGGGGGCCGTCCGTCCTCGACGACGCCGCGGGCCGGGGCCAGGCGCCCGTTGGGGGTCGTTGGGCATTGGCGCGGGTGGTGCGGGGGCCCTCCGGGGCGGTGGGACGTCAGACATCCGCACCGATACCGGAGGCCCTCTTGGCGTGTGTCAGGCGGGGTGGCTGTCACCGACCTCAGTGGTCAGTCCCCCAGTCACCCACGGGATCCGCCGTGACGTGCCGCTGTCCTGCACGGCCCACCGGCGCCGCGGGTACGGCGGGAGGACCGCACGCAGGCCGCTCCGGCTCCCGGGGACCTCGCGGGGCGAGCCGTTCCCGGCCCCGACGGGCGTACCGGCGCCGCAGGCGGCCCAGGCTCAGGACGCGGCGGTGACGGTATTCCGCAGGGCACCGGCGTCCGGGGCGGCGCGAGGGCGGTCCTTGCGCTTCGGGACCGCGCCGACGACCGCAGCCGAGGCCGTGCCCGGCCCGGCAGGGAGGCCCACGCCCCAGAGGGCCCCTGTGGGCGAGTCGTCCGATTCGGCTCGATCCCCCCGGTTCGGTATAACCGGTGATGACGCCCCCGACCCAAGGAAGTCCGGCGCATGCCCGACGCACCCCCCGCACGACTGGCGCCGCTGAAGGCCGACGATCCCGCCGGGATCGGCGCCTTCCGCCTCTTAGGGCGGCTCGGCGCGGGCGGCATGGGCGTCGTCTACCTGGGCCATGACCGCTCCGGGCTCCCGGCCGCCGTCAAGTCGGTGCGCGCCGAGTACGCCGCCGACCCCGGATACCGCTCCCGCTTCGCCCGCGAGGTCGCCCTCGCCCGCCGGGTCCGCGGCCGCTGCGTCGCGCCGGTGCTGGACGCCGACACCGGCGCCGCGGCGCCCTGGCTCGCCGTCGCCTACATCTCCGGCCCCACACTGCGCACCTACCTCACCGAGCACGGCCCACTGACCGGAGGCGCCCTGGTGGCCTTCGCCGCCGGCCTGGCCGAGGCGCTGGCCGCGATCCACGGCGAGGGCATCGTCCACCGCGACCTCAAGCCGGACAACATCATCCTCGCCCCGGACGGGCCCAAGGTCCTGGACTTCGGCATCGCCCAGGCGCTCGACGAGTCCTCCATGACCCACACCGACCTGGTCGTGGGCACCCCCGGCTGGATCAGCCCCGAACGGTACGACGGCGAGCGCGCCGGGTCCGCATCCGACATGTTCTGCTGGGGCGAGCTGGTCGCCTATGCCGCGAGCGGCCGCCCTCCCTACGGGGCCGGGCCGGTCGAGGTCCTGCGCTACCGCACCGTCAACGAGGAGCCCGACGGCGCGGCCGACGCGCTCCCAGACGTCCTCGCCGGGCCGGTGGCCGCCGCGCTGAACCGGGATCCGGCCGGGCGCCCCGACGCACTCACCGTGCTGGCCGCCGTCACCGGCGGGGCGCCCGTCCCCGACGACGGAGGCGGAGAGGACGGCGCCCGGGAGCACGCGACGCGGCTGGCCACCCGGGTCATCGACGCGGGCTGGTCGGTCCCGGTGGCCGACGATTCCGCCGACCTTCCCAGCTCCCCGCTGCGCACCACGGGCGGGGTCCGCCCGATCTCCTTCGCCGGGGAGGCCGTGCACGCCCCCGCCGACCTGGCCGCTCTGTTCGTGCGGCACCCCGCCCGCACCGAGGACTGGCTGCGCCGCGACGGGGCGGCCCGGCTGCGGGCCTGGCTGGAGGAGACCGGCGACACCGCCTACGACCGCGACCACCTCACCGGCATCCTCAGCGCGGAGCAGGCCGCCGTCGCCGCCACGGCGTTCGCCGCCGCCTTCCGCCCCGACGACGGCCCCGTCCACCGCGGCCGCGACGCGAGCATCGAGGGGCTGCACGCCCTGGCCGCCGAGGGGCCGCAGGGCCACGGGGTGCTCGCCGAGATCGTCGTCAACGAGATCCCCCTGATCACCGCCGCCCACCGGTGCGGCCACACCGGCTGCGGGCGGCGCTGCACCCGCCTGGAGAACGTCGGCCTGCGGGCCCGTACCGTCATCGACCGCGCGCTGCTCAAGGCCGACGCACTCGGCATGCAGGCCGGACCGGCCGAGCGCAACCTCGCGGTGGCCCTGGCCGTCGGCGCCATCGACGCCTCCGCGCGGCCCGGAGGCCCCGCGGACCTGCGGGCCGAGGTGCGCCGCGAGGCGCTGCGGGGCTGGTCCGGCCTGGTCCTGCCGTGGTGGAGGGCGCTGCTGTCCGAGGCGGCGGCCGCCGACCCCGGCAGTGACGATGGGTTGGCACTGCTGGTCACGGTCCGGCTGCTGGCCCCGGCCGCGCGCCGCACCGCGGGCGCCGCGTGGCGGCGCCGCGCCGACCCGCGGCCGGTGCTGCGCGACCGTGTGCGCAGCGGTGCCGTGCGGGCGTTCGTCCAGGTGCTGTTCTTCTGGTGGCTGATACTGGCGCTGCAGTCCGTGGTGCACGGACTCACCGCGCCCGAACCCGTCGCCCACCCTCCCGTGGAGGCGCGGACGGAGTTCGGCGGGGCCTTCTCCCTCCAGCTGCAGATCTGGCCCGTGGCCGCCGCTGCCGCCCTGGTGGTCGCCCTGGCCCCGCCGTGGCGGCGGCTGGGCGCGTTCTTCTTCGGGACCGCGCTGCTGACGCTGATGCACATCGCCTCGGCGTTCCTGGACGGGTTCCCGGTACCGCCGCCGCCCGTGGTGTCCGCGCCGCTGGTCGGGGCGGCCGACGAGGTCGGCGCCTTCCCCACCGCCCTGGGCGCCGTGGTCTTCCTGGGCGGGGTGGCCGCACTGGGCCTGTTCATCTGGACCCTGGTGGCCCTGGCGGCGGCCCGGCCGTGGACCGCCCCCGTCCCGCTCCTGCCCAACGCCCGCCCCCGGGTGCGAACGGCGGCGGCCGTCGCCGGGCTGACCGCGCTCGTGTGGCTGGGCACATGGTCGCTGTACCTGCTCTTGGCCGGGTGGGCGGTCGCCACGGGCGACGCCCGGCCCTCCGAGTACCGCCTGCCGGACGCCATGGCGCTGTTCACGCTGCTGCCGTTCTCCGCGGCGGCGGTCGGCGGGCTCGCGTACGCGCTGTGGCGGTGGACCGGCGGCCACCTGCTCTGGATCGGCGCCACGGCGGTGGTGCTGGTCCTGCCCGAGACGCTCCCGCTGGAGGACATGCCCGCCTTCCCCTGGGCCGGGGCCCTGACCGAGCACCTCGCCTCCACCGCCCCCGAGGGCAGCGCGTGGACGTCGATGCTGGTCCTCTTCCCCGTCGTCTACGTCGCGGGGACCTGGCTCGGCGAGCGCCTGCGCCACCGCGGGGCCCGCCCCGGTGCATACCGGGCGGCCCATCCTCAGGGCGGGCCCGTTCCGCACACCTGGTACGGGACCGCGCCGGCTGCGATGGCGCCGGGCGGCCACCCGGCGGGACCGCCGACGGGCTTCGCCGGGCACCCCGTGGGCCCGCCTGCGGGCGCGCCGCCGATGGGTGCCCTCTACGGGCCGCCTCCCACCCGTTTCGGTCCTCCCATGTACACGGGCCCGCCGCCGCAGGGTGGGACGCCGATGCCCGGTGGGCCGCCTTCGGGGGTGCCGCCGACCCGTGTGGCGCCCCCGGGGGTCCCCGGCGCCGCGCCCGACCATGGCGCCCCGCCCGATGGTGTACCGCCGACACGTGTGGAAGGGACCCGGGTGGAGGAGACCCGGGTGGCACCGCCCACGGGTGCGGAGGGGGCGGCGCAGGCGGTGCCGCCGTCCGGCGGACGGCGGGAGGCGGGCGCACCCTCCCCGTCCGACGGGGCGGCGACCGAGGTGGCGCCCCGGTCACCGAGGAACCCGCAGGGCTGATGCGGCCGCGGGGCGCGCCGCCCGCCCCGCCCCGGCGGTCCTTCGGGCGGGTGGACCCGCGATCCGATGAATCACCTCTGACCTGGTGTGATGTCGGCACGCTCCGGTCACCCGGCGCTGCAATCCCCTTCTCGGCAACCTATTGTGATCACTCGAATGCGCTACGTAGGATTCCGGTGTCCTCGGTGACCGCGACCCGCTCTGAGCGGTCGCCGTCCCCCGTCGGCCGGGCCCACCCGGCCGCGCTAAGGAGCGGATACACCATGCACACGAGGAACCGCCTCCCCGGCGCCCTGCGCCGCACCGCCGCCGTCGCCGCGGCCGCCGCCACCGCACTCGCCCTGCTCGCCTCGCCCGCCGCGGCCGAGAGCGCCGACGAGCGGACGGGGGCGCGCTCCGGCGAGGGCGCCTCCGCGCAGCAGACCTGGCTCTACGACCCGGCGGTCGTGCCCAACCCGCGGACGTCGCTGGCCTACAGCTTCAGCCGGGGGACGGCCCAGATCCGGTTCGGCACCTACAACGGCACCCAGTACGGGTGGGGCCGCGCGCTCAACGCCAACGCGGACCACTGGATCCGGTTCGAGGTGGACAACAACGGCGACCGGCGCTGGGACCTGTACAACGCCTGGCGGATCGGCGCGCGCATCTACACGCGCGGCTACCCGACGTCGTCCTCCTCGGCGCGCGCCTTCCGCGCCTGCATCGTGGTGAACCCGGGCGACGGCTGCGTCAGCGGGGGCAACGGCACCTACTGGTGGTGAGGCCCCGCCGTGCGCCGGGCCCCAGGGGTCCCGGCGCACGGCCGTCCGGTCCCGTGTCAGACCTCCAGGTACCAGTACCTGACCGGCTGCTCGCCGTTCACCGTCCCGGGGCCGGTGACCTCGACGATCACGGGGCCCTCGAACCCCTCGGCCGTCTTGAAGCCGATCATGCCGTCCCACTCCTGGCCCGCATTGATCCGGTCGGGGGCGGAAGGGGCGTCGTCCGGGGTGTAGAGGTCGGCCTCCTTCAACTCGTCGCCGTAGAAGACGCGGAACCCGGGCTCTGTGAACTCCCAGGACCGGGCCTTGTAGGGGCTCTCCATCTGGTAATCGAACCGGAAGGCGTCGGTGTCGTCCGTGCTCGCGTCATTGTTCCAGGTGGGGCTGCTCGTTATTCCCAGCGCAAGGGGCGTCCCGTGCAGGGCGAGCATCCGGCTGTAGCCCATCCCCCGCCAGACGTCGGTGGCCTCGTACAGCCCCTCAAGGTCATCGACACCGTCCGCCTCGGCTCCGGGAACGTCGTCGGCCAGCGGGCCGGTGACGGCGCCGGAGTCCAGGGTGAGCTGCCAGTAGCTGAAGAAGCCGGGGAACTCCTGGTCGTTGCGGTAGTCGTCCGGCCCGGGGCCGATCCCGGGCCCACGCACCTCAAGGACTGCGGACGCGTAGTCGTAGTTGGTCGGCACCGCGTAGGTGCGCCGGATCTCGGCCGCCGCACCGGGGTCGAGACGGCTCGGCCAGATGTCCGACGACTCGTTCAGCAGCGGTATCTCGGACATCAGCTCGCCAGCGCCGGCCTTGTCCGACATGGAGGTAATGTCGAGTTCCTGGCCGGTGGTATTGAGGGCCTTCAGGGTGACGGCGTAGGCGGTGAAGCCGTCCTCCAGTCCCGGGTGCGTGGCGTACATGTTCGGGGGAATGGCCGAGGA
Organism: Nocardiopsis chromatogenes YIM 90109; assembly: GCF_000341185.1. Lineage (GTDB taxonomy): Bacteria > Actinomycetota > Actinomycetes > Streptosporangiales > Streptosporangiaceae > Nocardiopsis_A > Nocardiopsis_A chromatogenes. Next base: position 21,389 of record NZ_ANBH01000104.1, read on the forward strand.
GTCGAGCGCCAGGGGCTCGACCGCCTGGACCTCCACGGTGAGGTCGCCGTTCTGGAACTCCTGCACCTCCCCCGGCAGGCGCAGGTCGGCCGCTTCGCTGCTCTCCATGGACCGCAAGGTGTAGTCCCCGCTGTTCCACTCGGAGGGGACACCGGAGTCGCCGATGGCCTTGGGGCCCTCGAAGCCGTCACCGCCGCCGCGGGGCGCGGCCCCGGGGATGCCCATCCGGAACGGGATGTCGGTGAAGAACCACACGCCTGCGGCACCACCGACCAGCACGAGCACCAGCGGGACGGCGATCAGGACCGCGATGAGCCCGCCGGACCCCTTCTTCTTGGGAGCACCGCCGGCGGGCGCGCCGTGCGGCCCTCCGGGAGGGCCGTGCGGCGCCCCACCGGGGGGACCAGGAGGCGGCGGCCCTCCCGGCGGGGGACCGTACGGTCCCGGCCCCTGGGGAGCGCCGCCGTAGGGACCTCCCTCGGGCGAGGGGCCGTACGGGCCGCCCGGCGCAGGCCCGCCGGAGCCTGGCGGGCCGGGAGGCGCACCGGGGCCGCCGGGCGGAGGCCCCGGGGGCGCTCCGGGGCCGGATCCGGGCAGCGGGACGGGGCCGGACGAGGCGTCCGAAGGCGGCTGCTCGGTGAAGGGCGGGGGCATCTGGGGCGGGTCCCCGGACGGTGGCTGCTGGCCGCTCTGCCCAGGCTGCGGCCCGGACTGCGGCCCCTGCGGCTGTTGTGGACCGGTCGGGTACACGTGGCCTTCTCTCATCGTGATGGGGGCAGGGGCGTCACGACGCCCCTGAACAGCGAATTCTCACCGTCCGCGCGATCGCGCCTCAACTCGCTTCGACACTGATGGAAATTCGCAGGTGAGAAGGTACACCGACAGCGCACGCCACCGATACGCGAGAGGGCGCCCCCTTGGGCGCCGCCCCGACCATGCCCAAGGCATGGGCTTACTCTCTCCCCATTACCCGCTCTTGGAGAACTGCTGGACACCCTCACGGAACACGCCGCAGCCATGAGGGACGCACTCCCGGTAGAGCAGGTCCAGCCCCCGCCGACACGTGACCCCCGCACCACACCGGTGCGGGGGTCACTCTTCGTGTTCTACCGGTCTTCGGCGTTGACGGCCCGGAGGAAGGCGCCCCACTCGTCGGCGGGGAACGCCAGGTACCCGCGCTCCCGGTTCTGCGTATCGCGCACGAGGGTGCACGCGCCTTCGGCAACCTCGACGCAGTTGGCGTTCGTGCCGCTGTAGCTGCTCTTATGCCAGTTCATCCCGTACCTCTTCCAGCAGGCGCACCGACGCATCCGTGTTCAGCGACGCCGCCTGTAAGTCCTCGAAGAACGTCAGCAGCCTCCCCACAGCGGAGGGTTTGCTGATCAGTGATTGCCCAGCCACGTACTCCGCGTACCCCAGATGCTGCCCTCCATCCGTCCGAACGACCCGGAACGCCCCCTCCAAGGCCCCGGGGCAAATGGATTGCGAGACTCGGGGAGGGAAGGCGCTTCCTCTGCGGGCAAGGGCCCCTACAGCCAATCGTGCTCGTGAGCGTGGCGGGCCGCCTCGTGGCGGGTGCGGGTCTGGGTCTTCTGCATCGCGTTCGACAGGTAGTTCCGCACCGTGCCCTCCGCCAGGTGCAGTCTCGCCGCCGTGTCCGCCGCCGAGTAGCCGTCCCTCGTCGCACGCAATACGTCGATCTCCCGGTCCGTCAGCGGGCAGTCGTCGATCACCGCCAGCGCCGACACCTCCGGGTCGATCCACCGTCTCCCCTCATGCAGCGCTCCGATCACCTCCGCGATGTGCCCCGGCTCGGCCGACTTGCTCACGAATCCCTGCACGCCCAGCTTCAGCGCCTTGCGGAGCACCCCCGGCCGCGCGTGCCGCGTCAGCATCAGGACCGCCTGCTCCGGCAGCTCCCGCCGCACCTCCGACACCGCGCCCAACCCGTCCGTCCCGGGCATCTCCAGGTCGATGACGAGCACGTCGGGCCGGTGGCGCAGCGTCGCCGTGACCGCCTCCTCGCCGTTCTCCGCCTCCGCGAGGACGGTGATCCCGCCGTCCATCGGGAGCAGGGCGGCCATCGCCTTCCGGAGGAGCGCCTCGTCGTCGGCGAGTACCACGGTGGTCATCGGTCGGTCGCCCTTTCCTGTGCGGGAGCGCCCGGGAACGCCGCGGCCGTCCGGAACACCCCGTCCTTCTGCTCCACCGTCAGTTCTCCCCCTTCGGCGGCCAGGCGATCGCGCAGGACGGCGAGCCCGCCCAGCGCCGCCGTCCCCACGCCGTCCGCCCCGTCGTTGGCGACCGTGAGCCCCGCCTCCGAGACGGTGATCCATACGTGTCCGGCCTCCGCATGGCGCAGGATGTTGGTCGTCGCCTCCCTGAGGACCTGCCCCAGCCTCTCCCCCGCGCGCGCATCGACCTCCCCTGTCCGCTCGACCTCCACCCGGATGCCCGCCGCCTCGAAGAGGTTCTTCGCGTTCTCCAGCTCCGCGGAGAAGTTCAGCCGCCGCTGGGCGTAGGCGAGCTCCTTGGTCCGCGCGATCGTGTCCCCGACGAGCCCGTGCACCTCGTCCAGCTCCTCCCCGGCGCGCACCGGGTCGCCGTGGCCGCCGTCCAGCAGCCTCTTCGCCAGTGCGACCTTCAGCCGGACCACGTGCAGCGTGTGCCCCTGGATATCGTGGAGATCCCCGGCGAAGCGCACCCGCTCGCGCATGACGGCCAGCTCGGCCTCGCGTTCCTGCGCACGCTCCAGCTCTCCGATTACGTCGTGGACCGCGTAGGCCAGGGCCGTCAGGACGACGCCGGGCGTGGCGATGCACGGCATGACGACGGCGTAGCGGAGCAGCACCTCCGTAACGCCTTCGCTCCCCGTCGCCAGTTTCACGGCGACGACGGCGACGACCGCGGCCCCCGAGCCCACGGCCACCGCCCGCCGGAGACGCGGCACCTCATAGGCGATGACGGTCGCCACGACGGCGAAGGCGTAGACCCCCGTCGGTACGTCCGCCGCCAGCGCCCCGGCCACCCACACGGCCGCCGTCACGGCCAACCCCGAGAACGCGTACGGCGAGTAGCGGCCCACGGCCCACTGCCCGGCCACCAGCAGGGCCGTCACCAGACCGGCGGCGAGCACCACCGCGACCTGCCACGACCCGGCGTCGATCGCCACGAGCAGCGCACCGACCGCTGAGATCGAGCCCATGACGGTCCTCAGGTTGAGCAGGCGCAGCCTGCTCTGCGTCGCACCGGCCCGCTCCCCCGTCACGCGGTCCCCCTTCCTCCCCGACCCCGCCCGTTCCCGCCGTCCGCTCCGGGCGGCGGGGCGCCCCCAGTCTCCCGCCGCCCCTGCAGCGCCGCCAGTGACGCCACGTCATGGGTGGACCCAGGACAAACATCATGGGAAAGAGGTGACGAAACCGCTCTGCACAACACCCGCCCCGATGGGCGACGGTGGCTTCGGACGCGGCGCCACCACGCCACCGTGGCGCCGCGCCCCCGTCTTCCCCCCGTTCCGCCGCCCGACGCGGCCGGACGGGCACCCGTGCGATCGAAAGAGGCGCCACCGATGTACGCAGAGCTCCAGGCCTTCACCGACACGCTGCCGCCCGCGGTGCAGTGGATCGCGGTGATCGGGCTGGGCGTGATCCCGTTCGTCGAGTCGTACACCGGCTCGGTGATCGGCGTCCTGGCCGGGCTCCCGCCGCTGGTCGCCATCCCCGCGGCCATCGTCGGGAACGTGGCCTCGATGCTGGTCGCGGTGTATCTGGCCCACGGGCTCCGCTCGCGGGTGCGCGGCTCCCGCCCCGAGCGCCCGCTCACGCCCCGCCGCGCCAAGCTCAAGCAGCGCTTCGAGCGCTACGGTGTCGCCGGGGTGGCCCTCCTGGGGCCGCTGGCCCTGCCGAGCCAGTTCACCTCGGCGGCGACCATCTCCTTCGGCGCGCCCCGCAACGCGGTGATCTTCTGGCAGACGGTCTCGATCATCGTGTGGGGCGTCGCGCTGGGCGGCCTCGCCGCCGTCGGCGTCACGTTCATCAACTGAACGCGGTCAGGGCGTCAGCGGCGCGCTCCTGCTCGCGGTGGACGCGACGCAGCCGAGCGAACAGCCCGGGGTCGGTGACGGCCTTCTCGGGGAACCAGACGTCGCCGGTCCCCATGTGCTCGCGGGCGAGCTCGGCGGCCATGGCGGTGTCGAAGGAGAACATGCGGTACCGCCACCCGGAGTCGGCCGCCGCGAACCCGGTGTGCACCTGCCCGGGGTTGAGGACCACGAGCCGTCCGGCGGGGATGACGACCGTGCCGCCGGACATGTGCAGCCCTTCGGCGCCCTGCTCGATCACGCCGACGGAGAGCTGTTCGTGGCTGTGCCGGTCGAAGGAGAAGCGCTGGAAGCGGGCGGCGAGGAGTTCGGCCTGCCCGCTTCCGGCCGCGGTCCACAGCCGCGCGTGCTCGCCTCCCGTGTCCACCGGCGCATGCTCGCAGACGGCGGCGCGGGGCTGTATGACACGGGTCACAGAGCACTGTCCCCCGCGCCGGCCTCCGGAGGTCCGAGGGCCGCCGAGGGCTCGACCGCTTCCGGACGGACGGCACCTTAAGGCGGCATGCTCATCTACCGTGAGGCGGCATCGCCCTTCCTGCGACACGAGAGGACGGAAATGCCCGCTGACGCGGTGTCCAGAACAGGGTCCCTGGCGATTAGCGCCTCCCTGGCCCTCGTCGTCGGCGCGTCCGGCACTGCGCACGCCGACGCAGCGTCCGGCGGTGGTGCGGAGACCAGGATCGTCGACGGCTCGCCCGCGTCCGTCGCGGACCACCCTTGGATGGTCGCGCTCACCGATCCCGAGGACTTCCCCGGCCGGCCCGGCGGGCAGCACTGCGGAGGCGCCCTGGTCCGGCCGGATAAAGTCGTCACCGCCGCGCACTGCGTGGACGAGCCCGAGGACCGCGAGGGCCTGCAGGTCGTCGCCGGACGCACCGACCTGCGCACCGACGCGGGGTGGACGCGCGAGGCGGTGGCGGTGTGGAGCCACGACCAGGTCGTCCCCGAACCCGAACCCGGCAGCGACCTGACTCCGCGCCCCGGCGGCGACGTCGCCGTGGTCACCCTGGACCGGCCGCTTCCGCTCCCGACGCTGCCCCTGGCCCGCCCCGGCGACGGCGACCTCACCGACCCCGGCCGCACGGGCACGGTCCTGGGGTGGGGCGCGACCGACGTCGGCCGCCCCCGCGAGGGCTCCCCGGTGCTGATGAAGGCGCGCGTCCCGATCCTCGACGACGACACGTGGACGCGGAGCGCGGAGGCGTACGGCCTGCTGTACGACCCGGCGCACTTCGCGGGCGCCGGATTCTCCTCTGGCGGCCCGGCCATCGGCCCCGGCGACAGCGGCGGGCCGCTCGTCGTCGACGGCAGGCTCGTCGGGGTCGTGCACGACCAGATCCCGATCGACGGGCCGCCGCCCGACCTGTCCCGCCTGTACTCGCTGTTCAGCGAGGTCCCCGCGTTCGCCCACGCCATCGACGACCATCTGGGCCCCGGTGCACGCGGGCCCCGATTGCCAGAATGGCGCCATGGACATTGACGCGGCGCTTTTCGATGTGTTCGGAACGATGACCGACTGGCGGTCGGGGGTCAGCGGCGAGCTGGCCTCCGTCGGCGACCGGGTCGGGGTGCGGGCCGACTGGCATGCCGTCACCGACGACTGGCGGAGGAAGTACGTCCCCACCCTCGGCGCGGTCGTCTCCGGTGCGGCCCCCTGGCGGTCGTTGGACGGGCTCCACCGGGTCATGCTCGACGAGGTCCTGGCCGAGCGCGGCCTGGACGCGATCGGGGAGGCCGACCGGGAACGGCTCGTGCTGGCCTGGCACCGCCTCCGCCCCTGGCCCGACGCCCCCGCGGGCCTGGAGATGCTCCACGGCTCCCCGGTGATCACCTCGGCGCTGTCCAACGGCGGGGTGGGCCAGCTCGCCCGGCTCACCAAGCAGGCCGGGCTGCGCTTCGACTGCATCCTGTCGGCCGAGCTGGCCCGGACCTACAAGCCCGACCGGCGGGTCTACCTCCGGGCCGCCGAGCTGCTGGGGATCGAGCCGGGACGGCTGCTCATGGTGGCCTGCCACCCCGACGACCTCGAAGGGGCCGCCGGGGCCGGGTTCCGCACCGCCTATATTCCGCGTCCGCTGGAGTGGGGTCCCGAGGCCGCCCCGGTCCCCACGCCGTCCGACGTCGACCTCGTCGCCGACGACGCCGTGGAGCTGGCCCGCGCGCTGACGGGCTGACGGGCCGGCCGGGGTCAGCGCGCCAGCAGGGCCGCGAGTTCGTCGGGCTTCTGCAGGGCGATCATGTGGGGCGCCCCGGGGATGACGGTGTACTCGGCCCCCGGGATGTCGTCGGCGATGGTGCGCACGTCGTCGGCCGGTGTCAACCGGTCCTCCCCGCCCGCCACGACGCGGGTCGGCACGGCGATCTCCGACAGGCGGGCGCGGGTGTCGACGGTGGCCAGCGCGCGCAGGTTGGCCGCCCAGTCCGCCGGTGCCGTGCGCGCGATCCGGTCGCGCGCGTACCGGACCGCCCAGGGGTTCTCCGCCAGCGTCTCCGGGGTGAACCAGCGCGCCAGGGTCGGGGCGATCTGCGCGGCCATGCCGTCGGCCTCGCCGCTGCGGGCGCGCTCTTCGAACCCCTCCTTGGGGTCGGCGACGGTGGCCAGCAGGTCCAGGCGGGCCACGCGGCCGGGGTGGTCCAGGGCGAACGTCTGGGCGATGGCCCCGCCCAGCGACAGCCCGGCCACGTGGGCGGCGGGCACCTCCAGCCGGTCGAGCAGTGCGGCCAGGTCGTCGGCGTGGTCGTGCAGGGTGGCGGGCGGCGGGGCGTCGGCGGCCCGGCCGTGGCCGCGCAGGTCGCAGGCGATGACGCGGCGGTCGGCGGGCAGCAGGTCCAGGACGCGGCTCCACATCCGCCGGTCGAGGGCGAACGCGTGCAGAAGGACGAGGGGGTCGCGCTCCTCCTCCCCGGCGGCGGGGCGGTCGGTGACGCGGGTGGTGTGGGCGCCGAGGCCGACGTCGTGCTCGGGCGGCACCCGGATCAGCCCCATCGCCCCGACCGCCTGGAGGACCCGGGGGAATCCGACGTAGGGGACCAGGTGGTGCACCAGCAGGGCGATCTCGGAGTCGTCGACGCCGGCGTTGCGGGCGGCGGCGGTGTGCACGGCGAGCTGCGGACCGGTGTCGCCGAGGGCGATCAGGGCGGCGAGGGTGGCGATCTCGCGTTCGGCCCGCCCCAGGCCGCTCTCGCTGAGGACGTCGGCGAACCCGGCGGCCAGGGCGTCGGCGGTGCGGGGCGCGACCGCGTCCAGGGCGTCCAGGGCCTCCGGGCGCCCGCCCAGCAGGGCGGCCATCTCGCGGGCGGCGCGGGCGGGGATCTCAGCGGGCATGGCTCGGTCTCCTAGCGATCGCGGGCCTGGCGGCGCGGACGGCGCAGGGCCGTCCCGCCGTGGCGGCCACGGGGGGGGGGGGGCCCCNCCACCGGACCGGAGACTAGCGCACGGGGTGCTCCCGCGCCGTGGGCGGCACCGGCCGGATCCGGGCCTGCGGGCGCTCAGGCGTGCATGCGCCGCCGCACGGCCTTCGGGTACCGGACGGTGAAGGCGATCGGCACGGCGAAGGTGGCCGTCTTGATGGCGATGACCAGCGCCGTGGCATAGGGGTCCAGGTAGAGCACGACGGCCAGGGCGATCGCCGCGGCGGTGAAGCACACCGCCCAGAACCGGGTGACGACGGTGTTCAGGGCGCGGAACGCGTCGGTGCCGTGGACCTCCTCGGGCGCCATGGTCCGGGCGATGCCGAGGGTGAAGGGCGTGCGCAGGGCCAGCGACCCCCAGGCCATGAGCGCCAGGGCCGCGTTGAGCAGGGCGGGCCCGTAGCGGGGCAGCTCGGAGTCGGGCCACAGGAGCGAGTAGAGGACGACGAGGGCGAAGAAGGCGGCGGCCGTGGTCTCGACCAGGGTCTCGTCCCATCCCCGGCCCTGGGCCCGGTCCCAGGCGATGAGGGCCAGGGCGGTCCCGAGGCCGACGAGCCCGCCCCATCTCCACTCGTCGCCGGTGGCGATGAAGCCGTAGACGATCCACGGCAGGAATCCGGTCAGCCCGCGCATTCTTCCCCCTCCGACGGCACCCCACGAAGCTAGACCGTCCACTGTGACATGTCAAAAAGGAGTGTGGTGCACGGACAGGGGTCCACGGTCGGGGCGGACGGCGCCGCCCGGGTCGGCCGGGCGGCTCAGCCCTCCCCGGGGACCAGCACGGCCGCCCCGTTGACCGAGCCCGCGGCCAGCGCCTCCAGGGCCGCGTCCGCCCGCGACAGCGGGTACCGCTCGGTCTCCACCCGGATGCCGTGGGCCACCGCGAAGTCGAGGAACGCCCTGCCGTCGGCCCTCGTGTTCGCCGTGACGCTCCTCAGCGTCCGCTCCTGGAACAGGTGCCCCTGGTAGTTCAGCGCCGGGACGTCCGACAGGTGGATCCCGGCGACCGCCAGTGTGCCCCCGCGGTCCAGGGACTCCAGCGCCTTGGGCACCAGCTCCCCCGCGGGCGCGAACAGCACCGCCGAGTCCAGGAGTTCGGGCGGCCCCTCGGCCGGCGGCGACGCCGACGCGCACCCCAGCTCCGCGGCCAGCCGCCGCGCGCGTGCCGAGCGGGTCACCACGTGCACCGTCGCCCCCTTGGCGAGCGCCACCTGCGCGGCCAGGTGGGCCGACGCGCCGAAGCCGTAGATCCCCACGCGCGCGCCGTCGGGCGGCTCGGCCCGCTCCAGCGCGCGGTAGCCGATGATGCCCGCGCACAGCAGCGGCGCCAGCGCCACCGGGTCGGCGTCGAGGGGAAGCCGGTAGGCGTACCGGTCGTCGACCACCGCGTACTCGGCGTATCCGCCGTCGGCGTCCCAGCCGGTGTACAGCGACGACGGGCACAGGTTCTCCGCCCCGCGCGCGCAGTACCGGCACCGCCCGCACGTCCCCCGCAGCCAGGCGATACCGACCCGCTCCCCCTCCTCGCGCGGCCGGGCGTGCGGCCCCCACGCGGCCACGCGTCCCACCGCCTCGTGCCCGGGGACCGTGCGGGGGCGGCGCGGCAGCAGGTCGCCCTCGGCCAGGTGCAGGTCGGTCCGGCACACCGCGCACGCCTCGATGCGCACCAGAAGCTCCCGGCCGACCGGCTCGGGCACCGGCAGCCGGGCGGAGTGCAGGGGGTGCCGGGAGACCGGGCCCGGCCGGTCGACCACCCAGGCGTCCATGGTCTCGGGAATCGTCGGCGCCATCGTGCTGCCCCCGTTCCTGGTCCCGCGCCCGCGGGCGGGTCCCCGCCTCCCACTTTCGGGCAGGCGGGGAGGGTGTGTCGAGGGCCGATGCGCCGGGCGGCGGGGGTCAGCCGTTGTAGGCCTTCTCCAGCGCCGCGATGTCGAGCCGCTTCATCTGGAGCATCGCCTCGGCGGCGCGCTGCACACGGGCGGCGTCGGACCCGCCCATCATCTCCAGCAGGGCCGTGGGGATGACCTGCCAGGAGACCCCGAACTTGTCCTTGAGCCAGCCGCACGGGCCCTCCTCGCCGCCGTCGGCGGTCAGGCGGTCCCAGTAGTAGTCCACTTCGTCCTGGTCGTCGCAGTGGATCTGGAAGGAGACCGCCTCGTTGAAGGCGAACTCCGGCCCGCCGTTCAGGGCGACGAAGCTCTCGCCCTTGATGGTGAATTCGACGAGCATCACGTCGGAGGGCGGCGAGGGCATCCCCTCCGGCTGGGCGGTGGCCGGCCCCAGGGAGGAGTCGGGGAAGATCGAGGTGTAGTAGTGCGCCGCCTGTTCGGCCTGTCCGTTGAACCACAGGCAGGTGGTGAGTCCGTCTCTGGACATGCCGTCCTCCTCGTGTCCGTCGCGCCTCTTTCGCGCGCGCTCACGGATAGGACCTGTGCGATGCCCGGAACTCATCGGCCTGACACCACGCCGTGGCGGACGGGGCGGCCGGGGGCGGGACGCCGCCGCCCCGCCCCCCGTGGACCGCTCCGGGTCACTCCTCGGCGGGCCGGACGCTCCCGGTCACCTCGCCGAACCCGATGACCGACCCGTCCGGGCCGGGCGCCGTCGCACTGATGGCGACCGTGTCCCCGTCCTCCAGGAACGCGCGCTCGGAGCCGTCGGGCAGCTTCAGGGGCTCCTTGCCGCCCCACGTCAGCTCCAGCAGGCACCCGCGCTGCCCCCGCTCGGGGCCGCTGACGGTGCCCGAGGCGTACATGTCCCCGGTGCGCACCGAGGCGCCGTTGACGGTCATGTGGGCGAGCTGCTGGGCGGGGGTCCAGTACATCTGCGCGAACGGCGGCCGGGCGACCACATGCCCGTTGATCCGCACCTCCAGCTCCAGGTCCAGCCCCCACGGCTCGTCCTTGGCGTCGCGCAGGTACTCCAGCGGCTCCGGGTCGCGCTCCGGGGGTTCCACGCGCGCCGCCTCCAGCGCCTGCAGCGGCACGACCCACGGGGACACCGAGGTGGCGAACGACTTGCCCAGGAACGGCCCCAGCGGGACGTACTCCCAGGCCTGCAGGTCGCGCGCGGACCAGTCGTTGACCAGGAACACCCCGAAGACGTGGTCGGCGAAGCCGCCGACGGGCACGCGCCCGCCGCGCCCGCTGGGGGCGCCGACCACGAACCCCACCTCGGCCTCGATGTCCAGGCGCCGCGAGGGGCCGAACACGGGGGCGGGGTCGTCCGGCCCCTTGCGCTGGCCGCACGGGCGGACGACGGGCGACCCCGAGGGGACGACCGTCCCGGCGCGCCCGTGGTAGCCGATGGGCAGGTGCTTCCAGTTGGGGGTCAGGGGCGCCGAGTCGGGCCGGAAGATGCGCCCGACGTTGGTGGCGTGGTGCTCGGAGGAGTAGAAGTCGACGTAGTCGCCGACGGTGAAGGGCATGTGCATGCGCACGCGGTCGCGCCCGATGAGGTGGGGGCGCACGTCCTCCTCGCGCGCGGGGTCGGTGAGCCAGCGCAGCACGGTGGCGCGCACCTGCTCCCACACCGGCCGCCCGGCGGCCAGCAGGCCGTCCAGGGAGGGGCCGGAGACCGCGTCGGCGAACGGGGACCCGGCCGCCCGGGCCGCCGCCCCCAGGTCGAGCACGTACGCGCCCACGGCCACCCCGGCCCGCGGGCCGGGGCCGCCGGGTTCGCTGAACACCCCGTAGGGCAGGTTGTGCAGGCCGAACGGTGAGTCCGGCGCGATGTCGAGCCAGCTTTCGGGCACCTCGTGGTCCTCCTGGTGTCGTCGGGTCGGGGCGGCCCCGCCGGGATCGGGGGTCATCGGGGCGGGGTGCCGGGCGGCAGCCCCAGCGCTTCCAGGTCCTCCAGCGGCTCGTCCACGCTGCAGGTGCCGAACCCGGTGAAGGCGGCGCGCACCGCACGCGAGCGCCGTTCGTCGCCCAGGACCGCCCACGCCTCCCGGGCGAGGGTCTTCCCGTCGCGTTCGCCCAGTACTCCCCCGGCCTCGCCGACGCGCGCGCCGCGCAGCAGCGCGTCCGCGGCGAGCAGCACGTTGAGGAAGCCGTGGTGCTCGAACCCGGTGTCGGCGGCGGTGTGGCGGACGGCGTTGTGCAGTCCGGCCGTGCACTTGAAGGGCACCCCGGCGCCGACGGCGGCGGCGATGCGGGCGGCGAGCCCGGCCTCCGAGGGGAAGGCGTCGGCGGTGGTGCCGCCGGTGCGGAACTTGGCGCGGTGCCCGGCCGCGGCCAGGGCCGCCATCGCCGGGGCGGGGTCGGCCGGGCGCGGCACCTCGACGTGGCCCAGGGCGCCGTCGGGCAGGTGTTCGGTGAGGGCCCGGGCGGCCGCGCGAACGGCCGCCACGGGGTCGCCCCCGGCCGATCCCCCGGGGGCGTTGGCGGGGACGGCGGCCGCTTCGGCCCCGACGACGCGCACCCGCGGCATCCGCCGCGCGCGCTGCAGGGCGGGGCCGATGGCCGCTGGGCCCCCCGGGACGGTGACGGTGACCTCCAGTGCCTCCGTCGGCCCGGCTCCTCCCGCCGCCTCCTCGGCGAGCGCGGACTCCAGGTCCCCCAGCCAGGCGTCGGCCACGATGAACGGCCCGACGTAGTCCGCCCTGGGCCCCTGCCGGAGCGCGCGGTGGTGCGGGACCGCGCGCCCCATGGGGGCGTTGCCGGGCGGGAAGAGGGCGGCGTCGTCGAGCATGCGGGCGAACAGCGGGGGCGCGCTCATCCCCGCGGCCCCCGGCCCGCCCACGTCCAGGCGTAGGAGGGGTCCTCGGCGGCGGCCCCGCCCTCGCCCAGGTCCAGCGGGCGGAAGGTGTCGACCATGACCGCCAGCTCGTCGAAGGCCTGCACGCCGACGCTGCGCTCGTAGGCGCCGGGCTGGGGGCCGTGCGAGTGGCCGCCGGGGTGCAGCGACACCGACCCCTGGCCGATGCCCGAGCCCTTGCGGGCCTCGTAGTCGCCGCCGCAGTAGAACATGACCTCGTCGGAGTCGACGTTGGAGTGGTAGTAGGGCACCGGGATCGACTCGGGGTGGTAGTCGACCTTGCGCGGCACGAAGTTGCACACCACGAAGTTGTGGCCCTCGAAGACCTGGTGGACGGGCGGCGGCTGGTGGACGCGGCCGGTGATGGGCTGGAAGTCGGCGACGTTGAAGGCGTAGGGGTACAGGCAGCCGTCCCAGCCGACCACGTCGAAGGGGTGCTGCGGGTAGGTGTAGCGGGTCCCGGCGATGCCGCCGGGCCCGTTTCCGCGGTGCTTGATGAGCACGTCCACGTCGGTGCCGTCGAGGAGCAGCGGTTCCTCGGGGCCGCGCAGGTCGCGCTCGCAGTAGGGCGCGTGCTCAAGGAACTGGCCGTAGCGCGACAGGTAGCGCTTGGGCGGCGCGATGTGGCTGTTGGCCTCGATGGCGTAGGCCCGGAGCGGCTCATCGCCCTCGGGGAGCCACCGGTGCGTCGTCCCCCGGGGGATGACGATGTAGTCGCCCTGGGCGGCGCGCAGTTCACCGAACACGGTCTGCACGGTGGCGCGCCCGGACTCCACGTACACGCATTCGTCCCCGATGGAGTTGCGGTACAGCGCGGAGGGGGCTCCGGCGGCCACATAGGAGATGCGCACGTCGTCGTTGCCCAGGACGAGCCTGCGGCCGGTGACGGTGTCGGTGTTCTTCCACGCGTCGCCGAAGAGGCCGTGCAGCTTCAGGTGGCGCGGGGCCAGCGGGGCGTTGGAGGTGCGCGTCTGGTCGGGCACCTCCCACACCCGGGCGTCGACGATGGCCGACGGGATGTTGCGGTGGTACAGCAGCGAGGAGTCGGAGGAGAAGCCCTCCTCGCCCATCAGCTCCTCGTAGTACAGGCCGCCGTCGGGGTTGGGGTGCCGCGTGTGCCGCGTGCGCGGCACCTCACCCGCTCGCCGGTAGTACGCCATCGGTGGTCTCCTCTCTCGGGGCGTGGGGGGCGGCCGTGCCGCGGCGGCCGCCCAGGGCGGTGCGCACGGCGGCGGCGATCGCCGCGGGGTCGGCGGCGTCGACGACGGCCGCGATGTGGGCATCGGGCCGCAGCAGCCAGGCCTCGCCCGGGTGCGGCTCCAGTGCGCGGTCCAGGGCGCCCTCGGCGTCGATGTCGGTGATGCGGTAGGCCGCGACGGGGGCGGTGGCGGCGGCCCGGGCGGCGGCGAGGACGGCCCCCGGGTCGGCGGCGCCGCCGACCAGGAAGGTGAGGCCCTCGCGCGCCAGGGGGCGCAGCCGCTCGATGTCGGGGCGGCCGGGGACGGTGACCGGGGCGTCGGGCACGAGCACCCCCGGGCAGGGCTCGGGCGCGCTCCCCCGGGGCGGGCGGCCGCCGAAGACGCGCCCGGCGTGGGGGGTGGTCAGCGGTGAGTCGGTGTACCAGAAGGCCTCGGCCAGCCGTCCGGAGTCGACCTCCTCGCGGGCGTGCGGGTCGGTGAGGGCGCGCCGCAGGACGCTCTCGCGGTGGGCCGCCTCCGCGGGGCCGGGCGGGACCAGGAACCGCATGGTGGCGGAGGTGACGTCGGCGTTCTCCCGGGCGGCGGCGCCGCGCTCGCGGGCGTAGCTGTCCAGCAGGGCCTCCTCATCGCCCCAGCCGCGCAGGGCGAAGGCGATCTTCCAGGCCGCGTTCTCGGCGTCCTGCACACCGGAGTTGAGCCCGCGGGCCCCGAAGGGGGCCACCAGGTGGGCGCTGTCCCCGGCCAGCAGCACCCGGCCGGAGCGCATGCGGTCGGCCACGCGCGTGTGGAACCGGTAGACCGAGCGCCACACCACCTCGTAGGGGCGGTCGCCGATGATCTGCCGCACGCGCCGGTCCAGGCCGCCGTCGGCCTCCTCGCGCTCCAGGTCGAAGTCGGGCGGCACCTGCCAGTCGATCCGGTAGACCGAGCCGGGGCAGGGGTGGATGAGCACCTGGCGGCCGGGGTTCCAGGCGGGGTCGAAGTAGAAGCGGCGCTCGCGCTCCCAGCCGGGCAGGTCGGCGCGGATGTCGCAGATGAGGAAGCGGTCCTCGAAGCTGCTGCCGCGCAGGTCGGCGCCGAGGGCGCGGCGCACCGCGCCGCCGTGGGCGCCGGTGCAGGCCACGGCGTAGGCGCCGCGCAGCCGCACCGTGCCCTCGGGGGTGGCGCACACGGCGGTGACCCCGTCCTCGTCCTGTTCGACGGCGGTGACGTCGTGGCCCCAGCGCACCGGGATGCCCGCGCGCTCCAGGGCGCCGTCGAGGATCTCCTCGGTGCGGGCCTGGGAGATGTTGACGAAGGGCGGCAGCGGGCTGGCGCCGCGGTCGCGCAGGCGCACGGCGAACAGTTCGTCGTCCCGGTAGAAGGTGCGGGCGGTGTCCCAGGTCAGGCCCTCGTCGGCGACGGTCCCGGCGCCCGCGGTCTCCCAGATGTCCAGCACGTCGCGCTGCTGGACGATGGCCTTGGAGCCGACCGCGTCGCGTTCGGGGCGCCGGTCGAGCAGGACCGCCTCCAGGCCCCAGTGGGCCAGCAGGAGCGCGGCGGTCTGCCCGACGGGTCCGGCGCCGAGGACGAGCACGGGTGCGCCCGTGCACGGGGGGTGGTGTCGGTTCGGCATGGGGGGCTGGCCTCCGTCGGTCCTGCGTCAGTCCTGCAACTGGGCCCAGACCTCGCGGTCCCGCTCGGCGGTCCAGATGACCGGCCGCTCGATCCCGGAGAGCTCGTCCCACAGGCGGGAGACGTCGAAGGGCAGGCAGTGCTCGAAGATGGGCCAGTGGCCGTAGTCGGGGGCCAGCGCGGCGTGGGTGGCCTCGAAGGCCTCCTTGAGGGTGCCGCCGCGCGCGTGCACCGCGCCGACCCGGTCGAGCATGACCTCCAGGAAGGTGCGGGTCTGCTCGACGGCGGCGTCGACGGCCGCGCGGCCCCGGGTGACCGGGCCGCGCCCGCCGATGAGCATGTCGGCGCCGTAGGCGGCGACGCGGTCGAGGGTGGCGCCCGCCCAGTCGCGGTGGAAGGCGTCGCCGGTGTACAGGGCCGCCTCGGCTTCGACCAGGTCCCCGGCGTACAGGATGCGGTGGCGGGGCAGCCAGGCGACGATGTCGCCCTCGGTGTGGCCGCGCCCGACGTGCTCCAGGACGAGTTCGCCGCGGTCGCCGCCCAGGTCGATGGTCATCCGGTCGGCGAAGGTGACGGTGGGCCAGGTCAGGCCGGGGACCGAGTCGGGGTCCTTGGCCAGGCGCGGCATGCGGGCGAACTCGCTGGCCCAGTCCTCCTTGCCGCGCTCGGCGATGAGGTGCCGGGTCCTCTCGTGGGCGATGACCGCGTCGGCGCCGAAGGCGCTGGCGCCCAGCACGCGCACCGCGTGGTAGTGCGAGAGCACCAGGTAGCGGATGGGCTTGTCGGTGTGCTCGCGCAGCCGGGCCAGCCATTCCCGGGCGGCGGTGGGGGTGGCCATCGCCTCGAAGCAGACGAGGAAGTCCTCGCCTTCGATCGCGCCGATGTTGGGGTCGCCCTCGGCGGTGAGCGCGTAGACGCCGTCGGCGAGGACCTCGAGGGTCTGCTCCTTGTCGTCCAGGTCGGCCGATGACGCGAACGGCTTGGCCATTGCGGGTCCTCCTGTCCGGGGCCGCGTTCTGCGCGGCCGGGGGTCGCGGCGGTGAGGCGCGGATCACGCCTGCGACCCAAGGTGGCACCCGTCACACCTATAGGTAAAGCACAAGAAACCTCGGTTCGGCATTTGCGACATTTATGTTTCGGGTGCGCCGCCGCGCCCGGCGCCTCCCGCACGCGGCGGACGCGCCCGGGGAGGTCAGCCGTATTCGGCGATGACCTCGCGGGCGGCCGCGAGCTCGGCGCTCTTGGCCTGCGCGAACCCCTCGAACACATCGGGTTCCGCATGAACGGCCTCGAGCTGGATCCGGCTCTCGGCCCCGGACCACACCTCGACCAGGCGGGTGGCGCGCTTGCACCGGACGTCGGCCTCGGCGGCGGCGATCTCGTGGTCGGTCGGGCGCTCCGACCGCGCCCACGCGGGATCGCCCAGGACCTCCATCGGGTCGGCGTAGTCGAACCCGCCGTCCTGCATGCACGCGCTCCAGGCACCGAAGACGCGCTCGACCGCGGGATCCTCCATCGAGGCCTCGAAGGCCTCGGACTCGTAGGCGAACACACGCGATTCGGCGGGCGGGGGCACATCCTCGCGCAACCGGTCCTCCGCCCGCCCCCGGCACCCGCCCTCGCCGTCCTCGCCCTCGCCGCCGAAGGCGGCGCGCTCGTCCCCGGGGGACAGCTCCTCGCGCTCGTCGTGCACCCGCAGGCGCTCTCGCGTCTCCGGCGCGGGCGGGGGCATGTGGTACCCGTAGCGGGCGGCGACCTGCGGCTCGATCAGGCCGTACCGCCGCCGGTCCGCCGGCGCGGGGTCGCGCACCGGCGGCTCGAGGACCTCCCACTCCCTGCCGAGGCCGCGCATGCACGCGCGCATGAGCAGGTCCCGTGCGTACGCGACCTCCTGGTGGTCCACCACGGAGAGCCGGTACTCGTCGAAGGGGACGTGCAGGGCGTACACCTCCGGGGCGACCGGGACGGAACCGTCCTCCCCGGCCGCCCCGGAGCCCGCGGCGCAGCCCGCCGCGGCCAGGAGGGCGAGGGCCGCGCCGAATCCGCGCACGGACCGACCCGCGGCTCCCGTCCCCCTGTTCCCGGACCGTTTCGACACGGTTCCTCTCGACCGCCTCTCAGCCGTGGAAGATGATGCAGCTCGCGCGGTTGTCGAAGTCGTTGTTGGTCAGGTCCCGGTCCTCGGAGTTGGCACGGGCGTAGTAGGTGATGCCTCCACAGCTGCTCCCACCGTGCTGGTACATGGAGATTCCGTGGTCGGCGTGGTTCTTCATGGAGCTGATGTGGTCGTTCATGGCGCCGCCGCCGTCGAAGTAGTTGTTCGCCAGATTGCGGTCGCTTCCGTTGAACTCCTGGTTGCGGCCGTTGAAATCGTCGTGTTCGTAGACGTGGAAGTCGGCGGCGGCCGCCGTCCCGACCATTCNTTCCGGAGAATCCGAGGACGCCGACGCTCGCGATGATCGCGATCTTTTTCAGCACGGCACATTTTCCTTTCGGGGGCACGCTCCCCCGCAGCGATGTCCACAGGCAGCGGAATTGACGCTACACACAGGCTCCGAGCACCACAAGGGCCCCCTTCAAGGGTCGGGAACAAATGCGCCCGACAATAGCCGCGCCCCCCTTTTTTTTCGGGCTAATTGCTCGAATGAGGCGTTCGGGACTTCCGGTCCCCGCTTTCCGCCCTGCGGCGGAGCGGGGCGGTCCGGCGGCCGTCGCAGCGGCCGGCCCCGGCGGCGATTCGGCGGCGGGGGCCGGTTCCGCCGCCGGACCCGGTCGCGCCCGTTCTGGAGCGGTCTGCCGGTGGCGGCGGGCGGCGACGACCCCGCTCTCACCCCTCCCGCCCGCCTCCCATCAGGGGGTGGCCGGGGTGTCGGGGTACACGGTCGGCCTGCCCCTCAGAGGGATCAGCCCTCCCGCCTGCGCGCGCGGAAGGCCGCCGCCTTCGTCCGGTTCTGGCAGGCGGTCGAGCAGAACCGGCGCGTGCCGTTGCGCGAGGTGTCGGCGAACACCCGGTCGCACCGCTCCGCCGAGCAGATGCCCAGGCGCTCGGCCGACGCGCTGCCCAGGACCACGGCCAGCCCCGTCGCCATGGCGGCGGCCCAGCCCACCGCCCAGCGCGCGTCGACGGCGTGGAAGTGCAGGTGCCACGGCTCGTCGTTGTGCCGGGCCAGCACCGGCATCGCTCCGGTGTCGCCCATGAGGGCGTTGGCGCCCTCGCAGGCCGCGTCCATGTCCCCGGCCTCGACCTCGGCGAAGACCCTGTACATGCGGCGGGCGAGGCCGCGCAGTTCCTCGATCTCCCCAGGGGAGGGAAGGTCGCGGGCGTACTGCCGCCCGGCCTCGGCGAGCGCGTCGGCGAGCGCGTCCGGAGTGGCGGACCCGTCGTGCGGGCGGCCGCCCCGCTCCCCTGGGACCAGCAGGTTCACGGCGCGCACGGCCGCCTCCACCACACCGCTCATGTGACTGTCGAAATCCACTTGACCGGTCACTTCCTCACGCCGTAGGTTCGTCACTGTCGAAAACGATATCGATGGTTATGGAGGACGCGTGACCGCAACCGACCAGACCCCCCGTGTCCCGGCCGACGCCGCGGCCGAGTGGGTCGCGCGCTGGGACGCCCAGCAGGAGGGGTACATCCCCTTCCGCGAGGAGCGCTTCGCCGTGCACGCCGACGTCGTCGCCGCCGCCCTGGAGGGCGTCGAGGCCCCCGTCGTCGTCGACCTGGGGTGCGGCCCGGGGTCGTTGACCGCGCGGCTCGCCGAGCGCCTGCCGGGTGCCGCGTTCATCGGCGTCGACGCCGACCCCCTGCTGCTGGGCCTGGCCGAGGCGCACTACGGGGACACCGCGCGCTGGGTCCGCGCCGACCTGGCCGACCCGTCCTGGACCGAGGCGCTTCCGCCGGTCGTGCACGCGGCCGTGTCCACCACGGCGCTCCACTGGATGGGACGCGAGGCCCTGGCCGCCCTCTACCGGTCGCTGGCCGCGCGCACCGCCCCCGGCGGCGTGTTCGCCAACGCCGACCACATGCCGCTGCCCGAGGCGCGCATGAACGCGCTGGCCGCCGCGGTCGGGCGCGGGCGCACCGGACGCGCCGAGGCCGGGGGCCGCGGGGAGCGCGAGGAGTGGGGGCCGTGGTGGGACGCCGCCCTGGCCGACGACCGGCTGGCGCCCCTGCGGGCCGAGAAGCGCCCGACCCCGCAGACCACCGAGGACGCGCCCACGGGCGCCGCCGAACACCACCACGGCAGCAACCTGCTGTCGGCCGCCGACCACGTGGAGCTGCTGAGCGGGGCCGGGTACTCCTCGGCCGGGGTCGTGTGGCAGGCGGGCGACGACCACATGGTGGTGGCGGTGCGCTGACCGATGGCGGTGCGGGTCGAGCGGGAGGAAGGAGCGCGTCGGGTCGCGTCCGCCGCGGGGGTGCGGCACCCGTCCGACCGGGTCGGCACGCTGTTGTGGCTCTGGGGCGGGCCCGGACCAGCCCCGGAACCCCGACCGGCGCCCGTCCGACGGCGGATTCCGTCCCGCCTGGGCGGGGGGCACAGACGGCACGGGCTCTCAGGGCGGCACGGCGCACCTCCGGTCGGCCGCGTGCGGACCCGGTACCGGACCACCGCCGGACGGACCGGCCCCCACCTGGACGGATGCGGAGAAGACCGGCACCCGCCGGGCAAAGAAATCGCGAAACGCCGCGCGGCCGGGCACACGAAAGGGCGGCGGTCGGGTACGACCGAAGGCGGAGGGCGCCCGGCGCCGCCGGTCCCGCCCTCCCCCGTGACCCGCCCCTACCCGTTCGACCGCCCCGCTCGGCGCCCGGGCACCGCTGGAAACCGAGGACCACCCGTGAAAGACGACCCGTCCCTGCTCTACCGGCTCGGCGACGCCGCCTGGCGGATCCTGCTCATCGGAACCGTCATCGTCCTGCTGCTGTGGGGGCTGGCCTACGTCAAGGTCGTCTCCGTCCCCGTGATCCTCGCCGTCTTCCTCACCTCGCTGCTGATGCCCCTGGTCCTGCGCCTGCGGCGCCTCGGGCTGGGACGCGGCCCGGCCACCACCGGCGCCTTCCTGGGCGCCCTCATCGTGCTCGGCGGCGTCGTCACGCTGGTCGTGCGACCGGCGATCTCGGGGACCGAGGACCTGATCGAGAGCCTCGGCCAGGTGCCCGCCACCCTGCAGGAGTACGCCTACGCCCTGGGCCTGGACCCGCTTCTCCTCAACGACCTGGTGGACTCGGCCTCCCAGGAGGTCACCCGGATGGTCGAGCAGAACCGCCAGCAGCTCGTCACCGGGGTGTGGACAGCCGGGACCGCCGCCCTCGAAGTGCTGGTGGGGGCGCTGCTGGTGCTGGTGCTCACCGTGTACTTCCTGCACTCGGGCGACCGGCTGATGGACTGGAGCTACTCGCTGCTGCCGTCCGCCTCCCGGCCGGGCCTGCGCGCCTCGGCCGAGGCCGCCTACGGGGTGGTGGGCCGCTACATCCGCGGCGTGGCCACCGTGGGCCTGATCGACGCGGTCGGCATCGGCGTCCCGCTGCTGTTCCTCATCGACCCGGCGCTGGCCGCGCCGCTCATCCTGCTCACCTTCCTGGGCGCGTTCCTGCCGATCGTCGGCGCCTTCATCTCCGGGCTGCTGGCGGCGCTGGTCGCCTTCGTCACCGAGGGCCTGGTGACCGCGCTGATCGTGGTCGCGGTGGTGCTGCTGGTCCAGCAGGCCGAGAGCCACATCTTCGCCCCGCGCGTCTACGGAAAGGCGCTGGACCTGCCCAGCGCCGTGGTGCTGGTGGCCATCGCCTGCGGCGGCGTGATCGGCGGAATCCTCGGGATGTTCCTGGCCACCCCGGTGGCGGCGGTGGTGGCGACACTGCTGCGCGAGCGCCCGTTCGCCCAGGCCGAGGAGGGGGCCGAGGGCGCAGCGGGCGGCGGGGCGCGCAAGGACGCCGGCGCACCGGAGCCGTCGAAGGCGAAGGCGAGGGCGAAGGCCGCGCCCGCAGCCGCGGCCCCCGCCAAGGGCGCCCCCGAGAGCACCGGCGGCAAGGACAAGGGCGAAGGCGGGGGCGCCGCCGAAGAACACCCGTGAGCCCGCCCGCCACTCGCCCTGCACACTCTGCACGACGCGCACCCGGCTGACATCGCCCGCACGCAGCGCCTCGGGGCCGCGACCCGGGAGGAGAGGCGTCGTCCGTCGCCCACTCGAAACTCGTCGTCGCAGGAGATCTACAGGAGGGGGACCTCACCCCCGCCGGTGAGGACGCCCTGCCGGGGCCACAGCCGACCCAACGCGCGACGGCCACCGGCGAACGTCACCGACCGGGTTGACCATGTGGCCGCGCCGGGCTCCCCCAGGACCTCGGTGCAGTGCCGATCGGTCTCGGCCAGCGCTTCGTCCACACCCGTGGGGGCATCGAACCGGCGCTCGCCCCGTCGCATCGGGCTCAAGCGTCCCGGGCGCCGCGGCGCTGAACCGGCATCGGCGGAAGTTCGTGATCCAGCCCGGGGGCGGGGTCCCGTGCGGTCTCCACCAAACGGCGCGCGATGGCCTGGGCGGCCGCCTTGAGGGGCGGCACGAGGCGCGCCGGGTCGGCCCTGTGGCTCCGGACCACGATGCCCAGAGCGGCCTCTGGTGGCGCTGATCCGGCGGCCGAACCCTCCGCTTCCTCACCGGTCGGCCCCACCGGGACCGCGACCGACACCGACCCCAGGGTCATCTCCTCGCGCGTCAGCGCGTACCCGCGCCTGGCGGCATCCCGCAGCTCGCGCTCCAGGCGGCCGCGTTCGACCACGGTGAAGCCGGTGGGGCGCGACAGGGGCCGGTCGAGGTAGTCCTCGCGCACCTGCGGGTCCGCGCCCGCCAGGAGTGCTTTGCCGACACCGGTCGCGTGCAGCGGGAGCCGCCCGCCGACCCTGGACACGATCGGCACCGAGCGGTGCCCGCACAGCTTCTCCACGTAAAGCGCGTCGCAGCCGTCCCGGACCGCCAAGTGGACGTTCTCCCGTGTCGCCTCGTAGAGGTCCTGCATGAACGGCAGGGCGACCTGCCTGAGGCGGCTCGACACCGGGGCCAGCAGCCCCATCTCCCACAACCGGTTGCCGATCCTGAAACGGCCGTCGCTCCCCCGCTCCAGTGCCCGCCACGCCTGCAGTTCACCGGCGAGGCGGTGCGCGGTCGCCAGCGGCAGGTCCGCCCGGCGCGCCAGCTCGGAGAGGGTCAGCGCCGGATGGGCCACATCGAAGGCGGCGAGCAGGCGCAGCGCGCGCCCGGTCACGGAACGGGCGTCCTGCCCGGCGTCGGCGGCCATGCGCGCCCCTCTCCGGCCTCGCCGCGGGGCCCCCGCGGCCGGCCCCCGAGGCCTTCCACTGAACGGAAGCCCAGACTAGCCGTGACCCGGACCACCTAGTTGGGTGGCCCCATGCGCACACGAGTCGGAATCCTCGGAGCCGGTCCCGCGGGCCTAGTGCTGTCCCTCCTGCTCGCCGAACAGGGCATCGCGTCCGTGATCGTCGAGACGCGCACGCGCGAGGAGATCGAGCGGACCATCAGGGCCGGTGTCCTGGAACAGGGGACCGTCGACCTGCTGGTGCGGCACGGGGTCGGCGACCGCGCGCTCGCCCAGGGCGCCCGCCACGACGGGGTCGAGCTGCGGTTCGGCGGCGCGCCGCACCGCATCGACTTCGCCGGGCTGGTCGGCCGGTCGGTGTGGCTCTACCCGCAGCACGAGGTACTCAAGGACCTGATCGCCGCGCGCCTGGCCGCATCGGCGGACATCCGGTTCGGCTGCTCTGAGGTGGAGCTGCGCGGGATCGGCGGCGACCGCCCGGCCATCGCCTTCACCGGCGCCGACGGGGCGCGGGAGGAGCTGGAGTGCGCGGTGGTGGCCGGGTGCGACGGGTCGAACGGGGTCAGCCGCCGGTCGATCCCCGAGGCGGCGCGGACCGAGCACTTCCGCGCCTACCCCTTCGGATGGTTCGGCATCCTCGCCGAGGCGCCGCCGTCCTCGGAGGAGCTGGTCTACGCGCACTCCGAACGGGGGTTCGCGCTGATCAGCACGCGCAGTCCGAAGGTGCAGCGGATGTACTTCCAGTGCGCCCCGGACGAGGACGCCGACTCCTGGAGCGATGCGCGGATCTGGGACGAGCTGCAGGCGCGCGTGGCCGGGGGCGGCTTCTCCCTGCAGGAGGGGGCGATCTTCCAGAAGGGGGTGATCCCGATGCGCAGCTTCGCGTGCGAGCCGATGCGGCACGGCCGCCTGTTCCTCGCCGGGGACGCCGCGCACGTGGTCCCGCCCACGGGGGCCAAAGGGCTGAACCTGGCGGTGGCCGACGTGGCCGTGCTGGCGCGCGCGCTGACGGAGTTCTTCACGACCGGCGCTCAGACGGGCTTGGACGACTACAGCGCGACGGCTCTGAGGAGGGTCTGGCGGGCGCAGCACTTCTCGTGGTGGATGACCTCGATGCTGCACACGCCCCCGGACGCGTCCCCGTTCGACATCCGGCGCCAGCTCGGCGAGCTGGATATGGTCACGGGAAGCAGGGCGGGGTCGGCCTACCTGGCCGAGGCGTATACGGGGTGGCCGTTGGAGGCGTGAGGCGCGCCTGCCCGGCGAACCTCACGGATCGCGACACGCCCTGCTCTGCGGACCGGCGGGGGAGTGCTGGGTGGATCGGGGCCGCACAGGCCGCCCCGGGGCACGGCCTCAACGGCGAGTGGGGCGGCGAGCCCCGAATCCGCCCCGGACCGCGGCGGCGGACCGCTACGCGGCCCTCAGCTGCGATGGCCCAGGGCGGGGGCGGCGGCCGGGCACGGCCCCTCAGGCGTCCAGGACCTCGAACTCCACCGCGAGGTCGACTCCGTTGCGGACACCGGCCTCCGTGGCGGCCCTGCGGAGCATGGCCTTGTGGTCGAAGCCCTCCAACGCCGCCATGTACACCTCGTGGGCGTCCAGGGATGCGATCCCCGTCCGCAGGTCGTCCTCCCCGAAAGAGGTGTAGTGGGTGGCCCGGGGCGAGGCGGCGAACGCCACCGCGCGCACGCCCTTCCACGCCTTGAGCCCCTCCTCGGCCAGCTCGGGGAAGACCCACGTGTTGGCGGCGTCGCGGACCGCGTCGATCAGGGCGGGCCCGAGCACCCGGTGGTCGGCGTGGTTGTAGGAGCCCTGCCCCGGGAAGTGCTCGCGGAAGTTGATGGACAGCACCACCTCGGGGCGGCGCTCGCGGATGGAGCGCGCCAGCGCGCGGCGCAGGTCCAGGCCGTACTCCAGGGTGCCGTCGGGGAAGTCCAGGAACTCCACGCGCTCGGCGCCCACGATGCGCCCGGCCGCGCGCTGCTCCTCCACACGCAGCGGACCGGCCTCGTTCGGCGGCACCGTCTCGATCCCGGCCTCGCCCCTGGTCACCAGCAGCTCGGAGACCTGCTTGCCCTGGCGCACCCACTTGGCGATGGCGGACGTGGCACCGAATTCCAAGTCGTCCGGGTGCGCGACCACGGCCAGCGCGCGGGTCCAGTCCTCGTCGAAGGGCTTCAGGTGCCTGTCGTTCATGTCGTGAGCAGCCATAGGGGCGACTCTAGCGGCGAGGCCCGTCCCGGCCCCGCTCCAGCGCCCGCCCGTCGGCGAGAACCCCCGTGGCCGGTTGCGGACACCGTGCGGCCGGAGCGGGCATCAGCGGCCTTCGACCGTCTCCCACAGCTCCGACACCAAGCGGCCCTCGCCGGGGATCGAGTAGAGCTCGCTCGGCGTCTGTGCGCCGTCCTCCAGGGTCGTCGGGCAGGCTCCGCCGTACATCCCGCCCAGGACGGTGTCCGGGTCCCGCTCGATCTCGAACTCGGCCTCGTGCACGGGCTCCCCCGTGGCCAACTCCCGCACGTCCACGGTGAACCGCTGCGAGTACATCGCCACGGTGCGCTGTGTCGGATTCGTCGAGTCGTACGAGGAGTCCCGGTAGAGGCACTCACCGAGCCGCTCCCCCGGCCCCTGCCCCTCGACGCAGGCCAAGAGCTCCACGTCCTCGGCGGCCTCGGGGGTCCAGCCGGACACCGTGTTCTGACTGGACACGGACGACTCCCCCTCCAGGTCCGCCAACTCGAACCGGTCCGGGGCCCGGTCGTCCTCGGGCGCGTTGAGGAACACCGCCACCGTGTGCGGGGGCTCGGGCGCCGCCTCCCGCGCCTGGGTGTACCGGCCCTCCGGGGCGTCGCAGAGTCGCCCGAGCTCCTCAAGGGAGTACTCGACGAACTCCTCGCCGCCGACGGCGCCCCGGACCGAGGACGGCAGCACGGCGGCGCAGCCGCCCGCGAGCAGGGACAGCACGGCCGCAGAGGCCGCGGCCTTGACCGTCCCGGAGGCACGCCTGGGACCGCGAGGAGGGGTGGGCGACGGCACGGCGGTCCTTTCTCGCTTCCGGGGGGCGAGCGTTCGTGGGGCGGCTCGGAACGGTCGAACACCGAACGCGTCCGGCAGACTACAGCCCTTCCGACCGCGCCCCGCACCGCCCCCCAGGGGGCGCCCCGGGCTGCGTCCGCTGGAGTGGTGGAACCTCTCGCGGCCGCGACCGCCCTACGCCGGGAGGCCTTCGGCCGCCCGGCAGGTGACCCGCCCTGCCCGGCGCGGACGCCGCGCCGCCCCGGGCGGACGCAAGTGGCACCGCTCCGGTGACGCGGCCGCGACCCGCGCCCCGCCCGGTGCCGCGGGCCCGGCTCACTGTGGTAATCGGGATGCCATGGACGCTCACCGGCACCTGCTGCCCATGGACACCTCCGCCGACGCCGAACACCGGCAGGGGCGCACGGCCCTGCTGCCGATCGGCAGTTTCGAGCAGCACGGCCCCCACCTGCCCTCGGCCACCGACACCGTCATCGCCTGCACCATCGCCCGGGAGATCGCCGCGCAGCACCCGGTGCAGGTACTCCCGCCGCTGACGCTGTCCTGCTCGCACGAGCACGAGGACTGGCCGGGGACGGTGAGCATCTCGGCGTCCACCCTGCTGGCGGTGGTGCGCGACGTCGCCGCCTCGGTCCGGCGCTCGGGTGCGGCGGGGCTGGTGCTGGTCAACGGGCACGGCGGCAACTACGCCTTGGGCAACGCGGTGCAGGAGGCGCGCGGGGAGCTGGCGCTGTTCCCCGGGCCGTCCGACTGGGCCGCCGCGCGCCGCGCGGCCGGGCTGGAGACGAGCGCCGACGCCGATATGCACGCGGGCGAGGTCGAGACGTCGATCCTGCTGCACGCCCACCCCGAGCTGGTGGGGCCGGGCTACGCGGATGCCGACCACGACGCCGAGGACCGGCCGCACCTGCTGACGCTGGGGCTGCGCGCCTACACCGCGTCCGGGGTGGTGGGGCGCCCCTCGCTGGCCACGGCGCACAAGGGCGCGGCGGTGCTGGCCGACCTGTGCGCGTCCTTCGCTGCGCTGCCGCCGCTGTCGCCGCGCGGCGGCTGATCCCCCGCCCGGCGGCTCAGGGCCAGGACCACGGCCCCGGGCAGGCTCGCCGCCAGCGCCAGCAGGCCGTAGACGACGGCGGTCGCCAGCCCCAGTTCGGCGCCGAGCCCGGCGGTGCCGAACGCGGCGGCCGTGGCGGCCTCGCGCGGGCCCCAGCCTGCGGCATTGGCGGGGATGGCCATGGCGAGCAGGGCCACCACGGCCGGGGGCACCAGGTCGACGGCGGGGGCGGCGGCTCCGGCGGTGCGGGCGGCCACCAGGAAGAGGACGACGTGCCCGCCCAGGACGGCGGCCGAGAGCACGGCGACCCGCGGGCCCAAGCGGCGCGCGAACAGGGTGGCGCGGGCGTCGGCGGCAACGGCCCGCACGGCGCGGCGCACGCGCGGCAGCGCGGTGCCCCGGCGCGCCCAGGCGAGCAGGGCGGCCGCGCCCGCGGCGGCGGCGAGGACGGCGACGGCGGCCGCCTCCGGGTCCAGCAGGCCCCACCAGGCGGGCAGCACGGCCAGGAGCAGGACCCCGACGGCGATGAGGAGCGCCTGCCCGGCGGTGCGCTCCAGCACGACGGCGCGGACCCCGGCGCCGAGGGCGCCGCTGCGGCGGCCGTGGTCGACGGCGCGGTGCACGTCGCCCAGGACGCCGGTGGGCAGGACGGCGTTGAGGAAGAGGGCGCGGTAGTAGGCGGCGACGGCGGGCCCGGTGCGCAGGGGCAGGCCCAGGGCGCGGGCGACCAGGACCCAGCGCCGGGCGCTGAGCAGGGTGGTGGCGGCGCCGATGGCCAGGGCCGCGGCGGTGGCCGCGGCCGCGGGTCCGGCGCCGACCGTGCCGAGGGCCGCCGCCACGGCGGCGAGGTCCAGCCGCCAGGCCAGGACGCCGAGCACGGCCAAGGCGGCAAGGACCCGCACCCACGGCCACAATGCGGACGGCGCCCCGCTGCGCCGCCGGTGCTCAGGTTCAGTCACATCGGTCGGCTCGGTCACCATCGCGCCCCCGTCCGGCACTCCGCCCTGCGGCGGGCCAGGGGGCCATGATGCCACCGACAACCGCACCGATCGCCCCGATTCGCGAACATTCACCGCCCCTCTCTCCTTGCCTGCCCCGGCAGGCCCGGATCGATGCAGGCCATGGCATCGCGGTGGAACAGCCGCCACCCCGCGCACGCCCCCACCCGGCCACCAGGCCGTCGGCGTTCCAGGCGGCAAGGCGACGCCGACGGAGGTCGGAGGCCCTCGCCCCAGCGCTGTCGACCGCGCGGCGTGGGCGCGGCCGGTGCGGTGGGTGCGGTGGGGCGGGGACGGCGCGAGCGGGGCGGTTCCCGGGTCCTGTCTGCCGTCCGGCGGGCTCCTCATGGTCCGGGCAAGCAGCGGCCCAGCAGGTGCCCCGCTCGGTGGCCCCGGCCGGGCGGCGGGCCGCCGGAGCGCAAGGAAAAGCAGCAGCGACGACGAAGGTCAGAGGCCCTCGCCGCAGCGCTGTCGGGTGTCGGGCGTGCGGGTGGTCGCCGTTGATGGCGGCGACGGGGTGAGCGGGGCGGTTTCCGGGCCCTGCTTGCCGGGCGGCGGGCCCCTCGTGGTCCGGGTGGCCGGCGCGGCGGGGTGGGCGGGTGCTCGTCCGCGCTCGTGGCGGCCGCCGGGCCGGTGCGCCCGCCGGGGCCGGATTCGGGGCCTGCCGGGGCGCGGGAGGGCCGGTTCGGGCATCCAGTGTGCACGAAAGTGCACACTGGATGCGCCAGAGTGGCCCGAACTGCACACTCGTTGCCCCTGGGGAGCGAGAAGCGGACATAACGGGCACCGGGAGGGGGTCGGTGGTCCTGCGTGGCGGAGCCGCCCCCGACTGCCGGTTGCGCGGCGGCTCCGCCACGCAGGATGCCCTCGGGGTGCTCGTGGGGGCCGGAAGGCGGGTTCCGGGGCGGCCGGTACCGGGCCGGTGTCCGCTTCGCCCGGTTCCCTGGCCGCCGGGACCCCTTCTGCGCACTGTTCGACGCCCGGGGCGGCCCCGCGGGCGGTGCGGGTGCGCGTTCATCGCGATACCAGAACGGGTTCTGCCTCCAGAAGGGCCCCAAACGGCACACCGTGGCCGTTTGCCGGGCCCGGCATCACCGCGTGTAGCCGATATCGGCCCCGCGCGGGCCCCGGAGGTCCGACAGGGACGCCTGGGCGGGCCCGCGCCCGGCGCCGCACCCGGACCGAACCCCCTAATCGGGCACGAACCGGGCATACCGTTTGCAGAACATGTTCTGGAATCGCGCTCTTCGTCGCTCCGGGGCCGCCAGGAACGTCGCTGGGCGCGCATCCCGCCCCCGCCCGCACCTAACGCGGAGTATTCTCCCAGTTCACACCCCTGACGGGGTTCGCTGCGCAGGCCCGGAGGCCGCCCCGGGGGTCGAAGAGCGCGAACCCTGGTGCCGCGCCGCCCCGCCCAGACCGCGAGGGGCTCACCGCCCGGCAGGCGGGGCCGGGGAAGCGCCC
>NZ_ANBH01000105.1 GCF_000341185.1 Nocardiopsis chromatogenes YIM 90109
TCCTGCTGGGCCGCTGCATTCCTGGACCGCGAGCGGCCCGGCGGCCTGGTGGCCTGGTGGCCTGGTGGTCGGGTGGCCGGGTGGGGCCCATGAGCGGGGCACCTGCTGGGCCCGCCGTTGTCGAACCGCCCCGGCCATGCATACGCCCCGTGGCCGACTGCGATCCCCCGACGACTCCCACCTCTCCTCGTCACCGGTCCCCTCCCGGCGGCAGTGCAAGGACGTCCTCGTGCTCCACCTCCACGTAAAGGCCGCCGGCCGCGCACTCGGCGCGGCGGCGGGGCAGGTACGCCCCCGCCTTGGCGGCCAGGTCCGGGTTCCGCTCCACGGCCGCGCCCACCCACCCCTCCAACCACTCGGCCGCCAGCGCGCGCCGCTCGGCTCCCAGGCGCCACGGGCTGGGCCGGGCGAGGACGCGCGCCCCCGCCCTGGTGAACGCCTCCGCAGCCGCCTGTGACGCGTCCGGGCCCAGCAGTGCCCTACCGCCCGCCATCCGCCGCTGGTGCGCGTTGAAGGCCTCCTGGATCTCGCGGTCCATCGGCTCCTGCGGGGTCAGGGCCACCCTGCCCTTCACCGACAGCGTGAACAGGGCCGGGCAGCGCGCGCCGACGCACGCCGCGACCACCCGTTCGACCTCCCCGCGCGTGAACAGGTCCAGCAGCGCCGAGGCGGTCACCAGGTCCGCCCCGCGCAGGTCGGCCTCTCCCAGGCTCGCCAGCTCGGCCGTCCGCGTCTCGACGGTCACCGGACGCCCGTCGGCGGACGCGCGCGGACCCGCGGCCCGCGCGCGCTCCAACAGGCCCGGGTCGTGGTCGTAGACGACCCAGTGCTGCGGTCCGGGCAGCAGCGGTGCCAGCCAGCGGGCCATCGATCCGGTGCCTCCGCCCAGGTCGCGGACGACGAGCGGCGCGTCGGCGTCCGGCCGCCGAAGTGCCCGCGCGGCCTCGGCGGCCAGGCCTCGGTGGCGCGCGGCGGCGTCGGCGGGCTCGCGCAGGGCGANGGCTGCCGTGGAACGCTCACCGCGCCCCCTCCGGTCTCCGGCCGACGGCTGCGAGCCGTTCCAGGACAGCGGCCATGTCCCGGGCCGCGCTCTGCCAGGTGCGCAGTTCCGCCCTCCTCGTACGCGCGGCGGCGCGCAGTTCCTCGCGCAGGGCCGCATCCTCCAGCCAGCGTCTGATCGCCGCTGCGAGTGCGGGGGCGTCGTCCGGCGGGACGAGCAGGCCAGGCGCCCTCCCGTCCCCCGGTCGCCCGACCGTCGCCGGAAGCGCGCCCGCCGTACTGGCCACGACCGGGATGCCCCGCGCCAGCGCTTCGGCCACGGCCATGCCGAAGGTCTCCGCGCGCGACGGCAGGAGGACGAGGTCGGCCCCGGCGTAGACCCGGTCCAGGGCGGGTCGCTCCAGGGGGCCGGTGAAGCGGACCCGGCCGGTGAGGCCGTGCTCGCCGAGCCGCCGCCTCACCTGACGGGGGAAGGCAGAGTCCGCGGGTTCGGGCCCGGCGCACACGCACTCCCATCGGCGCCCCCGGTTCGCGGCGAGCGCCTCGACGAGCACGTCGTGCCCTTTGCGCGGGGTCACCGAGGCCACGCACACCAGCCGCGAGGACCCGTCGGTGCCCGGCGCCACGGGCGCGGGGTCGCTGCCCGGTTCCACCGTGTGCACCCGCGCCGGGTCGAGCCCGTGGCGCCGGGCGAGGTCCTGTGCCGCGTGGCCGCTGGTGGCCACCACCAGGTCCGCCGCGCGCAGCACCGTTCCCTCCCCGCGTTCGAGCGCCGAGGCGCGCCCAGGGGGCGTCCCCGTCTCGTCGGCCAGCGGGAGGTGCACGAGCACCGCCAGCCGCAGCCGGGCCGCCGCCGGGACGACGATGTCCGGGACCCCGCACGCCACCAGTCCGTCCACCAGCACCGGGGCGCCGTCCGGCAGGTCGGCGAGGGCGGCCGCCAGCCGCGCGCGCCCGGCCGCGTCGGGGTCGGGCCACTCCCCGTCCACCGGGACCTGGCGCACGGGCGGCCCCGCGCGCGCCAGCTCCTCCAGGGTGCGCCGGTCGTAGACGTTTCCCCCGCTCGGCGCCGCCGGGTCGGCGGCGCCGCCGGGGATGACGAAGGCCGACCCGCTCACGGCCGTCACAGCGACCGCTCGTAGCCCGCCCACGCCACGTGGGACTCGTGCAGGGTCACCTGGAGGCCGGTGAGTCCGCGCGCCCCCTCCCCCAGCTCACCGGCCCGGATGCGCTCGGCGAGCCGGTCGGCGATCACCTTGGCCAGGTACTCCGTGGTGGTGTTGGCGCCCGTGAACGCCGGGTCCTCGTCGAGGTTGCGGTAGTTCAGGTCGGCCAGGACCTCCCCGAGCCGGGCGCTCGCCAGGCCGATGTCGACGACGACCCCGTCGTCGTCCAGCTCGGGGCGGCGGAAGGAGGCGTCCACGACGAACGTGGCGCCGTGCAGGGCCCGGGCGGGCCCGAAGACGTCGCCGCGGAAGCTGTGCGCGGCCATGAAGTGGTCGCGGACGGTGACATTGAACACGGGGCTCTCCTCACACAGGGGGACGCATTCCCGGTCCCCGGTCGGTCCCCCGGGGGGCCGGGGCAGTCGTCGGTCAGGCGTAGGCAATGGCGTGGCACAGGGCGGGGATCCGCCCGTCGGCCAGGCCCGGCATGGTCGCGGGCAGCTCCTCGAAGGGGCTCTCGCCGGTGACGAGCGCGTCGTAGGCGGGGTCGGCGAGCAGGCTCACCGCGAGGGCCAGGCGGTCGCGCAGGGTCCTGCGCGCGCTGCGCGCCGGGGACACCCGCCCCACCTGGCTGCAGCGCACCGCCAGCCTCCGGGGGTGGAACGCCTCGCCCAGCGGGACGCGCACCTGCCGGTCGCCGTACCAGCTCAGCTCGATCACCTCGCCTTCGGTGCCGAGCAGGCCCAGGGACAGGGCCAGCCCCTCGTCCGAGGCGCTGGCGTGGAAGACCAGGTCGCACCCGTCCTCGGCGGCGCCGGGCGCGGCGAAGGGCACGCCCAGCCGTTCGGCGGCCCGCGCCCGCGCCGGGTCGGTGTCCACGAGCTGCAGCCGCACCCCGGGCAGGGCGGACAGCAGCCGCGCCACGCAGCAGCCCACCATCCCCGCTCCGACGACGCAGACACGGTCGCCGACCCGGGGCGCCGCGTCCCACAGGGCGTTGACCGCCGTCTCGACCGCCCCGGCGAGCACGGCCCGCCGGGCGGGTACCCCCTCCGGCAGCGGGACGACGGCGTCCGCCGGGACGACGTACCGGGTCTGGTGCGGGTACAGGCAGAACACCTCGCGTCCGACGAGCCCGGGCAGCCCCTGCTCGACGACGCCGCTGTTGAGGTAGCCGTACTTGACCGGGCCGGGGAACTCGCCCTCCTGGTGGGGCGCCCGCATGTCCTCCCTGAGGCTTTCGGGGACGCGGCCGCCGAACACGAGCGCCTCGGTCCCCCTGCTGACGCCGCTGTACAGGGTGCGGACGACGACATCGCCGGGGTTCGGCTCCGGGAGGGCGGCGGACCGGATCTCGCCGTGCCCGGGGGCGGTCACCCAGAAGGCGCGCGCTGTGCGCTCCACGTGCTCATCCTCCGTTCGGCCAGAGGGCCTTCTCCGGGGCGGCCCCGTCCGGCGCCCGGTCCCGCGCGCGCCACAGCCACAGCACGTCCCGCCCGAAGGACCACGCCAGCAGCGCCAGTGCCCCCGCCGCGACCCCGACCGCGAGTCCGTGGGGCAGGGCACCGCTGACGGCCGCGATCAGCGCCACCGCCTGCACGACCGCCACCGCCTTGCGCGCGTTGCTGGGCGGCAGCTCCCCGCCCAGCCAGGGGGCCGTGCGCGCGGCTGCGGCGAAGGCGTAGCGCGCCACGCCGATCGCGAGTGTCCACGGCCCGAGGAGGAACGCGGCGTGCACGCTGAGCACCAGGATCAGGAAGGCGTCGACCTCCATGTCGAAGCGGGCGCCCAGCCGCGAGGCCGTCCCCGTGCGGCGGGCGACCGGCCCGTCGAGGCCGTCCATGGCCAGCGCCACCGACGCCATCACGGCCAACGTCCCCGTGTGCGCGGGCCGCCCGAAGGCGGCGTCGGCCACCAGGGCGGCGACCGCGCCCACCAGCACCGCGCGCGCCAGGGTGACGCGGTCGGCCGGACGCATCGAGGGCGCGCCGTCGCGCCGCAGCCCGCGTGCGAGCAGCACCCACAGCGCGAGCGCGTAGGCGCACCCCGCCGCCCAGCCCGCAGGGCCCAGGCCGACGGTCGAGGCGATCAGCGCCAAGAGCGCCGGAAGGGCGAGGGCGCCCAGCGCCGTCCCGCACCACGGCCCCGTGGGCGGCGCGGCGGGCCGTGCGTAGGCGGGGATCTCACAGACTCCCATAAGCGCGCTTCACCTCCGCCATCAAGGCTTCGCGGACCCCGGGGGCCACGGCGATCGTCGCCTCGGAGTCCACGGTGTGCTCGGAGCCGTCACGGTCGAGGACGGCCCCTCCCGCCTCGCGCACCAGCAGCACCCCTGCCGCGGTGTCCCAGGGCCGGTTGGCCAGGATCAGCGCCGCGTCGAGCCGCCCGTGCGCGGTCCAGGCCAGGTCGGCCGCCGCGGTGCCGAGCATCCGGATGCGCTGCACCCGGGCGCCCAGCCGCCCCAGCAGGTCCAGGCGGACGCGGTTCCTGGCCTCGGCGCCCGGTCCCACCGCGAAGTCGCCGACCGACACCAGGGCGGCCGCCTCCTCGGCGGTTCCGGACACGCGCAGCCGCTGGTCCCCGCAGTAGGCCCCTACCCCTGCCGCCGCCGCGTACGCGGTGTCCAGAAAGGGGAAGTCGATCGCGGCCGCCACTGCCGTGCTCCCCTGGACCAGCGCGACGGTCGCCCCGCACAGCGGGATGCCGCGGGCCAGGTTGGCGGTGCCGTCGACGGGGTCGACCACCCAGTAGGGCGCGCCGCTCTCCCCGCCGGTGCGCCCGCCCTCCTCGCCGAGCACGCCCAGGCCGGGCGTCTCCCGCCCCAGGAATTCCCGCAGCGCCTCCTCCACGGCCAGGTCGACGTCGGTCACCATGTCGCGGTCGCCCTTGGCCGAGACCGAGCGCGGGGCGCGCTCGGCGATGATCCGCCGGGCCAGGGCCGCGGCCTCGCGCGCGACCGGGAGCAGGTCGGCGCCCCGCGTGTCCGGGGTCCGGGCTCCCCGGCCACCGCCGTTCTCATCCACGGCGGCCCCCCGTCGCGCGCGCCGCGCCGTCGGGTCCGCCGTGCCCGTTGGGGCCGCTGGGCGCCTCGCCCGCGCCCGCGCCGTCGACCGCACCGTCGGCCCCGCCGTCGAGCTGCGGAAGGTCGTGGCCGAGGCGGTCGCGCTTGGCGGTGAGGTAGGCGATGTTGCCGCTGTGCGCGGGGGCCAGCAGCGGCACGCGTGCGGCCACCGGGACGCCGTGCGCCTCCAGCGCCGCCACCTTGTCGGGGTTGTTCGACATCAGGCGCACCGCCCCCACCCCCAGGTGCCGCAGGACGCGCGCGGCCGGGCGGTAGTCGCGCACGTCGACGGGGAACCCCAGGAAGGTGGCCGAGTCGACGGTGTCCAGGCCCTGCTCGTCCTGGAGGATGTGGGTGCGCACCTTGGCGAGCAGGCCGATGCCGCGGCCCTCGTGCCCGCGCATGTAGACCAGCACGCCGCGCCCCTCGGCCGCGATCGCCTCCAGGGCGGCGTCGAGCTGTTCGCCGCACTCGCACCGGGTGGCGCCGAAGACGTCCCCGGTCAGGCACTCGGAGTGGACGCGGGCCAGCACCGGCCCGCCCCCGGAGACCGGACCGCGCACCAGTGCCAGGTGCTCGCCGCCCTCCTCCGGGTCGCGGAAGGCCACGGCCCGGAAGGGGCCGCGGCGGGTGGCCAGTTCCGACTCGGCGGTCTCCAGGGGCCGGTCAGCGCCGGGTGCGGCGTCGTGGTCAGGCATCCTTCTCCCCTCGCCGGCGGGTGGACCGCCGGGGGCGGTCCGGCCCCGCGCGTTCACGCGCGTCGCGCAATAGAATGGGCCTGATATTCGGAATTTGAGACATCGTATCCCAAGGACGGATCCATGAGCGGGCACCCCCCGGAGGACGCGGGACCGACACGGCGGCGGCGCCGCCTGTCCGACACCGAGACCGAGCGGCGCATGCTCCGGGCCGCCGTCGAGCAGGTCAACGGCGCCGGCCTGACCGTGGGCCTGGACCACATCAGCTTCGAGGACGTCATCCGCGACGCGGGCGTCTCCCGCAGCGCGGTCTACCGCCGCTGGCCCTACAAGGACCTGTTCTTCAGCGACCTGCTGCTGGAGCTGGCGCGCGGGGCGAGCCCGGCCGTCGGGGGGAGCAACCCCGAGGCGGTGCGCGGCGTCGAGCGGACGGTGCTGGAGCACCTCGACCGCCTCCGCGTCCCGTCCCAGCGCGTGGGGGTGGCCGCCGAGGTGCTGCGCCGGGGCGCGCCCCGCGAGCTGGAGACGTTCCTGAACTCGCCCGAGTGGCGCACCTACCTGGCCCTGCACGCCACGTTCCTGAGCCTGCCCGAGAGCGGCTTCCGCGAGCGGGTGCGCCTGGCCCTGGCCGAGTCCGAGCGCCGGTTCGCCTCCCGGCTGGCCGCCTTCTACGAACAGTGCGCCGCGCTGCTCGGGCTGCGCCTGCGCCCCGGGCTGGGGGCGGGGTTCGAGGCGCTGGCCGCGATCGCGGGGGCCACCGTGCGCGGCATGGTGGTGATGGCGCCCACCACCCCCGTGCTGTCCAGCCAGACGGTGCACACCGACGCGCTCGGCGTGCCCGGCGGGACCGACTGGTCGCTGCCCGCGCTCGCGCTCGCCTCGGTCGCCACCGCCTTCCTGGAGCCCGACCCCCGGGTCGAGTTCGACGACGCCCGCATCGAGGAGGTGCGGCGCGTGCTGACCGAGGGCGGCGGCCTGCTCGACGGCGCCGACACCGGGGACGCGGGGGAGGCCGGGCCCGGGGCCGACGACGAGGGCTAGCCCGGGCGCGGAACCGCCCTCACGTGCGCTTGTACCTGGACCGGGGCCGCAAGTGCGCGTTGGGAAGGGCGGGTGCGGGCAGAGGGTCCCCGCCGTCTCCGGGAACCGCCCCGAAGCGCTCGGAGCCGGGCGTCCCCGCACCGGGCCCTCCGGGCCCGGGGGCGCCGCCGCCGTCCTCTTCCGGCCGATCCGCGCGCTGTGCGGCCCGTTCCTCTTCCCAGGCCTCGCGCGCGGCCACGATCTCCTCATGGCTGCGCCCCACGAAGTTCCAGAACATGACGAGGTCCTCTTCAAAGGGGGTCCCTCCGATCAGGAGCGCGCGCGACCCCCGGTGCCCGTTCAGGACCAGCTCCCTGCGCCCCCGCCCCAGGTAGAGCACCGACCCCACCGGGATGTCGCACCCTTCGGCGCTCACCGGGCCGATGAGGGACAGCACCGCGTGCTCGAACTCCGGCTCCAGGGGCAGGCGCAGCGGGCCGTCCCCCACCAGCACCGCCTCGGCCCCCAGCAGGGGCGAGAAGAACCGCGCCGGAGACGTCTCCCCCGCCATCTCCCCGGCGATCAGGCGCACGGTGCCCGCGGCGCTCTGCAGGTCGGGAAGGTCGGCGTGGTGTGCGAACGCGGCGGGGCCGTCGCGGTCGGCCTCGGGCTGGGCCACCCACAGCTGCACGCCGTGCAGGATCGAGGGCCGCTCCTCCGGCGAGCGCTCGGAGTGGGCGATGCCGCGCCCGGCGGTCATGAGGTTGAGCTCCCCGGGGCGCACCGTGCGGTCGCCGCCCAGGCTGTCCTTGTGGGCCACCTCCCCTTCGAGCAGCCAGCTCACCGTCTGCAGGCCGGTGTGGGGGTGGGGCGGGACCTGCATACCGGGCCCGTCGGCGACGTCGGAGGGCCCGTAGAAGTCGGCGAAGCACCACGCCCCGACCATGCGGCGCTCACGGTTGGGCAGGCTCCGCTGCACCGGCATGGCGCGCGGCCCGCCGAGGGGCACCTCGCGTGGCGCGAGGAGCTCGATGTCGGGCTCGGCGGCCGGGGGCGCCGGTGGCAGGGCGGGCCCCGGCGCCCCGGGCGCGGTGCCCGGGGCGCACACGGTCTGCTCGGAGGGGCGGGTCTCGACATTGCTCACCGCACCACCGTAAACCGGGCCCGGGCCGCCGCCCAGGCTCCACGCGGAGCGGAGATCAGCCGCCCTGCCCGCCCTCCAGGCCGCGCACCCACACGGCGAGGCGGTCGAGGAAGGTCTCGGCCGTCTTGAGGCGGGGCTCCTCGGCGAGCACGGGCATGTGCGGCACGTGCGGCATGCCCTCGTAGAGGTCGAGCGCGACCCGGGTCCCCTGCTCGGCGGCGGCCTCGGCGAACCGCACGGAGTCGTCGAGCAGCAGCTCGTCCTCACCCGCCGCCAGCAGTAGCGGCGGGGGGGCGNGGCGGGAGCCCGGACAGGTCCCCGTACAGGGGCGACTGCGGCGCCGCGTCGGCCGGGGCGCCGTTCAGGTACCCGGGGCCGATGTGGGTCATCAGCCCTGCGGGGACCAGGTCCCGGCCGTCGTTGCGCACCCGGGAGCCGCCCTCGGCCGCGAAGTCGGTGACCGGCGAGACCGCCACCGCCCCCGCGGGCAGGGCCTCGCCCGCCTCCTTGAGCATCAGCAGCGCCGACAGCACCAGCGTGCCTCCGGCGGACTCCCCGGCGAAGACGGTGCGCCCGGGCGGCACCCCCTGGGCGACCAGGGAGCGGTACACGGCGATCACGTCCTCCACCGCAGCGGGGAACGGGTGCGCGGGCGCCAGGCGGTAGCCTGCCCGCAGGGCGGGGCGGCCCGCGGCGGAGGAGAGGCGGTGGGCCATGACGCGCTCGGCCTGGGGCTGCTCGAACTCGAAGCCCCCGCCGTGCACGTACAGGACCGCACCGGCGCCGAGCCCGGCCCCGTCGGCGTCGACCCAGTCGCACGGGACGCCGCCGGTGTCGGCCAGCAGCGGCTCGGTGCGGGCCGATCCGGGTACGGCGACGCCGAACAGGGCGCCGCCGGTCATGAGCGCGCGCACCTCCTCGCGCTCGCGGTCGGTGGCGCGCACGCGCTCGGTGTCGGGGCGCGGGCGGCCGGCCTCCGCGTTGTCCCCGGCGGCTCCGGTGTCCCCGGTGTCCTGTGCGTCCGCCTCTGCGTCGGCGACCGGCTCCCCGACCCCGGCGTTGAGCAGCGGCACCAGCTCCCGTTCCTCGTAGTCCAGGTGGGCGAGCAGGTCGGCGGTGAGGCGGTCGACGTCGGCCAGCACGGCCGCGGTGTCGGGGTCGCCGCCGGAGACGCGCTCGTGCAGCGCCGCCAGCAGTTCGGCGACGCGGGCGTGCTCGGAGCTCAGGCGCTCGACGACCGGCGCCAGGTCCGGCCGCGCGGCCGCCACGGCCGGGAGGACGCCCTCATCCTCCTGGGCGTGGTGGTGCCGCAGCCCCTGGCAGACCATCAGGCAGTTGATGCGGAGCTGGGCCCCGAGGGCGGCGGTGCCGGTGGCTGCGACCTCGTCGCGGATCAGCTCCAGCTCCCGGCGGAAGGCGTTGTGCACCGCCACGAGGAAGTCTCCGGCGGCCGGGTCGCCCGTTGGGCCCCCCTCGACGGGGTTCAGCGCCACCACGGGCAGCGTGCGGCCCGACTGCTCCTGGTAGGCGCCCCAGCCCCGGTCGGCCTCGACGGCGCGGGCGAAGACGCGGTCACGCTCCTCCCCCTCCAGCACCTCGGCGTCGGCGGTGAAGGTGAAGGGGCCGTTCTCCACGGTCACGCGGGGCTCGGCGAGCAGGTTGCGGTACCAGGCCGGGTGGCGCGGGGAGCCCCCGGCCGACGCGATGACGAAGACCCGGCCGGCGTCGTCGTTGAGGTACCCCAGCGGGGTGGTGCGCGGGAGCCCGGTGCGGGCCCCGGTCGTGGTCAGCAGCAGCAGGCGGGCCTTGGCGAACGGCCCGGACAGGCGCCCCTGGGTGGCGCGGTACTCGTCGATGACCTGCTGGTTGAAGTCGGTGGTGATGGCGGCATCTCCTTGAATGCACGGATGAACGGCGCACACCCGGTCACGGGGTGCGCGCAAAAGCGGACAGGGGTGTCTCCGCACACGCGTGGGAACGGATGGCGGGCATCCCAGGAGCGCACGGGCACGCGGAGACCACGTCGAATACGGGTCGCCGTCGATGCGGCGGAGAAGGGGGCGCCTAGCTCACGCGCCGGACAGGAAGGCCGACGGGCGCGGAGTCATGCGGCGCCGAGCGCTAGATCAGTCCGCAGAAGCGTGCTTCCATCACGGCATCTCTCCAGGGTCGGGTGCCGCCCGGCCACCGCCTTCGTCGCTGCGGCGCCACACGGCACGCCCGTCATTCAATCCCTGGAGCGGCGGGGCGTCAAGCCCGCAGGTGGAGGGGGCGGTATCCCCTCGGTCCGTCGCAGTCGGACGGCGGGCGCGCCGATGGCCAAGGCGACCGGAGACGACGGCACGGCAGCTACCCCGCTCGCGGGCCCGGCCGGACGGACGGCTGCCGGAGTGCCGTGTGGAAAGGCAGCGACGGCCGGAGCAGGGCGCCGGGCCCCTCGCGGTCCAGGCGAGCGGACGCTCGTGTTCCTGGCGGGCATGCCCCCCGGCACACCGCATTCCGGCGCGCCGGCCACAGGACGGGCGGTGCGGGAATCGAGGATGGCGACATGGTCCTTTCCAGACCGATCGAGTGGCGGAACCACCGCCCCCGTCCCCCCGAAACGCCCGTACCGCCCGGAACACCGGCTCCGGGCCGACCGCCCCGCTCATGCCGCCGACCTCCGCCCTCCTCTGGACAGGGGGCACGTCCGGCCCCTACACGCGGATGCCGAAGGGGTGGGCGGTGCGTCCGCTCCGCCCACCCCTTCTCCCTCCAAGTCAGCCGTTCACCCGCAGCAAGGTCTTGCCGAGCGTCGCGCGCTCGGCGAGGGCGCGGTGTGCGTCCTGCGCCTTCTCCAAGGGGAACACCTGCCCGACCTTCGGGGAGATCTCGCCCTGCTCCACCTTGTCCAGCAGCCGCTGGAGGAGGCGGCGATCCTTGGCGCCGTCCAGGGCGGGCAGCTCCAGGAGCGACAACGCGCGGATCCCGCGCTCCTCGGCCCGGTCGCGGTCGATGTCGGCGAAGTCGCCGCCCGAGGCGCCGTAGCCCACGAACCGGCCTCCCTCCTTGGTGAGGGAGAAGGCGGCGGTCCCCAGGGCGCCGCCCGCACCGTCGAGCACGACGTCGGCCCCGGCCCCGCCGGTCAGCTCCAGGACCCGGTCGGTCCACCCCTCCTCGGAGTAGTCGACGGTGTGCTCGGCCCCCTGCTCGGCGGCCCAGGCGCGCTTGCGCTCCCCGCGCGCCGCCCCGATCACGCGGGCGCCGGCCGCGTGCGCCAGCTGCACCAGAATCGACCCGAGCCCTCCGGCAGCGGCGGCGACCACGACCGTCTCCCCTCGCCTTGGGGCCACCGTGTCGGCGATGAGCTGGGCGGTGACCCCGTCGGACAGGAGGGCCAGCGCCTGCTCGCCGTCGCCCCCGTCCGGCACCTCCGTCACGCTGAGGGCCGGTGCGGCGGCGTACTCGGCGTACCCGTCCTGAGGGGCGAGGGTGCGCCCGGTCTCCGGGGACCGTTCGCCGGTGCTGCTGAGCACCCGCCGTCCCACCAGGGCGGGGTCGACTCCCTCGCCCACCGAGGCCACCGTGCCGACGACGCCGCCTCCCGCGACGTAGGGCGGCTCCAGGGCGAAGAACTCCTTGCCCCAGCCGGCCCGCAGTTGGGTGTCGAGGAAGATGACGTCGGCGGCCTCGACGCCGACCACCACCTCGCCCGCCCCGGGCCGGGGCGCCGGGACCTCCGCGGGGACCAGCACCTCGGGGCCGCCGAACCGCTCCACTCGCACCGCGCGCATGGCGCCACTCCCCTTCCGGGTCGTGCCCTCCCGGCCGTTCCGGGAGGGCGTGGGCACCACTCTCACTCCTCAAGTTGACTTGAGGTCAACCCTGCGGGCGGGGCGAACGGGGAGCCCCGGGGACCTCGGGCCGCCTCACGGCTCGCAGCGCCACTTCAGCGCGGTCGCCTCGATGTCCACGAATCTGCGCATCCGCGCCCCCACGATGGACGCCAGCACGGGTGCCGCGCGGCCCTCCAGGGACAGCACCAGGCGCACGCGCGTGGCCCCGTCGGCGGCGTCCAGATGGTGCTCGGCGGTCATCCGGGCCCCGAGGAACCGGGTGTCCCAGGTGAACTCGCGCCCGGGGGCGAACACGGTGACCGACCACACGGCCGGGGGCGTTCGCCGCTGGACCAGCCGGTAGCGCGCTCCCAGGCGCATCGTCCCGCCGTCCAGTGCCCGGACGGAGGACACCGTGGGCGACCATTCGGGCCAGCGCTCGACATCGGTCAGCACCGGCCAGACCTCCTCCGGCCGCGCCGCGATCTGCCTCGTGGTCTCGTATCGCATCGCCTTTCGACCGCCTTCCCACCGGACACGGCCGGGTCCCGTCGTCGTCACACCATTGTCCGCCCCGGCGGCGTCGACCGCCATGGGCGGCGGCCGGTCCACCGCCCATGGCGGACCGGCGGGCACGCGGCGGACCGGGGCGCCGGATCAGGCGGTCCGGTCCGCCGGGGGGATCGGCAGGTTGCGGTCGAAGACCTGGTCAGGGTCGTACACGGCCTTCAGCTCGCGCAGCCGCTCCAGCACTGGCCCGGGGAAGGCGCGCTCCAGCAGGCCGGGGCCGGATCCGGTCTCGAAGCTCAGGTACATGCCGTCGGTGAAGGGCAGGAACCCCTCCCATGCGGCGTCCAGGGCGGGGGCGTGGGCCAGGGCGCCGAGCGCGGCCACCGAGAAATTCTGGTGCCGGTGCGCATAGGCCGTGGCCTCAGGGGCGACGTCGTTCACCGCCCCGCCGACCGCCCGGATCTGCACCGCCATGGTCTGCCCGGAGGACAGCACGCGGGCCAGCCCGGCGGCCGAGGCGTCGGTGAAGTGCTC
Source organism: Nocardiopsis chromatogenes YIM 90109 (assembly GCF_000341185.1). Taxonomy (GTDB): domain Bacteria; phylum Actinomycetota; class Actinomycetes; order Streptosporangiales; family Streptosporangiaceae; genus Nocardiopsis_A; species Nocardiopsis_A chromatogenes. Next base: position 12,948 of record NZ_ANBH01000105.1, read on the forward strand.
CACCAGCGCCGAGCGCATGACCGGTTCGCCTCCCCCGCCGGTGTGGGGCCCGTGCGGGGCCACCAGGACCGCCGGATACGGGGTCAGGACGGCCTGCTGGTCGAGCACCGGGCCCACGTCCAGGAAGGGTTCGAGCGCGCGCTTGGCCGCCTCGACGTCGTCGCCCGCGTAGGCGACCTGGAAGCGTGCCAGCGGCCCCTGGCCGCCGCGCGCGGGCAGCAGCATCAGGAAGCTGGTCGCCTCGCGCGGAGCGGCCTCCACCGCTGCGCCCCACCGCCGCAGCACGTCGGGGGTGCGCGCGGCGTCCACGGCGAAGTCGGCGAAGACGATGTCGCCGACCTCCGCGGCCTCGATCTCGAAAGAGGTCGCGACCGCGAAGTTGCCGCCCGCCCCGCGCATGGCCCAGAACAGGTCGGGGTTCTCGTCCTGGGAGGCCCGCACCTGCGTGCCGTCGGCCAGCACCGCGTCCACCGCACGTACCCGGTCGATGGTCAGGCCCTGGGACCGCGACATCCACCCGACGCCGCCGGTGGTGGCGAGCCCGCCGACGCCCACGCCGCCGTGGTCGCCGGAGCTGACGGCCAGACCCTCGCGAGCGAGGCGCTCGGCGACCGCGCCCCAGCGCGCGCCCGCGCCCACTCGAACGGTGCGCGACCGGCGGTCCAGCACCTCCACGCCGTCCAGCGCCGACAGGTCGACGACCACGTCGCCGTCGCCTACCGAGCGCCCGCTGATGCCGTGTCCGGCGCTGCGCACGGCCATGGGGGCCTTCTGCTCGCGCGCATAGAGCAGCGCCTCGCCCACCTGGTCGGCCGTCGCCGGGCGCAGGACCAGTCCCGGCGCCCCGGGCCTCATGTAGTTGTGCCGCACTCGCGGGTACTCGCGGTCGCCCGGCTCCACCGCCGCGTCCCTGAGCCCGTCGGGGACGGCGTCGTAGTCGATGCCGCCCCGGCGCGCGGCCGACGCGGTGGAGGTACGCCCGCCCACGGCCGTCCCGGCCGCCGCGCGCTCCCGGGCGGCGGCCTCGCGCAGCGCGGGCGCGACCTCCTCGCCGAACCGGGCGATCTGGCCGGGGTCGTCGGTGGCCAGGAAGAAGGCGCTGAACCCGTGTTCCAGAACGTAGGGCAGGAGCTGTTCGACCCACTGCTCCGGCGGGCCCTGGAGGAACCCGGCCGAGCGCGCGCCGATGGCGCCGTTGATGTTCAGCAGGCGCCGCACCTCGCGCGGGTCGCGCCCCGCCTCGGCCGCGGCCTCGTCGATGACGCGGTTGCCCTCGATCAGGGCCGCCTCGTCCGCGTACGCCATCGAGGGCAGCCACCCGTCGGCCTTGCGGGCGGTCAGGCGCAGCATCCGCGGCTTGTACGCCCCGACCCAGACGCCGATGTCGTGGGCGGGGCGCGGCCCGCGCTTGGCCCCCAGGACCGTGTGGTGCTCGCCGTCGACGCGGACGCCGCCGCGCGCGTCCGCGTCCCACACACCGCGCATGACGTCGATGGCCTCGCCCAAGGCGCCGACGGCCTGGCCGGGCGTCAGCTTCCGGCCGCCCATGGCGGCGATGCCGTCCCAGAAGGCGCCGGCGCCCACGCCCAGTTCCAGGCGGCCCTCCGAGAGCAGGTCGAGGGAGGCGGCGGCGCGCGCGGCGACGGCGGGCGGGCGCAGCGGGAGGCTGAGCACGTTGGGGGCCACGCGCAGGCGCTCGGTCGCGGCGGCGACCCAGTTCAGCAGGGTCCAGCTGTCCAGGAACCGCGCCTGGTACGGGTGGTCCTGGAAGGTGGCGTAGTCCAGCCCGGCGCGCTCGGTGGCCCGCGCGCGCTCGATGACGCCCCCGGGGTCGGCGGCGTCCGGCGTCAGGAACGTGCCGAGGAGCGGTTCGTGCCCATAGTCGGCCATGGTGGCGGGTCCCTCCGGCGCAGCGCTCACATATGTTGTCGGTCAGATGATATGCACAGCAACCTATCTTCTGTTCCACCTATTCCTGGTAGCCTCGGGACATGGCCGACCCCGAACACCCCGACGCCGCGCCCGACGCCGCCCCCGCCGACGGCGACCTGGGGTGGGCGCTGGCGCTGGTGCTGCGCCGGTGGCACGAGGCGGCCGAGTTCGTCCTCTCCCACCTGCCGCTGGGCGCGCGCGGGTACCACGTGCTGCACGCCGTGGTCCACGAGGAGCCGCCCAACCAGGCCGCCCTCGCCGCGCACTCGGGCATCGACCGCACGGTGATGACCTACGTGATCGACGCCCTGGAGTCCGAGGGGCTGGTCGAGCGCGTCCCCGACCCCGCCGACCGGCGGGCCCGGCGCGTCGTGGCCACCGCCCGCGGGCGCGCCGAGCTGGCCGCGACCGAGAGCCGGGTGCGCCGCGCCGAGGAGGCGGTGCTCAGCGGCCTGTCGGAGGACGAGCGCGCGGTCTTCGCCGACCTGGCCCAGCGCGCGGCCCGCCTGATCCGCACGGAGTCGCCGTCGACCGACCCGTGCGCGGCCGTCCGCCAGGTCCTGGCCGCCGACGGCCTGGGACCCGGCGGCACCGGAGGCGACGGGCCCGCAGGGGCATGAGGGCGGTCGCGCTCGCCTTGCGACGCCCGCCCGCACGCCGACACCCCCCGGGGCCGTTCCGGCCTGCGGCGGCGGGGGTCGGTGCCGGGGCCCGGCCTGGACCCCGTCCAGCCGCATCCGCCGTCACACGGTGTCTCCGACCGAGCAGGTCGGCACGGTCGTTGCAGGTCCGAGCCGCCCTGGCCCACCTTCGGAGCCAGGACCGGCGCCCCGCCGTCGACCGCGCGCATGCCGCGGCCCGAACGCCCCGTCACTGCGGACACCGCCCCCACGCGTTCCGGGACGTATCGCCCACCCGTCGCGGAGTCGGGCGCGGCGCTCTAGAGTGGCATCACCCCAGGCCGGACCCCTTTCCGGCCCCTCCGGAACGCCACCGCCCCGGAAAGGCCGGTGCCCCTGTGTCCGAGCCGCCCGCGCCGCCGCGGTTCTCCCTGCGCCAGCTCGCCTACTTCGTCGCCATCGCCGAGGCGGGCACCCTCACCGAGGCCGCCGAGCGGCTGCACATCTCCCAGCCCGCCGTGTCGCTGGCCCTCAACGACCTGGAGCGCGCGCTCAAAGTGCAGCTGTGCGTCCGGCGCAAGGCGCACGGCGTCACCCTCACCCCCTCCGGCACCAGCCTGCTGGCCCGCGCCCGCCGCCTCCTGCGCGAGGCCGAGGAGCTGGAGGCCGAGGCCAGCGGCGGGGGCGCCCTCACCGGCGTGCTCTCCCTGGGCTGCTACGTCACGCTCGCCCCGACCGTCCTGCCCCCGCTGCTCCAGGGCTTCGCCTCCCGCCACCCCGAGGTCACCGTCGACTTCGCCGAGGACACCCAGGACGTTCTGCAGCGCCGCCTGCTCCGAGGCGAGCTGGACATGGCGGTCCTCTACGACATGGACCTGCTGCCCGAGATGGAGCGCACCGTCCTGTTCTCGGTGCGCCCCCACGTCCTCCTCCCGGCCGACCACCCCATGGCCGACCTGCCCGAGGTGTCGCTGCGCGCCCTGGAGGCCGAACCCATGGTCCTCCTGGACGCGGCCCCCAGCTCCCACCACGCCCTCTCGCTCTTCCACCGCTTCGGCGTGACGCCCAGAGTGCGCCACCGGCCCACCACGTTCGAGACGGCGCGCGCGCTGATCGGCCGCGGCATGGGCTACGGGGTGCTGGTGCAGCGTCCGGCCAACGACCGCACCTATGAGGGCATGCGGGTGGTCGTCAAGGAGATCGCCGAACCCGTCCACGAGGAGGCCGTCGTCCTGGCCTGGCCCCGGAGCATGCGCCTGAACCGGCGGGCGCAGGAGTTCGTCGGGTACTGCCGCCGGCACGGCCCCTCGCGCGCCTCCTGACTAGACCGCGCAGCGGTCCCCACGGGTCAGACCGCTCTCCCAGAAGGGGACGTCCTGCGGCTTCTTGTGCAGCTCCCACCCCTGGACGTGCACACCGGGGCTCTCGTGGAAGAACCGCTCCTGCCACAGCCGCGCCTGGGCCGCCAGCTCCTCCAGCCCCTGCGACCGGGCCTCGGCCGCGCTGGTCTCCAGCAGCGCCTCCACCTCGTCGGAGGTGGTCATCCGCTCGTACCACGCCGTCTGCGCCGAGGTCCCCGGCCCCGACGACGGCGTCGCCGACGGCGACACCTCCGCCTCCTGGAGCGCCTGCGCCCCCTCGTGCCCCAGGGTGGCCCAGACCGCGCGGGCCAGCAGGACCTGTGCGGCGATGCGGCCCCGCTGGTCCCCCGCCTTGCCGCACAGCCGCACCGCGCGCCGCGCGTGGTCCAGCACCAGCGACAGCTCCCGCCCCTCGCGCGGCGGCCCGGTGTAGACCCCCACCGCCATCTGCGGCTCCATCACCGCGTGGAACCGGGTCTGCGCGGTGATGCGGCGCGCCCGCGCCTCCCACCACCGGTCGCCCAGCGCCTCGAAGCCGCTCACCGCCTGGGAGAAGGCGCCCACCGCCCGCTCGGCCTCGCCGACCTCGCTGAGCACCTGGCCCAGCACCAGCCGCGTACGGGCGCTCTCCCGGCCGTGGTTGAGCTCGTGGAACAGCAGCAGGGACCGCTCGGCCAGCTCCAGGCGGGCCTCGGCCCGCCACGGGTCGGCGCCGCGCCGCGACAGCAGGCCGCCCACCAGGGAGCCCAGTCCGCCCCCGGAGCGGCCCTCCCACACCTCGCCGTGGTCCAGCAGGGCCATGCCGCGCAGGCACCGCGCCAGGTGCACGCGCTTGCCCGCGCGCTCGAACCGCTCCCGAAGGGCCTCCAGCAGCCGCCAGGCGTCCTCGTGCCGCCCGTTCACGTTGTGCAGGTCGCCCAGCAGGATGCGGGCGTAGTCGGCCCGCCCCTGGTCGCCCGTCTGGTCGAACCCGGTGATCGCCTGCTGCAGCGGCCCCTCGGCGGCCGCCCCGTCACCGGTGAGCAGGTGCCGCTCGGCGGCGGCGAGGCGGGCCCGCGGGTCGGGCCCGCCGCCCGACGGGCCGCCTCCCGAAGGGGTGCCGGTCGGGTCGGACCAGCGGTCGGGGGCCGGGCGCGGGCGCGGCGGGGACGCCGGCACGGAGGAGGCGGGCGCCGGGTCCGGCGCCCGCGCGGACCCCTGGGACCGCCCGGACGCGTACGGTGCCGCCCCGGCGACGGGAACGGCCTGCGTGTCCTGCTCGGCCGCGGCCGCCCGGCGCGGCGGCGCCACCCGCACGGTGGGCCCGGCCGCGGCGGTGGCGGGGTCGGGGGCGGGCGGCACCTCCTCGGCGCCGGTGAGCATGTCCAGCACGCCCCGGGCGGAGGGCCGCTCGGCCGGGTCCTTCGCCAGGCAGTGCAGCACGATGGTGCGCAGATGCCCGGACAGGGCGCCGGTCTCGGGCGGGCCCTTGATCACCCGCAGCATGCGCGCGCCCACGTTGGGCCCGGGGAAGGCCTGCCCGCCGCTCCCGGCGTAGACCATGGTGGCGCCCCAGGCGAACACGTCGGCCCGGTCGTCGATCTGCCCGCCCTGCAGCTGCTCGGGCGCCATGTAGCCGACCGTGCCCACGGCGGCCGTGGAGGCCGCCCCGGCCTCGGCCAGCCGGGCCACGCCGAAGTCGATCACCCGGGGGCCGTCGTCGGCCAGCATGATGTTGTCCGGTTTGAAGTCGCGGTGCACCACCCCGGCCGCGTGGATGGCCACCAGCGCGGTGGCGGTGTGCACGGCCAGGCGCTCCAGGTCGGCGCCGCTGCGCGGCCCGCTGTCGCGCACCTCGGCCAGCAGCGTGGGACCCTCCACGTACTCCGAGGCGATCCAGGGGCGCTCGGCGTCGGCATCGGCGTCCAGCACCGAGGCGGTGCAGAAGCCGCGCACGCCCCGGGCCGCCTCCAACTCGCGGCGGAACAGCTCGCGGGCGTGGGCGTCCTCCAGCATGTGGGGGTGCAGCTCCTTCACCGCCGCCTGGCGGCCCTCGTCGTCCACCCCCAGGTACACGGTGCCGAACCCGCCCCGCCCGAGCTCCCCGTAGAGGGTGAATCCGCCGAGTCTCCTGGGTCCGTCCGTCATGCGCTCCCCTATTCGCTTCTCCGCCGCTCGCCCGCCCGCGGCGCGCCGCCGCGGGAGGCGTCGAGTACAGAACCCTAGTGCTCCCGCCGCCGTCACAGCAGTCTCGGGGGCGCGACATCACCCGATGTGAGCGCGGATCCGCCGGATGTGGCCAGGGCCCGTGCGGCAGCAGCCCCCGATCAGGCGCNCGCCCCCGCGGCCCGCCAGTCCTCCGCGCCGGACGCGAACGCCTCGGGGTCGGCCGGCCCGGTCCACGCGCGCGCCTGCGCGTCCCAGGACTCCCCCGAGTTGGGGTAGGCCAGGCCCGGCCGCCCCGAGGCCGCGACGGCGGCGGCCACCAGAGAGGTGACGTGCCGGGGGGCCGTGCAGTTCACACCGACGGCGACCACCTGCGGCCGGTCCTTGAACAGCGCGGCGCAGTCGGCGATGGGCGTGCCGTCGCTGACGTGCGCGTCGTCGCGGCCGGAGAAGGACACCCACACCGGCACCTCAGGGCTCTCGTCCATCAGCAGCGCCAGCGCGCGGGCCTCCTCGAAGGACGGCACCGTCTCGCAGGCGAGCAGGTCGGCGCCGGATCCGGCCAGCAGGTGCCAGCGCTCCCGGTGCCAGTCGGCGAGCGCGTCGGCGTCCAGGCCGTAGTCGCCGGTGTACTCCGAGCCGTCGGCGAGCGCCGCGCCGTAGGGGCCGATTCCGGCCGCCACCAGACCGCCCCCGGCCTCGTCCCGCGCCTGGGCGGCCAGACGCACCGAACGGAGCATGAGGGCGGCGGCCTCGTCGCGGCCGATGCCCTGCTCGGCGAAGCCGGTGAAGCTCGCCTGGTAGGACGCCGAGACGGCCACGTCGGCCCCGGCGTCGAAGAAGTCGCGGTGCGCGCGGCGCACCAGGCCGGGGTCGTCGGCCAGCAGCCGCGCCGACCACAGGCCGCCGGACAGGTCGCGGCCGTACTCCTCCAGGCGGGTGGCCAGCCCGCCGTCCAGCACCACGGTCTCCCGGTGTCCGAGCAGCGCCTCCATGGCCGCCACTCTAGAACCGGACGGGGGCCCTTGTGGGCCCGTTCGCGGCAGGAGGAGGCTCGGAACCGAGGGCGCCCGGTCACGGGCGGCAGGCGCGATTCGCCGAGGACGGTGCACATGCTCAAGGTCATCGGCGCGGGATACCCGCGCACCGGAACACTCTCCCTGAAGGCCGCGCTCGAACGGCTCGGGTTCGGCCCCTGCCACCACATGTTCGAGGTGATGAGCCGCCCCGAGCAGAGTGAGCTGTGGTCGCTCACCCCGGGCGAGGGCGAGGCGTCCTGGGACCGCCTCTACGAGGGGTACGTGTCGGCGGTCGACTGGCCGACGGGCTACTACTGGGAAGAGGTCCACCGGGCCAACCCCGACGCCAAGATCCTGCTCACCGTCCGCGACCCCAAGCGCTGGTACAAGAGCGCCTACGAGACCATCTTCCAGTTCGCACCCGCGGCCCTCTCCGGCGGGGAGGAGGCGCCGGACGGGCACGAGCCGGACCCGGAGGCGGTACAGACCATGGAGCGCCTGCAAAGGCTGCACCGGACGCTGCTGGACAGCATGTGGCGCGGGGCCTTCGGTGTCGGTTCCGACGTGGTGCCGGACGAGGCGACGGCCATCGCGGCCTTCGAGCGCCACGTGGAGCACGTCCGCGCGACCGTGCCCGCGGACAACCTGCTGGTGTTCGAGGTGTCGCAGGGGTGGGAGCCGCTGTGCGACTTCCTGGACGTCCCGGTCCCCGAGGGCGAGCCCTTCCCCCGGCTCAACGAGGCCCAGGACCTCAAGGAGCGGCTGGGGAAGGTGATGAAGGGGGAGGCGCCCATCGGCTGAGGCCCCTCCCCCGCCGGGGTGTCACCCCTCGACCGGGCCCAGGCGCACTGTTCCGTCCTCACCCACGCTCCAGCCAGGGTTGTGGCAGATCTCCCACACCACCCCGTTGGGGTCGGCGACGTGCCCGTGGTAACCGCCGAAGTCGGCCTTCTTCGGGCTCTTGACCAGGCGGGCGCCGGCCTTCAGGGCCTGGTCGACCACGACGTCGACCTCCTTCGGGGAGGCGACGTTGTGCGACAGGGTCAGCCCCGCAAGGCGGGCGTCCTCGGGACCGCCCTCCATGTCGGCGGCGAACCTGCCCGCCTCGAAGAGGCCGAGCACCGTGCCGGGGGCGATCTGGAAGAAGATGATCTCCCCCGGCACGTCCATGAGCGGGGTCCACCCGAGCCCGGAGACGTAGAAGTCGCGGGCGGCGTTCAGGTCGGGCGTGGACAGGGTGATGAAGTGGACGGACTGGTTCATGCCCCTGATGATGGCGGTGTGGGGGGTGGGCGGTCTTGAACGAAACGGACACGCGCCGATCGGGGTCCGGCACCGGCGCCCGGTCCTCCTACCGGGAGTTCCCGCCCGCCGGACCCCCGGTCCCGGGGGCCGTGTGCGCATGGGAGCAGCGGATCGGCCCCGGGGGCGGGTACGTCCAACGCGTGCTGCCCGACGCCTGCGCCGACGTGGTGGTGACCGAGGACGGCGGGGCCCGGTTCGTCGGCCCTGCGACAGGGGCCGAGCTGGCCCGCCTGTCCCCCGGGGCGACGGTGCGCGGCCTGCGCCTGCGCCCTTCGGCGATCGGGCCGGTGCTCGGGTGTTCCGCCGAGGCCCTGCGGAACGGGGAGGCCGCCTTGGAGGACGTCCTGCCGTCGGGGGAGGCGCGTCTGCTGGCCGAGCAGGTATGGCACGGCGACTCGCCGGAACTGCGACCGCGCCGAGGTTTCGACGCCCGTGTCCGGACGGCGCTGCGCGCGCTGAGCACGCCCGCGGCATCGGTCGGCGGCTCCGCCGAGGCGGCCGGGGTCTCCGAGCGCCACTTGCGGCGCCTGATGCTGGACGCGACCGGCCTGGACCCGAGGGAGCTGCAACGGGTGATGCGCCTCCAGCGCTTCCTGTCCCTGGCCGACTCCGCCCCGGTGCAGCGCTTGGCGGATTTGGCCGTGCAGGCGGGCTACGCCGACCAGGCCCACCTGAGCCGGGAGGTACGGAGGATGTCCGGTCTCACCCCACGGGCGTTGCTGAGGGAGCGCAGATCGGGTGTGGGGGCCTCATGGCCGGAGGGTTCGTCCTGAGTCTGCTGTAGGTCCCGTCCAGCCGAGGAACGGCACCCCCGCACGTGCGGGGAGCGGAGAGTCACGACCTGAAGGACATGCTCCAGCCGGACAAGGTGCCTCCATCCCCGCGTGCGCGGGGAGCATCTGGAGGCCGTGTGGCGCGACCGGGCGCTGAGGGGTCCATCCCCGCGTGCGCGGGGAGCATCCGACCATCATCTGAATCGAGTAGTACGTGGTGGGTCCATCCCCGCGTGCGCGGGGAGCATCAGACCCGGTCGGCGTACTTGTTCGCGTCGTCGGGTCCATCCCCGCGTGCGCGGGGAGCATGATGCGAGAGGCCATCGTGCCGCCGGGCGCCAAGGTCCATCCCCGCGTGCGCGGGGAGCATGCTCATGCTGCCACCGTACCCAAACCACGTAAGGGTCCATCCCCGCGTGCGCGGGGAGCATGACCGGCGCCCCGCCACCCACTCGGCAGCGTCGGGTCCATCCCCGCGTGCGCGGGGAGCATTCCCACAATCGCGTTTCATCGTCACCCCAATGTGGTCCATCCCCGCGTGCGCGGGGAGCATCCTCGTTGACCTGGGGGAATGGGCCAAGCAACCTCTTGGTTTGAACCACTTTACTCAGCGACCCGCCATCCCGCCGCACCTCACCCAAAGATGTTCCACCAGCGGCGCTTGCGCTTCTCTTCGGCGGCCATTTGCGCCTCCCGTGCGCGTTCGGCGCGCCTCTCCTCTGCCTTGCGCATGTCGGCCGCCTTCCGCTCCCGCCATTCGGCAACGACCTCTTCGACATCAAAAGGCATCATGTTCAGCGGCGGACCGGTGGTGTGGAACTTGACCGTGCGCACGATCTCCTCGTTGATCTCGGCGATGATCCGGCGCGCATCGTCCTCGGTGCGGGCCCCCACCGCCGCGGCCCGCGCCTCCTCGGCCTCCTTGCGGACGCGCAGCGCCGGGGGCAGCGGCGCCACGCCCTCCTCCTCGGTCTTGCGCCGGACCCACCACAGGTCGTCGCGCGGGCGGTCGATGTCCGGGATGGGCTTGCCCGCCCCCGGAAGGCCGTCGAACTCCCCGCGCTCCATGGCCTCGCGGACCTGCTGGTCCGCCCAGGACTCCCACTCCATGCCCGCGGGCTTGCGCTTGCTCATGGCCGCACCCCACCTCCGTGGTCCATCGGGGCCGGGCACCGTTCCGCACCCGACCTTCATGATACGCCTGTATCATGAAGGTGTGCCAGCCCGGCACCGCCTCCGACGAACCCCCGAAAGGACACCCGTGCCCCGAACCGTCGACCACGGCCAGCGGCGGGCCGACATCTGCGACGCCCTGGTCCGCGCCGCCGCGCGCGACGGGCTGCACGCGGTGACCATGCGGTCGGTGGCCGCCGAGGCCGGGGTGTCGCTCCGCCTGGTGCAGTACTACTTCGAGAACAAGGGCGGCCTCATGCACGCCGCACTGCTCCACCTCGAAGAGCGCAGCCACCGGCGGTGGAACGAACGGCTCGCCGCCCTCCCCTCCCCCGCCCCGGCCCGTGCGCGCGTGCACGCCTTCGTCGCCGAGGCGATCCCCGACGACGAGGAGAGCCGCGTGTTCCATCTGCTGTGGACCTCCTTCGCCGTCCTGGCCATGACCGACCCCGCACTGGCCGAGCAGCCCTTCGTCTCCGGCCCCGAACGCCTGGAGCGCCAACTGGCCGACCTGCTCACGGAGGCCCGCGCAGACGGCGGCCTCCCCACCGACCGCGACCCGGCGATGGAGGCGCCCCGCCTGCTGGCACTCACCCACGGCCTGGGCACCGACGTCCTCACCGGGCGCCTCACCTCCGATCGCGCCCTCGCCGTCGCCGAGTACCACGTGGACCGGGTCTTCGACACGCGGAGCACTGAGGGACCGCCCCACATCTCCTGAGGACCCCGCCCGGGTACACGCCCGCGCCCAGGCGGCATGATGCCCCCATGCACGAGACCCACCCCCTGGCCGGGCCCGCCCACGACGACGAGCGCGACGACGCACTGCACTGGACCGGAGCCGTCGAGCTGGCGCGCATGATCCGGGAGCGCCGGGTGTCGGCCCGCGAGGCCGTCGCGGCGCACCTGGACCGGATCGCCGCCGTCGACCCGCAGGTGAACGCGGTCGTGACGGTGTGCGCCGACCGCGCGATGGACGAGGCCGCCGCCGCGGACGAACGCCTGGCCTCGGGGGTCGCCCCGGGCCCCCTGCACGGCCTGCCCGTCGCGGTCAAGGACACCCACGCCGTGGCGGGCGTGCGCACCACGCTGGGCTCCCCGGTCTTCGCCGACCATGTCCCCGACGCCGACGACCTGGTGGTGGAGCGGATGCGCGCCGCCGGGGCGATCGTGGTCGGCAAGACCAACGTGCCCGAGTTCGCCGCCGGATCGCACACCTTCAACCCGGTCTTCGGCACCACGCGCAACCCGTACGCCCCCACCCGCTCCGCCGGCGGCAGCAGCGGGGGCGCGGCGGCGGCGCTGGCGGCCGGGCTGGTCCCGGTCGCCGAGGGGTCGGACATGGGCGGGTCGCTGCGCAACCCGGCGTCGTTCACGAACGTGGTCGGCCTGAGGCCGTCTCCGGGGCGGGTACCGGCGTGGCCGTCGGCGCTCCCCTGGGAGACGCTGTCGACGCCCGGACCGATGGGGCGGACCGTCGCCGACACGGCGCTGCTCCTGTCGGTGCTCGCCGGGCCGGACCCCAGGGCGCCGATGGCGCTGCAGGAGCCGGGGGCGGCGTTCGCCGAACCGGGGCCGGGCGGGGTGCGCGGCGCACGTGTGGCGGTGGCGCCGGATTTCGGCGGGCTGCTGCCGGTCGCCCCCGAGGTGGCGGAGGTCGTCGCCGGGGCGGCCGGGACGCTGGAGCGGCTCGGCGCCTCGGTCGAGGAGGCGCTGCCCGACTTCTCCGGCGCGGACGAGGTCTTCCGGACGCTGCGCGCCTGGCAGTTCCATCTGGCGTTCGGCCCGGTGATCGAGGCGCACCCGGGCAAGGTCAAGGAGGCGGTCGTGCGCAACGCGGCCGAGGGGGCGGCGCTGACGGGTGAGCAGGTAGGGCGCGCCAAGGAGGGCCTGGCGGAGCTGTACCACCGGTTCCGCGTGTTCTTCGAGCGCTACGACCTGCTGTTGCTGCCGGTGAGCCAGCTTCCCCCGTTCGATGCCGGCCTGGAGTACCCGGCCGAGGTCGCGGGTCGGCCGATGGGCGACTACCTGGAGTGGATGGCCTCGTGCTTCTGGGTGACGGTCACCGGGTGCCCTGCGCTGTCGGTCCCGGGCGGCTTCACACGGGAAGGGCTGCCCGTGGGCGTGCAGATGGTCGGGCCGCACCGCTCGGAGCGGCGCCTGCTCGGCCATGCTTCGGCGTTCGAGGAGGCGACGGGCCACTGGAGACGGCGCCCGGACCTGGGGTGAGACCGTGGCGGGGGCGTAGGTGCGAATCAAGCGCTGCCTTGACAGCGTAGATCCGTTCCCATCCGGGCATACCCAATGCCCGAATCCACTCGTCCTGCGCCCGGAACGCCCCGTGAGGACCCGCCCGGCGCCCCGGACAGCGGGCAACCGAATGCGGGGCCGGTAACGGCGGAACCGGAACCCACCTTCCGGGCACCTCGGGCGGCCGGAGGCATCCTGCGTGGCGGAATCGCCACACAATCGCTGATCAGGTGGCGATTCCGCCACGCAGGATCACCGAAGCCCTACCCGCGCGCCCGGCATGCCCGGAATGCGGTGTCCAGCGGGCCGCTCCTCCGGGCCCACCCACCGGCCCGATCGCCGCCGCGAACGCGCCCGACCACCCGCCGACCCCACCGCCCGGCCCACCCGCACCGCAAGGGAGCCGTCAGCCGACCGACAGGGCCGGGGAACCGCCCAGCTCCGCCATCGCCGCCCATCGCAGCGACCACGCACACACCGCGCACCCGACAGCGCTGCAGCGCGGGCCGACCTGTCCGGCCATCCGCTCCGCCCCCTGCTCCGGCCAGGGGCGCCTACCGCTCGCCGCCCTCCCCCGCCAACAGCGCCGACGCCGAGGCGCGCAGCGAGGCGCGCAGGCCGTCCTCACTCATGCCGCCGGTGATCAGGCGACGGAGCTGTCCGGCGCCCACGGCCCAGTTCACCAGGGACAGCAGCATGAACAGCAGCACCTCCGGGGCCATGTCCGCGCGCACGCGGCCGCGGCGCTGGGCCTCGGCGACCACCTCGACCTTGCGGCGGTAGCGCTCGGTCCGCCAGTCCTCCGCCGGGACCGGGCCCTCGGTGTAGTGCAGCTCCTCCCACATCAGCAGCCGCAGGTACTCGGGCTGCTCGCGGTTGTAGTCGTGGACGCGCACCACGTACTCGGCGAGGTCGTCGCCCTCCTGCAGCGGCACCGCGGCCGACAGCCGCGAGCAGGCGTCCGAGAGCACCGTGGTGAACAGCCGCTCCTTGCCGCCGAAGTAGTCGTAGATCGCCCGCTTGTTGGCCTCGGCCGCGGCGGCGATCCGGTCCACCCGGGCGCCCGCGATCCCGTGGTCGGCGAACTCCCGTGTGGCCGCCCTGAGGATGCGGGCCTTGGTGGCGGCGGCGTCGTATCCCATGGGAGGCAGCTTACATTTCCGAACCAGATGGTTCGTTCTCTCGGAGTGCGGGTGTAGGGTCGACCGCGCCACAAAGCGAACCATCTGGTTCGTTCATTCCACGTCCCTCCGGAGGCCGACCATGTCCGCGAATCCCGCAGCCGCGCACCCGACCGGCGCCGGAACCGGAACCGACGACGCCACCGCAGCGCCCACCGCGCCCGGCACCCCCGGTACGCACGGCACGCCCGGAGCCCCGACGGGTATCTCCGGAACGCTCACCGCCGTGCTCGCGCTGGCCTGCGCGGTGACGGTGGCCAACATCTACCTCAGCGCCCCGCTGCTCGGACTGGTCTCCGACACCATGGGCATCACCGCCGACCACGCCGGGCTGGTGACCACCGCCGGGCAGCTCGGCTACGCGCTGGGCCTCCTGTTCCTGCTGCCGCTCAGCGACACGGTGCGGCGGCGCCCCTTACTCATCGCTCTGGTCGCCGGAACCGTCGGCGCCCTGGCCACCGCCGCGGCGGCCCCCGGGCTGCCCGCGCTCGCCGCCGCGATGCTCGCGGCGGGGGCCTTCACCGTCATCCCGCAACTCCTCGTGCCCGTCGCCGCGGGCCTGGCCGGACCCGAGCGGCGCGGGAGGGTGGTCTCCGTTCTCCAGGCCGGGGTCTTCACCGGCGCGATCGCCGCACGCGTGGTCGGCGGCTCCTTCGGCGAGTTCGCCGGGTGGCGTCCGGTCTTCGTCGCGGCGGCGGGGGNGCGCGCTGACCATCGCCCTGCTCCCCCGCGCGGCCGACGCCCCCGCGACCGCCCCGGGAACCGCGCGCCCGTCCTACCCGGCGCTGCTGGCGTCCCTGCCCGGCCTGCTGCGCGTCTCGGCGCTGCGCCGGTCGCTGCTGTTCCAGGGCGCGGCCTTCGCGGCGTTCAACATGGTCTGGACGGCGCTGGTCTTCCTGCTCACCGGGCCCGGGTTCGGGTTCTCGACGCTCGGGGCCTCGCTCTTCGGCGCCTTCGGGGCGTTCGGCATCCTGGTGGCGCCCGTCGCCGGTCGGGCGATCGACCGGTTCGGCACCTGGCCGGTGCGGGGCGCCGGTCTGGCGGCGATCACGGCCGGGGCCGCCCTGCTGATGGCGGCGCACCTGGGGCCGCCCGTGGCGGCCGTGGGCATCGCGGTCCTCTACGCCGGGCTCCAGGCCGCCCAGGTCGGCAACCAGACCGCGGTGCTGGCGTCCAACCCCGAGGCCGGGGGCCGGATGAACACGGTCTTCATGTTCGGGACCTTCCTGGCCGGTGCCGCCGGGTCGGGCGTGGGCGCGGCCCTGTACGAGGCGGCCGGGTGGGTCGCCGCCGCCGGGGCGGCGACGGCCACCGTCGCCCTCGCCCTGGCAGCGTGGGGCCTGCTCACGGCAGTGGACCGCCGCCGCTGACCTGTCATCGGCGACCTGTCACCATTGACCGCCGCCGCCCCGCCGCCACGACCGCGCCGACTCCGCCGAAGGCTCCGGGACCGCCCGTCAGGGCGCCCCGGGGCACTCAGCGGCGACCCTCTCCGCCTTGAGGCGTTCGGCACCGGGCGGGCACACCTCGTACGCCCATCCCCGCCTCTCGAAGGCCCAGACGCCCCGCGCGGAGATGTCGGCCCGCCCCTTGAGCACGCCATGTGGGCACTGGTGGCGCAGGTGGCGCAGGTGGCGCCGTCCTCGCCGTCCGGACCGGCGCCGGCTCACCCGTTCGCGCCCCCGGTCCGGGACGCGAGGTAGGCGCCGGAGGCAGGCAGGAACATGGCCGCCAGAGCAACCGGAACGGCGGCGATGTGCACCGCCCGGACGGCGAAGTAGGCCAGTCGTGCACCGTCCGCCTGCGCGAGGGCCGCCGCGGGGTCGCCCCCGCCCGCGAACCAGGCGGCGAGTGGGACCACCAGAGTCCCGAAGCCGATGACCCCGAGAAGGACCGTGAGGGCGATCCGCGCCCAGGCCCGGCCCCGGTAGAGGAGGAGGACGAGCGCCGCGGCCCCCGAGTAGACGGCGACGCGCAGGGCGATCGCGGCGGCGAGCCCGGCGGTCATGCCCTCGTCGAGCAGCATGCCGGTGGCCCCGATGACGGATTCGACGACGCCCGCGCCGATCGCGACCAGCCAGAACAGGCAGGCGATGCGCAACGCGCGGGGCGCGGATCCCGGCTCGCCCCGGGCTTCCAGCGCCCCGGAGGGAGAGGCCGGTTGCGGAGTGGTGACCGTGCGGGGCATGTGCGCCTCCAAGGGGGGCCGATGTCGGGTCCCACCCTCGGGCACGGCAGCCCTGCCCGTCAGGAGAGCGTTCACGTGGACCGGTGAGTGGTGCGCGCACCACTCACCGGCGGCGCCGGGGCGCCTCGCCCATCCGCACCGGGGGCACCCCCTCGGTCACTCCTCGGCCACGAGCGTGTTCTGGCAGGCGGTCAGGAGCCACTCCCCCTCCTCCTTGGCCATGACGTACAGCGGGCTGCCCTCGGGCCCCACCTGTTCCCCGTCCGGCCCCCGGTAGCGCTGGCGCACCTTGACGGCGGCCACGTCGGGGCGGATGAAGAGCACGTTCAGCACCTCGTAGGTGGGGGTGTTCCCCTGCATCGCGCCGGGGAGCACCTTGCGGGTGAAGGCGGCGATCTCCTCCCGGCCGATCAGTCGCCTTCCGTGCCCCGTGGTCCAGACGGCGTCGCCGCGGAAGTGCCGGAGGAACCCCTCGGGGAGCTCGTTGCGCTGCGCGTGCTCGATCCCGGCGACGACCTTCTCGATCGCCGCGACCTCGGCCTCCGCGTCGGCGGGGGCGTTCTCCGTCTTCTCGAACTCCGTGGTGTCCATGGCCCCACCCTCGGACATCAAGTTCCCTTGAGGTCAAGGCTCCGGGTGCGGTGACCGCCGTCGCACCGCGGCCCGCCGACCGCGACGGCCCGGACCTCCCCGGACCGCTCCGGCGCGGCAGGGCTCAGTCGCCGGCCGCGCCCTCCAGCAGCACCTGGGCCACCGCGCTGTCCGTCACCAGGGTCGACACCAGGCCGCTCTTGAGCGCCGCTCCGATCGCCCTGGCCTTGGCCCCGTCCCCCGCACCGGCGACCGCGACCACCTCAGGGACCTTGCGCAGCTGTTCGGCCCGGATGCTGATCACACGCTCGTCCAGGTCGCAGTGGACCGGCTCGCCTTCGGCGTCGATCAGCTGGGCCGACACCTCGGCGCGCACCCCCAGGCCGTCGTAGCGGGCCCGCGAGTCCGGGTCGAGGGCCTGGTAGACCGTCGAGTTCCGCTCGTCCCAGCCGCCGATGGCCACCACCGCCGTGGTCAGCCGGTCGTAGTGGGCGAACGCGGCCGCGATGCCCGGGTCGGCGCGCAGCGTCGCCGCCGTGGCCGCGTCCGGGAGGATGAGCGGGGCGTACACCGGGTAGGCCGGGCCGCCCGAGAGCGACGCCGCCCGGCGCACCGCCTCCACCGACCCGCCGCCCTCGGCGAACTCCGAGAGCACGCCGTTGAGCTGCACCACCGTGCACCGGGGCAGCTCGGCCAGCTCGGCGCCCATCGCCTGGAGCACCCGGCTCCAGGCCAGGCCCAGCACCTCGCCGGGGCGCACGATCTCCGGCAGCAGGCGCGCGGCGGCCGACCCCAGCGCCCTGCGGGTCTCCAGCGGGTCCTCGGCCGCCTCCACGACGATGGCGCGGTGCAGACCGTAGGCCTGCCGCAGCCGCTCCGACAGCGCACCGTCGAGACGCTCGGGCAGGCGCACGTCGATGCGCACGATGCCCGCGCCGCGGGCCGCCTCCAGGTCCCGGGCGACCTTGAAGCGGCTCAGCCCGAACTCCTCGGCGATCTCCACCTTCGAGCGCCCGTCCAGGTAGAACCTGCGGGCGATCGCGGCCAGCCGCACCATCTCCGCGGGACCGCTCGGGGCGGCCTCCTGCGCCTCACTCCGCCGTTCGCTCATATGCGCAGCAGTGTACTCGATCGAGCGCCGCGCATTGACACCGCATTTCCGATGGGTTTTCAATACACGAAACATCTGTGACACACGCCGCTCACATGAGCGGTCTCGGTCACGCCCGTCCCCGACCCCTGGAGAACCCTCGTGCGTGCCGCCGTCATCTCCCAGCCCGGATCCGTCGCCGTGGGCGAACGGCCCGACCCCGTACCCGCTCCCGGCGGAGTGGTGGTCCGCGTCGGCGCCTGCGGGATCTGCGGCACCGACCTGCACATCGCCGACGGCGAGTTCCCGCCCAGCCCCTACCCGCTGGTCCCCGGGCACGAGTTCGCCGGGACCGTCGCCGCCGTCGGCGAGGGCGCCCCCGGCGGCCTGCGCCCCGGCGACCGGGTGGCCGTGGACCCCTCCCTGTTCTGCGGCCACTGCACCCCCTGCCGGTCCGGGCGCGGCAACCTCTGCGCCAACTGGGGCGCCACCGGCGACACCGTCGACGGCGCCTTCGCCGAGTACGTCGCCGTCCCCGCCGCCAACTGCCACCGGCTCCCCGACTCGGTCAGCATGCGCCAGGGCGCCCTGGTCGAGCCGCTGTCGTGCGCGGTGCACGGCGTGCGCCGCATCGGCGCCGCGGTCGGCGAGCGCTTCCTGGTGGTGGGCGCCGGGACCATGGGGCTGCTCCTGCAACAGCTCCTGCAGGGCTCCGGCGCGCGCGTCACCGTCGTGGACCGCAACCCCCGCCGCCTGGCGATCGCCGCCGACCTGGGCGCCGATGCCACCGCGGAGGACACCGCCGACCTGGACGACGAGCGCTTCGACGCCGCGGTCGACGTCACCGGGGCGCCGCAGGCCATCGAGGCCGCGTTCTCCTCCCTGCGGCGGGGCGGGCGGCTGCTCGTCTTCGGCGTGGCCGCCGACGACGCGCTGGTGTCGCTGTCGCCCTTCCGCATCTACAACGACGAGATCACCATCGTCGGCTCGATGGCGGTGCTCAACAGCTTCGGCACCGCCGTGGACCTCATCGGCCAGGGCGCGATCGAGACCGCCCCGCTGCTGACCGACGCGCTGCCGCTGGAGAAGTTCCCCGAGGCGCTGGACATGATGCGCTCGGGGGCCGGTGTGAAGATCCAGGTCGTCCCCGGCGCCGAGGGCGGCGCGGACACCGGCGGCGCCTCCTGAGACCCGAAGCGATCGGAAGAGGCAGCACAGTGCACCCCACGCGCTCCATCCCCATCGCCCGCACGGCCGCCGTCGCCGCCGCCGGGCTGCTGCTCACCGGATGCGCCGGGGCCGGCGCCACCGGTTCCGGCGGCGACACCGTCCGGCTGACCGTCGCCATCGTCTCCAACCCCCAGATGCAGGACGCGATCTCGCTGCAGGACCGGTTCCGCGAGGAGAACCCGGGCATCGAGGTCGACTTCGTCTCGCTGCCGGAGAACGAGGCGCGCGCGAAGATCACCACGTCGGTGGCGACCGGCGGCGGCGAGTTCGACGCCGTGATGATCAGCAACTACGAGACCCGCCAGTGGGCCGAGTTCGGCTGGCTGGAGAACCTGCAGCCCTACATCGACGCCTCCGAGGGCTACGACGACGAGGACTTCATCCCCTCCATCCGCGAGGACCTCTCCCACGAGGGGGACATGTACTCGGTCCCCTTCTACGGCGAGTCGTCCTTCCTGGCCTACCGCGAGGACCTCTTCGAGGAGGCCGGGGTCGAGATGCCGGAGAACCCCACCTGGGAGGAGGTGGCCGGCCTGGCGGCCGAGCTGGACGGCGTCGAGCCGGGCGTGTCCGGGATCTGCATGCGCGGCCTGGCCGGGTGGGGCGAGATGCTCAGCCCGTTCAACAGCATGCTCAACACCTTCGGCGGCCGGTGGTACGACCGGGGCTGGAACGCCGAGCTGGACTCGCCCGAGTTCCGCCGCACCGCGGACTTCTACGTGGACCTGGTGCGCGAGCACGGCCAGCCCGGCGCCGCCAACAGCGGCTTCGGCGACTGCCTGAACCGGTACGCCCAGGGGCGGGCCGCCATGTTCTACGACTCGACCTCCATGGTGAGCACCATCGAGGACGACAGCGCCGGGAACGTGGCCGGGCTCAACGGCTACGCCCCGGCCCCGGTGGCCGAGACCGACTACGGCGGCTGGCTCTACACCTGGTCGCTGGGCATCCCCGCCACCTCCGAGCACAAGGAGGAGGCCTGGCGGTTCCTGGAGTGGATGACCGACAAGGACTACATCCGCCTGGTGGCCGACGAGTACGGGTGGCAGCGGGTCCCGCCGGGCAACCGGCTGTCGACCTTCGACGAGCCCGGGTACCAGGAGGCCGCGGGCGCCTACGCCGGACCCATGCTGCAGGGCATCGAGCAGGCCGACCCCGCCGACCCGGGCACGCGCCCCGTCCCCTACCAGGGCATCGGCTTCCTCGCCATCCCCGAGTTCCAGGACCTGGGCACCCGCGTCAGCCAGCAGCTCAGTGCCGCGATCGCCGGTCAGGTCACCGTCGGCGAGGCGCTCGCGCAGAGCCAGCGCTACGCCCAGGACGTCGGCGACACCTACAAGGAGGACGAGCGATGAGCGCTGCGACCGCGCCCGCGCGCGAGGCCCCCGCGGCGCCCGCCCGGCGGCCCGAGAAGGAGCGGGGCCGGCGCGCGGCCGGGTGGGCGCGGCGCGCGCCCCTCCTGCCCGCCCTGGTGTTCCTGGTGGCCACCACGCAGCTGCCGTTCCTGGCGACGATCGTCTACTCGCTGCGGTCGTGGAACCTGCTGCGGCCCGACTCCCAGGCGTGGGTGGGCCTGGCCAACTACGCCCGCGTCTTCACCGACCGCCAGTTCCTCGGGGCGGCGGCCAACACGGTGCTGATCACCGCCTCGTGCGTGGTGGTGGCGATGCTGCTGGGGATCGGCCTGGCGCTGCTGCTGGACCGCCCGTTCCGGGGGCGCGGGGTGGTGCGCACGATGATCATCACCCCGTTCCTGGTGCTGCCGGTGGCCACGGCGCTGCTGTGGAAGCACATCATGTTCGAGCCGGTGTTCGGCCTGGTGAACTTCGTGCTGGGGCCGCTGGGCGCCGGGGACACCGACTGGGTGTCGCAGTCGCCGGTGCTCTCGGTGGTGGTGGCCCTGGTGTGGCAGTGGACGCCGTTCATGACCCTGCTGGTGCTGGCCGGCCTGCAGAGCCAGGGGCGCGACGTGATCGAGGCCGGTCAGGTCGACGGGGCCTCCCGGTGGCAGATGTTCGCCTGGATCACCCTGCCGCACCTGCGCCGCTACATCGAACTGGGGGTGCTGCTCGGGTCGGTCTACGTGGTCAACACCTTCGACACGATCTACATGATGACCCAGGGCGGCCCGGGGACCGCCAGCTCCAACCTGCCCTTCTACATCTACCAGCGGACCTTCCTCGGGTTCGACATCGGACAGTCGGCGGCCATGGGGGTCGTGGTGGTGGTCGGCACCATCATCGTGGCCATGCTCGCCCTGCGGCTGATCTTCCGGACCTTCATGAACGCACAGGAGGCGAGAACGTGACCGCCCTGAGCCCCCAGCGCCCGGCGCGCCGCCCCCGCGGGAGCGCGCGCGGCACCGCCCTGACCGCGGCCACCTGGGCGATCGCGCTGCTGTTCGTCTCACCGGTGCTGTGGCTGGTGCTGACCGCCTTCAAGGAGGAGAACCAGGCGGCGACCGACCCGCCCACGCTGTTCTTCCAGCCGACCCTGGACCGGTTCACCGCGGTCCTGGGCGCCGACTTCCTGCCGTACGCGGGCAACTCGCTGATCGCCACCGTCGCCTCGACCGTGCTGGTCCTGGTGCTGGGGCTGCCCGCCGCCTACGCGCTGTCGATCGCACCGGTCAAGCGCACCCAGGACGTGCTGTTCTTCTTCATCTCCACCAAGATGCTGCCGGTGGTGGCCGTCGTGGTGCCGATCTATGTGGCCGCCTCGTGGCTGTCCATGCTGGACAACGTGTGGACCCTGGTCGTGCTCTACACGGCGATGAACCTGCCGATCGCGGTGTGGATGCTGCGCTCGTTCTTCCTGGAGGTGCCCGGCGCCATCGTGGAGGCCGCGCGGGTGGAGGGGGCCGGGCTGGGCCGCATCCTGTGGTCGGTGATGCTGCCGGTGATGGCGCCCGGCATCGCCGCCACCGCGCTGATCTGCACGATCTTCGCGTGGAACGAGTTCTTCTTCGCGGTGAACCTGACCGCCGCCCAGGCGGCGACCGTGCCGGTCTTCCTGACCGGGTTCATCACCAGCGAGGGCCTGTTCATCGCGCAGCTGTCGGCGGCGGCGGTCATGGCCTCGCTGCCCATCGTGGTGGTGGGCTGGACCGCCCAGCGGCAGCTGGTGCGGGGCCTGTCGATGGGCGCGGTGAAGTAGGGGCCGACGGCGGGGGCGGCGGGCCGCGGGCCCGGCCGNCCCTGGTCGTGCTCTACACGGCGATGACCCTGCCGATCGCGGTGTGGATGCTGCGCTCGTTCTTCCTGGAGGTGCCCGGCGCCATCGTGGAGGCCGCGCGGGTGGAGGGGGCCGGGCTGGGCCGCATCCTGTGGTCGGTGATGCTGCCGGTGATGGCGCCCGGCATCGCCGCCACCGCGCTGATCTGCACGATCTTCGCGTGGAACGAGTTCTTCTTCGCGGTGAACCTGACCGCCGCCCAGGCGGCGACCGTGCCGGTCTTCCTGACCGGGTTCATCACCAGCGAGGGCCTGTTCATCGCGCAGCTGTCGGCGGCGGCGGTCATGGCCTCGCTGCCCATCGTGGTGGTGGGCTGGACCGCCCAGCGGCAGCTGGTGCGGGGCCTGTCGATGGGCGCGGTGAAGTAGGGGCCGACGGCGGGGGCGGCGGGCCGCGGGCCCGGCCGCCCCGCCATGATGGGGAACCGTCGGACAGTCCCGGTCCCGGTGGGGCGGTGCTCGGCACCGCCGCGCCGGGGCCGCCGAACGTCGGGAGTCACATGATCATCGTCTGCGGCGAGGCCCTGGTGGACCTCATCCCCGGGGACTCCCCCGCCGACTGGCGGGCGCTGCCGGGCGGCGGCGCCGCCAACGCCGCCATCGCGCTGAACCGGCTGGGCGCCCGCGCGCCCCTGCTCTGCCGCCTGTCGCGGGACCACTTCGGGCGGATGCTCCGCGCCCACCTGGAGGAGAACGGGGTGGACCTGAGGTGGGCGGTGGACGCCCCCGAGCAGACCACCCTGGCCTTCGTCGCGTTCGACGACTCCGGGTCGGCCGAGTACACCTTCTACGCGGCGGGCACCGCCGACTGGCAGTGGTCGCCCGTGGAGCTGCCGTCGCAGACCGCGGGGGCGTGCGTGCACGTGGGCACCCTGGCCACGGTGCTGGAGCCCGGCGCCTCGGTGCTGCGGTCGTGGCTGCGCGCGCGGCGCGGACAGACCGTGGTCTCCTACGACGTCAACGTGCGCGCCGTGGCCTGCCCGGACATGGACGCCTACCGGGAGAACGCGCGCGGCTGGTGCGATGTGGCGCACGTGCTCAAGGCCAGCGCCGACGACCTCGCGCTGCTGTTCCCCGGGCGCGACCCGGTGGAGGCGGCCCAGGCGCTCGTGGAGGAGCACGGCCTGCGGCTGGCGCTGGTCACCCTCGGCGGCGAGGGCGCGGTGGCGGTGCTGCCCGGCCGGGAGCCGCTGCGGGCCGCCGCGCCGCCGGTGGACGTGGTCGACACCGTCGGGGCGGGCGACGCCTTCATCGGCGCCTACCTGGCCGAGCTGGAACGGCGCGGGTTCCTGGAGGGCCCGGCGGCGCTGGAGGAGATGGGCCCGGACGCCGCCTCCGAGGCGCTGGTGTTCGCCGCGAACGCGGCCGCCCTGGCGTGCACGCGCGCGGGCTCCTCCCCGCCCGGCCGGGCCGAGGTGGAAGCCGCCCTCGGAAAAGCGGTCTCTTAGGGTGTGGCGGGTAATGGCCGCCACACCACGTTCCCTGGAGCGCACCCCCGGCGTGAGGGGCGCCCCCTGTCCCCTGAGGGAGATCGCATGGCACTCGTAGCGGGCGTCGACAGCTCGACCCAGGCCACCAAGATCGTCGTCCGGCGCGCCGAGGACGGAGCCCTCGTGCGCACCGGACGCGCCCCGCACCCCGACGGCACCGAGGTCGACCCCGAGGCCTGGTGGCGCGCGTTCGAGGAGGCCTCCTCGGGCGGGCTGCTGGAGGGCGTCGAGGCGATCGCGGTCGCCGCCCAGCAGCACGGGCTGGTGGCCCTGGACGAGGAGGGGCGCGTGGTGCGCCCGGCGCTGCTGTGGAACGACACGCGGGCGGCCGGCGCCGCCGCCGACCTGGTCGCCGAGCTGGGCGGGCCCAAGGCGTGGGCCGACGCCGTGGGCAGCGTGCCGGTGTCCAGCTTCACCGTGGCCAAGCTGCGCTGGCTGGCCGCGAACGAGCCGGAGAACGCCTCCCGGGTGGCCGAGGCGGTGCTGCCGCACGACTGGCTGACGCGGCGGATCACCGGGGCCGCGCAGGCGGTGACCGACCGCGGCGACGCCTCGGGGACCGGGTACTACTCCCCCGCCGAGGGCGCCTACCGTGACGACCTGGTGCGCCTGGCGCTCGGGCACGACGTGCGGCTGCCCCGCGTGGCCGCGCCGGGCGAGGCGCTGGAGTGCGCCCCGGCGCCGGGCCGGGAGGACGTGCGCGCGGTGGGGGTCGGCACCGGCGACAACATGGGGGCGGGCCTGGGGCTCGGGCTGCGCCCGGGCGACGTGGCGGTGTCGGTGGGCACGTCGGGAACCGCCTTCGCGTCGGTCCCGGCGCCCACGGCGGACGCGAGCGGGCTGGTGTCCGGGTTCGCCGACGCCGAGGGGGGCTTCCTCCCGCTGGTGTGCACGCTGAACGCGGCGCGCGTGCTGGAGGCCGGGGCGGCGGCCCTGCAGGTCGGCCGCGAGGAGTTCGACCGGCTGGCGCTCTCCGCCGACCCGGGCGCCGAGGGGCTGGTGCTGCTGCCGTACCTGGAGGGGGAGCGCACGCCGAACCTCCCGGACGCGACCGGGCGGCTGGACGGCCTCACGGGGGCCAACCTGCGCCCCGCCAACATCGCGCGGGCGTTCGTGGAGGGCATGCTGTGCGGCCTGGCCGACGCGGCGGACGCGCTGGCGGACAACGGCGTCCCGGTGGAGCGGGTCCTGCTCATCGGCGGCGGCGCCCGTTCGGAGGCGGTCAAGGCGCTGGCGCCGCGGGTGTTCGGGCGGCCGGTGCTGGTGCCCGAGGACAGCGAGTACGTGGCCGACGGGGCCGCGCGGCAGGCCGCGTGGGCGCTGCTGGGCGGCGCCGAGCCGCCGGAGTGGGGCAGGGGCGCGAAGGCGGAGGAGCGGACCGGCGAGCCCGCCCCGCAGGTGCGGGAGCGCTACGCCGAGGTCCGCGCGCGGCTGGAGTCGCAGGAGGCGTGAGGCCGGGGCGGCGGGGCCGGGTCCCGCCGCCCCGGCCGGTCTCACACGGTCCCGGAGGGCGCCCGCGGCGGCGTGTCCGCTCCGCTCTGCGGGTCCTGCGCGAGCGGCTCGCGCCCGCCCTGGTCGAGGCGGAACGGCGGGTAGGTGTCGGTCATGAGGGCGACGTACGCCCCGACGCGTATCGCCCACCGCGCGATGCCCATGAGGAGGTCGAACAGCCCCTGCGGGTAGCGGCCCGTGAACAGCAGCGCGACCGCCACGATCAGGAGCAGGACCGTCGTCAGGCCGATCCCGCTCGCGGCCGCCTCCGCGGCGACCGCCCCGTACCCCTTGTCCCCGCCGTCCATGACGACGAAGGTCGTACCGCCGAGGAAGGCCATGAGGACCAGGTAGTGCGGGATCGCGAGCAGCCACCACTTGACCAGGACCAGGCCCCGCGACAGCCGCCCGGGTTCGGCGATGTACAGCCGCGCGGGGTAGTCCTCGGCCGCTCCGAGGGTGAAGGGCGGGTAGCGGTCGGTGCCGAGCACGGCGTAGCCGTAGTAGTCGACGCGCCACGACCAGCGCAGCACGCCGAGGTTGAAGCGGAAGATCCAGCCCGGATAGCGGGCGTTGATCAGGATCCCGACGAACGCCACGACGGTGAGCAGCAGGAAGGCGACCCACAGGAAGAAGAGGATGATGTAGTGCGGTATCGCCAGGAGCCACTTCACCAGCCACATCCAGCGGCTCCGGCCGTCCAGGTCGCCTTCGATCCGGACCGGGGTGGTCGCCATCTCACTGCCCTCCACAGACAGGGAACATTGCTGCGCACGGCCCGGTGAAGGGCCGTCCCCCCGGGACGCCGAGCCCGTAGGCGGCGGTCTCCAGTGGAACGCGGGAGGGCGGCCCGGTTTAAGGGGTGAACAGCCTCCAGCACGGGGACTTTCGGGCACATCGCCCCTGCGTCGCGGGGCCCAGGGCCTGCCCGGAGTTCTGCCGGGTCCCGCCGTGACTCCCCCCGGCGGCCCCACCGGCCCGGATCCCCGTTGCTCTCGGGGAAGTCGGGCTGAAGAACTCCTAACAGGATGGGGCAGTGCGTGGTCTGATCATCCCGGGGGCGATGATCTGGAGGGTGTGCGGCGGCCGGGCCGAGGCCGTGGGATGTCGATGACCAGCTCGGGTCCAGGATCGAGCCCTTGCTTCCCCGAGCCGAGCGCCGTTTCCGGCATCCCGGGCGGAAGCGGCTCGATGACCGCAAGGCCTTCCAGGGCGTCCTGTTCGTCCTGCACACCGGCATCGCCTGGGAGCACCTGCCCGCGGAGTCGGGTTTCGGCTCCGGGACGACCTGCCGGCGGCCGCTGGAGGAGTGGAACGCCGCCGGAGTGCGGGAGCGCCTGCGCGAGGTACCGCTGGACGAGCTGCGCGGGGCCGATGCGCTGGACTTCTCCCGCGCGGCGGTCGGTTCCTCCCCTATCCGGGCGTTGAAAGGGGGTGCCGCGCGGGACCTTCCTGTCCCGGGCGCGCACGTCGGCGACCGGGGGCGAGCTGCTGCGGCTGGACCGGAGCCTGCGCCGACACGGCCTGGAGGGCGCCGACCTGAGACGGGCGGGCCTGACGCGGCTGTGCTCGTACGTGCTGGCGCTGCCCACCGCCGAACGGCAGGAGCGCCGCGAGGAGCTGAAAGGGGGTCGGCGACGGGACCAAGCCCGGTAGACCGGGGCAGGACGGGCAGCAAGCACCAAAGGAAGAGGCCGGGCGGGGGAACTTCGGACAGGACACAGGAACCCGCCGTCAGCGAGCACCGGTGAGCGCCCTCCCTACGGGGCGGGCATTCCTTCGCCCCGTGGCGGTCGCACCGACCCGGTCGGGCCCGGCCACGCCGCTCTGAGGGACGCACCCGCCGATGACCGGCCACCGGATCCGTGACGGTGCGTGAACGGACGTGCAGGGGCGCGTGGCGGGCGCACCCCGGCCTCCACCGGGGGCGGAGGCGACACGAAAACCCCATGAATCGGGCGCTCGCGGGCTGCTAGCCTCACTCCGGGCCGACCGTGGGACTTCGGCGCGACTTCCGGATTTCGCCTCTATCGCGACCATCACGCAGTTCGCTCCCCTCCTCCCCGGTCGGCCTCCCCCCGACCCCCGCGGAGCGGCGATGCGCGAGACCCCGAACGGCGACACCTACACCGACCTGCTCGCCTGCGAGGACGTGCTCAGGTTCGCCAACGCCGCGATCAGCGGGACCGGCCAGCGCGAGTTCCGCGACGGCGCCGCCGAGCAGCGGCTCACCCTGGACTTCCTGCACGACTACGTGCGCATCAACTACCGGGACCTGTACGCGGCCTCGCTGGCGCTGGACGTCAACGACCACAACGCCGCCCGGATCGTGCACGGCCTGCTGTCGGACCCCGGCGAGCCCGGGGCCGCCGCCCTGGACCGGCGCACCGAGGGCGCCCTCATCGCCCAACGCCTCTCGCGGATGCCGACGCAGCGCGTCTACCGCCTCTTCCGGCGTCTGGCCGCCGAGCGGGTCAACAACCGGCGCACGCGCGCCGTCATCGCCCGCTGGGTCTCGCAGCGGCGGGACCTGGCCTTCGACGCGGTCAAGTACCGCGCCGGGCTGACCGCCGCCGCCCGCCACGCCCACCTGCGCCTGCCCGGCGAGATCTCCGAGTTCTGCTTCTCCCCGCCGCACCGGGCGGGCTTCTTCGCCACGCCCCTGCTGGAGTCCTACCGGGAGGCCCACTACACCATGGAGGCCGCCTACGACCTGCCGCTCAGCGTCGGCGAGGGGTTCGCCGCCAAGCACGGGGTGCCGCGCAAGGAGTTCTTGTCCCGGGCGCGCGCGTCGGCGACCGGCGGCGAGCTGCTGCGGCTCGACCGGAGTCTGCGCGCGCACGGCCTGGAAGGCGCCGACCTGAGGCGGGCGGGCCTGACGCGGCTGTGCTCGTACGTGNGATCGCCGAGCGGGAGGAGCGCCGCGAGGAGCTGACGGCGGCGCTCCGGTCGGCGGCCCGGCGGATCGTCGGCGGCCAAGCGGGCACGTGGGGGCCGACGGCGGCGGTGCTCGACGACAGCTACTCCTCGTTCGGGTCGCCCGTGAAGCGGAACCGGCCGCTGGCGGTGGCGCTGGCGTGCCACTTCGTGCTGGAGGAGCTGTCGGTGCGGTACACGGCGCACTGGGTGTCGGGGCGCCGCGACGCCCTGACCGTCCGCCCGGAGGGCGCGACCCGGCTGGCCGAGACCATCCTCGACGCCTTGGAGGACGGGCCGGAGCGGATGGTCGTCGTCTCGGACGGGCACGACGACAGCCCGCCCGTCCCGGCGGCGCTGCTGGACGCCTGGCGCACCCGGGTGGACCCGGACCGCCGGACGGCGGCCGTGCACCTGAACCCGGTGCTGGACGCGGACGAGATGGAGCCCGCCCGGCTGGCGGGCTCGGTGCCGACCGTGGGCATCCGGGACGCCTCGGCGCTGCCGTCGCTGGTGGAGCTGGCGCGCTTCGGGGAGGGCCGGTCGGGCCTGGCCGAGCTGCGCGAGCACCTGGACCAGCGGGTGGCCGCCTATATCGCCGACGTCGACGCGGCGCGAACGATTCAGGAGGTCCGGTGACCGGCCTCGCCCTGATGGGCCTGGAGACCGGCCGCGCGCAGGTGCGCGGCAGCGTGCGCATGGTGCCGCTGCTCCGGCGGCACCCCGTCGAAGGACTGCGGCTGCACCCGCGCCTGACCGGTGGCGACACCGCGGCCGTGGGGTCGCAGCGGCGGCCTCGCTACGTGGGGTACGTACCGCACGCCTACGTCGCGGCGTGGGGCGACGAGGCGGCGTCGGCGGCGTACGGCACGTGGCTCTCGGAGGTGGAGGACGGGGTGCCCTCCGGGGCCGAGGCCGAGCGCGCGTTGCGGGAGGAGGCGGCCGGCGGGCCGCCCCGGATCACCATGTTCGGGCTGCGGCGGCAGGTGCAGCGCACGGCCCGGACGCGGCTGCGGTTCCTGCCGCTGCACCTGGCGATGGAGGGGTATCTGAGCCTGCACTTCGGCGGACCGGAGATCGCATGGCAGGAGTGGTCGCGCACGACGCTCCGGCGGGGGCTGTCGCCGCGCGAGGAGGACTCCTACCTGGGGCTGCACGTGGACGGGCTGGCCGAGGCGCTGCGCACGTTCGAGATCGTGCGCGGGCAGTGCGGGGTCGCGCTGTACATCGCGGACGAGTTGGCGTCGGTGGTCGTGACACCGCACCCGGAGGACTACCGAATGCTGCACCCGACGCTGGTGCTGGACATGTTCGGGGAGGCGGTCTACCGCAACGCGATGTTCGCCCCTGACCCGCCCCACCTGTACGCGCCCTTGAGGACGCGCGGGGTGACGGACCTGGCGGGGCTGCGGGAGGCACTGGAGGAGCAGCGGGCGTCGTGGCGGGAGTTCCACGACGAGACGATGCTGGCGNTGGCCGATGCCGACTACACGCGGAACCCGGTCTACCGGATGGGGGACTTCACGCTGGAACGGTTCCTGCCGCCGTTCGACCCGGCCAAGACGAACCACATCGGGGAGGCGATCCTCCACAAGAGGGAGCGCGTGGCCTACCTGAAGACGATCGTGCTGTCCAAGACCCAGACGAAGCGGGGACATCTGCTGAGTCGGCTGGCCGACGCGCGGTGGCATCTGGACACGGCCGCGGCGGCGCTGGACACGGACCGCCGGGGACTGATCACGAGGATGCGGTCGGCAGGGCTGGAGCACCTGCTGAGGCAGGACATCCTGGACCGCTTCTACGCGGGGAATCCGAACCCGTAGGAAGCCGGAAACGAGAGAGGGGCGGTGCGCGGCACCGCCCCTTCGTTCGTTGTCACCCCGGCTGGTGCGGGGCACAGCACTTCCAGACGCACAGGTCCGACCCTGCGCATGCGGGGAGCATGTAGATACGCCCCGGGAGACCCTGGTGAAGGCGGGTCCATCCCCGCGCGCAGGGAGCATCGTTGCGGACCACCAGGACGCGTGTCTCTCTCGGGTCCATCCCCGCACGCGCGGGGAGCATGCCGTGGACCTAGACGAGCAGGTCCACGAAGTGGGTCCATCCCCGCACGCGCGGGGAGCATCAGCAGGCGCATTCCGGCCATGTCGGTGCGCCGGGTCCATCCCCGCACGCGCGGGGAGCATTCGCGCGGTGTCGAGCAGTGGTGCCGCAGGCAGGGTCCATCCCCGCACGCGCGGGGAGCATGAGCTTGTTCTTTCTGGTGGAAGAGCTGCGGGGGGTCCATCCCCGCACGCGCGGGGAGCATCCTCGCTGACCTGGGGCTTCTTCAGCGCTGAACCCTCTTTCATGCAACTTTGAGGCTCCTGGAAACGGTAGCGCACCCGTAGAGGCGTCCTCCTGTCCTCTCACGCGACCGCCGTCAGCCCTCCCAAGGTCGCCGTCGCGATGAACGCGCTTGCCGCCGCCCCCAGCGCCAACGGCCGGGCTCCGCTCCTCGCGAGGGTCGGCAGGTGCACTCCGGTCCCCATGGCGAACAGCCCCGCCGACAGCAGGATCGTCTGAAGCACTCCCCCGACCGCCAACACGCTTCCCGGCAGCCATCCGGTCCCGCCCAAGGCTGCGGCCGCAAGAAACCCGACGACGAACAGCGGCACCAGCGGCGGGCGGCGAAGGCTCGGCTTCCGCTCCCCATCGGCGCCAGCGGCCCCGTCAGGTCCGGCACCGGCGGCCTCCCTTCTCCGCCGCCACATCCCCAGCGCCACCAACAGCGGCGCCAGCAGCACCACCCGGGTCAGCTTCACCACCACCGCCGCCGCGAGGGCCGTCCCGCCCACCGCGCCCGCAGCCGCCGCCACCTGGCCCACCTCGTGCACGCTGGCACCGATCCACATCCCCGTCAGGTCCGGGCCGAGGCCGAACGCCGCCGCCAGGGCGGGCAGCACCGGAATGGCGATGGTCCCGAAGACGGTCACCAGGGCGACCGCCGTGGCCACGTCGTCATCGTCACCGCCCACAGCATCGTTGGCCGCCGCGACGGCCGACGCCCCGCACACCGACACCCCGGCGGCGATGAGCATCCTCCGCTCGGGGCCGATGCCCAGCACGCGGCCCATCGCCACGGTGGCGCCGAACGTCGCCACCAGTCCCCCGGCCACCACCAGAAGCACCGGTCCGCCCAGCGCCAGCACGTCCGGCAGGGACAGCCCCAGACCGAGCAGGACGATCCCGGCGCGCATCGGCGTCTTCGCCGCCGCCTTCAGGCCGGGCAGCGCGCGGTCCGGCACCAGGCCGACGTTGGCCAGGACCGCCCCCAGGACCAGCGCGACGACCAGGGCGCCCGCGCCCGGGACAAGGGCGTGCACGCCCATCGCCGCCGCCACGCCCGCCGCGGCCAGCACCGTCCCGGGCAGCAGCGGGGCGAGGCGCACCCGGATCCGCGCGGGGGATAAAGCGAAGGAAGGGGACTTTTTGAGCATGCCCCCACGCTCCCGCCGCCGGTCTCCCGCCGGTAGCCGCCGGTTCCGGGGTAGGGCATGCAGTGACTGCATCACCTCCTGCCACCGCTTCCGCCCGGGCCATCACCGGACGGGGCGGGTGACATCGCAGATCACGCGAACGCCCTGGTGCGCCCTTGCCCGGACGAGGGACGGACGAGGGGCACCGGTCGACGATGACCGTCAACGCGCACCCCAGGACGAGCGGCGGCCTGGAGGGGCGAATCCGAGGTGACGCGCGGTGGAATCGGCCGCGGAAGGCGGACCGGCCCTTCTACGCCTGCCGCCCCTCGGGGTCGGCGTGCTCCTCGGCGGAGGCGCGCCGGTCGAGCTTGTCGAGGAGGCGCCGGAACTCTCCGACCTCGGACGGGGTCAGGGCCCCTTCGACCTGCGCGCGGACGGCCTCCGCGAACACCTTCTGGGCGGTCTCGAACACGCGGCCGCCCTCCGGCGTGACGACGGCGTAGACGGTCCGGCGGTCGGGGTCGTCCCGGCGGCGGGCCAGCAGCTCCCGCCGCTCCAGCCGGTCGACGGTCTTGGTCACCGCGCTCTTGCCGAGATTGAGCATGTCGGCGACGTCGACCATGCGCAGCCTCCCCTGCGGCGCCATGGCCACATGGCACAGCACGAGGTTCTCGGCCAGCGTCAGGTCCACCTCCCGCTGGAGGACCCGGTTGATCTGTGCGCGGAGCCGGGTGGCGGTGTCACCGAGTTCCATCCACGCGGTCAGGGCTGCGGGGCGCTCGTTCGGCATATCCCGACCTTAGCAGAAGGTTGACCGGCGTTTCATGTCGTGGTAGATAGTTTCCTAGTGAATGATCGCCGAGCAAACCACCGCCGGGATCCCCCCGGTCGCGCCCGCCGGCCGTACGGCCACGGCGCGGACACCCGAACGTGAGGAGACAGCCGATGCCCGCGAACGAGGCGCTCATCGTGGTCGACGTGCAGAACCTGTTCGTCGACGTCGTCGGCGAGCCCGTGCTCGCCGCCGTGAACGACCAGATCGAAACGGCCGCACGGCACGGACGGCCGGTCTACTACACCCGCGACTACGCCCCCGTCGACGGGCCGCCCGACGACCCCCGGTTCGACCTGCACCCGAAGCTGGTGGTGCGCGGCACCGTGGTGACGAAGGGGCCCGGCAGGAAGGGGGGTTTCTCTGGGTTCGTCCACGCCCCGGTCCCGGGCGCCGACGAGGGGCCCGGCACCGGCGGGCTGAGCCGCCTGGGCGCGCTGCTCGCCCGGGACGGCGTCGAGGCCGTCACCGTGGTGGGCATCGCGGCCGACGTCTGCGTCGCCGCGACTGCGCGGGACGCGGCCGGGCTGGGATACAGGGTGACCGTTCCCCTGTCGGCCACGGCGTTCGTCGGGGCGCACCCGAGCGGCGCCGACGCCGCCGTGGCGGAACTGCGCGCGGCCGGGATCACCGTCGCCGAGTGACCACCGGGACGCGCCGCAATCCCCAGGCCGGAAAATCCCTTTCTCCACCCAGAACAGCGCTGATAGCGTCCTTCACGCGCTCTCGGTGCGAAGACGGCGGATACTTCATCTCCTAATCCAAGGGACGCAGGTTCGAGTCCTGCCACCGGCACAGCCGGTGTAGCTCAGATGGAAGAGCTTTGGACCATGAACCCGCCGTCGACCTTCTGACCTCGGGAGCGCTCGCCGGAGACGGCCTCTCCCCCACCGGGAGGGGCCGTTTCCCGCCTGAGGGCCCGGCGACGGTGTTCGTCGGGGCGCACCCCGGCGGTGCCGACGCCGCCGTGGCGGAACTGCGCGCGGCCGGGATCACCGTCACCGAGTGACCACCGGGACGCGCCGCAATCCCC
>NZ_ANBH01000106.1 GCF_000341185.1 Nocardiopsis chromatogenes YIM 90109
TGATAACCTCCTTCGCGCGCTCTCGGTGCGAAGACGGCGGATACTTCATCTCCTAATCCAAGGGACGCAGGTTCGAGTCCTGCCACCGGCACAGCCGGTGTAGCTCAGATGGAAGAGCTTTGGACCATGAACCCGCCGTCGACCTTCTGACCTCGGGAGCGCTCGCCGGAGACGGCCTCTCCCCCACCGGGAGGGGCCGTTTCCCGCCTGAGGGCCCGGCGACGGTGTTCGTCGGGGCGCACCCCGGCGGTGCCGACGCCGCCGTGGCGGAACTGCGCGCGGCCGGGATCATCGTCACCGAGTGACCACCGGGACGCGCCGCAATCCCCGGACCGGAAAATCCCTTTCTCCACCCAGAACAGCCCTGATAACCTCCTTCGCGCGCTCTCGGTGCGAAGACGGCGGATACTTCAATTGGTACCAAAGGTCGCAGGTTCGAGTCCTGCCACCGGCACGGCCGGTGTAGCTCAGATGGGAGAGCGCTGGAGTAAGAGACCGCCGTCGACCTCCCGACCTCGGGAGCGCGCTTCCGGATTCGGCTCCTCCCGCCACGGGAGGAGCCGTTCCCCGTCTGGGCTCCCTCTCAGAAGCCCTGCTCCCTCAGCCACGTGACCAGGTCGTCCTCGCGGCGCCTCGACTCCTCCTCGCTCCACGCGCCGAACTCGCGCGAATCGACGAGTCGGCCGTCGCGGAGGAACACCACGCGGTCGGCGCGGGCGGCGCACGCCGGGTCGTGCGTCACCATGACGATCGTCGCGCCCCCGGTGTGCGCATCGGTCAGCGCGTCCATGACCTCCTTCGTCATGCCGCTGTTCAGCGCGCCCGTCGGCTCGTCCGCGAACAGGACGGACGGCTCGCACGCCAGCGCCCTGCAGATCGAGGCCCGCTGCAGCTGTCCCCCGGACACCTGCGTGATCCCGTGCCGCCCGACATGGGCGATCCCGAACCGCTCCATCAGCGCGTCGACCCTGGCGGCCGCGTCCGCCGCCTGCCGCCTGCCCTGTGCGGCCTTGAGGGCGGGCAGGAGGATGTTGTCGCGCACGTTCAGGGTGCGCAGAAAGTAGGCGTGCTGGAAGACCAGCCCCACCCGCGTCAGCCTGACCCGGCTCATCTCCCGGTCGTCGAGTGTGGTCAGGTCCCGCCCCTCCAGCAGGACCCGCCCGCCGGTCGGGCGGTCCATTCCGCTGAGGTTGTACAGCAGCGTCGATTTCCCCGAGCCGGACGCCCCCATCACGGCGAGGAACTCGCCCCGCCGCACGGCCAGGTCGATCCCGCTGACGACCTCGCTCGGAGGGTCGGTGGAGTAGTACGTCTTCGCCAGGTCGCGGCACTCCAGTGCCGCCGTCGGGGCTTGCGCCATGGTCGCTCCCGTCGTCGTTCCGGTCATCGTCCGAGCCACGAGCTCTTGTCCGCTCTGCGGAGCGGGGCGGTGAGGAGGAGGGCGCCCAGGAGCGCGGCGCCGAGGAGGGCGGCCGGGTACACCGCGTAGGCGATCAGCGGATCCGGTATGAACGCGAGGTCCCCGATCCCCAGCCCCGCCGACGAGACGAGGGCACCGGCCAGGGTCTCCCCCGCCGTCGCCGCGAACACGACCCCGGACACCGTTCCGGCCGCCGCCGCGGCGAGGACCTTCAGCCACACCTGGCCGATGATCTCTCCGGAGGAGAACCCGACGGCGGACAGCAGGCCGGTCTTCCCTCGGTCCCTGGACAGCACCAGGCGCAGGAAGAGGCTGGTGATGAGCAGCGCGACCCCCAGTCCGAAGACGGCGGACAGGACGGCGGCCCCGCGCAGGGCGTCGGTCGCGTACGCCATCGTCTGCTGGACGTACTCGCGCATCGGGATCACGGTCGCGTCGGGGTACCGCTCCCCGTAGTCGGCCGCCACGGCTCCGGCGGCCGCGTCCCCGGCGGTGTCGGCGTAGACGGTGTAGGCGTCCGCGCCGCCCGGCGGCTCCCCCTGCATCTTCGCGGTGTAGCCGCCGCTGGAGACGTCCTGGTAGACGCCGCTGACGGTGAGCGGGGCCGCGCCGTCGCCGTCGTCCACCGCGATCTCGTCGCCCGCAGAGGCGCCGAACCGTTCGGCGTTGAGCATCGACAGCGCGATCTGCCCGGACTCGGGCGGCCCGCCCTCCAGGTACTCGATCGCGCCCGCCCGGTGGTCCCCCACATCGACGCTGAGGGTGACCGGGCCCTCCGCGTCCTCGGCCTCCATGCGCACGTTGCCGAAGGAGCGCACGTCCGTCAGGCGGTCGTCGCCGCGCATGCCCGCCACCAGGTCCGCGTGCACGGCCTCGACGTCGTCGGAGAAGCGGACGTCGGCGCGGAGGCCACTGTCCGGCACCCCCATGTAGACGCCGAAGCCGGGGCTCGCGAACGTGCTCAGCAGGTTCATCGGCAGGACCATCAGGACCGCGGCGAGGAAGAACACGACGGGCAGGAGGATCCACTGTCCGCGCTCGGTGCGCAGGTCCAGAAGGGCCAGCCGCCTGTTGACCGACCGGCCCCGGCCAGAGCCCAGTGCGCTGGGGCGGAGCCGCCGTGCCCGCCTCCGGGCGCGGCGCGCCTCGCGCCGCTCGTCGAGGAGGCTGCCGTGGACCAGGGCGTTGACGACCTGCATCCGGGCGACCCTGCCCAGGACGCCGCGGCACACCGCCATAACGATCAGGAAGACGGCCGCCAGCGCGGCCACGGGGACCAGGACCGTCGCGGCGCCGAGCGGCGCCTGGCTGTAGTTCGCCTCGACGCCGCGCGTGAGCAGGCCGGTCGCGAGGACGGCCAGGGCGCCGCCCACGGCGCACGCGAGGAGCGCCATGACGCCGTACTTGGTGAGGTACAGGACCATGATCGACCGGTCGGGGATGCCGACGGCCTTCATCGCGCCGATCTCGCGGACCTCGCCCTCCAGGGCCCCGTGGACCACGAAGCGCACGCTCAGGACGGCGATGGCGATGAGCAGGAGGCCGGCGAAGACCAGCGCCACCGCGGGAAGGCCGTCGCTGACCGCGTTGATGAGGCGGACCATGTCGAAGGTGACCGCCTGCCCGTTCTTCGGCAGGGCGTCGTCGGCCTCGTAGGCCCGTTGCACGTCGGCCGCCGAGGAGGGGTCGGCCAGCCGGAACTCGGCGATGATCTCCGGGGCGCCGCCTCCGGCGCGGGCCAGCTCGCGGAAGTCCTCCTCGGAGACGAGGACGCGGGTGGACGCGGAGAGCGACGACGCCATCTGCGCGTCGCGCACGAAGCCCTCGACACGGAACTCCCGGGTTCCGGCGCCGGTCTCGACCGCCAGCTCGTCCCCGGCCCGGAGGTCGTAGGCCTGTTGGTAGGCGACCGGGACGTAGACCTCCCCCGGGGAGGGCCTCGGGGCCGCGCCGGTCTCGTCCAGGAGGAGGTCGAACTCGTCGTTCTGGGTGACGAAGAGGTTGTCGATCAGGCTGTCGGAGAAGTCCCCCGACTCGCCGTTCGATGCGCGGCTCCAGGAGACGGCGGCGCCGTCGAACCCGAGCATGTCCTCGATGAGCCACGCCTCGACGTCGGGGTTGTTCGCGGCGAATGCCTCCACGGCCCCGGGGTCGTAGTCGCCGCTGTGCATCTGGAGGAAGTGGGGAGGCTGCGCCTCCTCGAAGAGCCGGTCGACGGAGCCGACGACGCGCTCCATGACCATGGCGCCGGTGGCCGCCAGGAATGCGCTGAGGACCAGGACGGCGGCGAGGGCGAGGTTGACGCCTTTGTCGCGTGAGAGGTCGTTGCCCACGTGCCGGAGGTGCAGGAGGGCTCTCGTGCTCACAGGGGGACTCCGATCCTTCCGGCACGGACACCTGTTCCATGACGAGGGGGCGGCCCCCGGTCCCGTGGCTGAACGACCGGTGGGCCCCGCGCCGGGCGGCGCGTAAGCCGATGGTCCCCGCCCCACGCGTGTTCGGGAGTCCGGCAACTCCCCTGGGGGCACCCGGAGATGGCCCTGAGGAGCGTATAGGTGCCGCCCCTGGGCCCCTTCGGCGGGTGACCGGCGTCCCGGCGGTCCGGGGAACACGTGTGGAGGAACACGGGCAGGGCCCCGGGGCGCCGGAGCGCCCCGGGGCCCTGTCCGTCCCAGGAGGAGCGGAAGGGGTCAGGCGTGTCCGGCGAGGGACGCGCCGAACCGGTTGGCCGGTTCCGGGACGCCGCCCACACCGGGCTCCCAGGCGCGGGCGCCGCCGTCGAAGGGCAGCACCGTCACCGTGCCGTGGGCGTTCTCGTCGGGGGCCGCCACCAGCAGCGCCTGCTCGTCCTCGTCTCCGGCCGTGGTGACCTGCTCGCCGAAGAAGTCGCCCGCCTCCGGAACGCCCGGCACCCCGGCGGTGGACTGGTCGATCCACCGGTCGTCGTACCCGATGGCGTCGAGGGAGAAGGACTGGGCCGCGCCGGAGTCCTGCTCGGCGCCGATGTCCTCGTAGGGCAGGCCGAAGACGATGCGCGCGTGCCCGCCCGAGACCGGCCGGGGGACACCGTCCAGGACGAAGCCGAAGTAGTCGTTGTCCTCGACCGCCCCTGCGGCGCCCTCCTTGTCCTGGTGGAACGAGCGGTCCGCCCGGAGGCCGTCGCCGGTCCCGAGGAACGCCTGCGCCATCCCGCCGTTATGGTGTCCGGACAGGTCCTCCCCCGGCACGCCGACGGCGACGTAGCCGCCCTCCGGGGTGGGCACGTACTCGGGATCGGTGCCGAACAGGTCGCCCGCCTCGGGCACCCCGCCCACGCCCGGGGAGTCCTGGTCCCACCAGGCCGAGGGGTACTCGGCGACCGCTTCGGCGATGTCCTCGATCCTGATCAGCCCCCCGGAGTTCTGCTTGGAGCCGACGTCCTCGTAGGGCATGCCGACGAGCAGGTCCCAGCGGCCGCTGCTGCCGGACACCTGGGCGAGCTCGACGCCGAGGCCGAACAGGTCGTGGGCCTCGGGGGCGCCGGGCACCCCCGGCGTGTCCTGGTCGAACCTGATCGACGCGGCGATCTCGCCCGGCTCGGTGAACCAGATCGCCGTGGCGGCGCCGGCGTCCTGGACCGCGCCGAGGTCCTCGTAGGGGGTGCCGACGACCAGGGTCGCCGCGTCGGCGCCCTTCGCCGGGGCCGCGCTGAGCGAATAGCCGAACTCGTCGTGGCGCTCGGAGGACCCGGGCACCTTCGCGGTGGACTGGTCGATCCACAGCGCTTCGCGGCCCGCGCCCAGCCCGTCCGGGGAGCCGTAGAGGACGACGACCGCGCCCGCGTTCTCGACGCCGCCCAGGTCCTCACCGTTGGTTCCGACGACGAGGTCGGTGCAGCCGTCGCCGTCGAGGTTCACCGGCTCCAGCGCGGCGCCGAACCAGTCGCCGCCTTCGACCGCTCCGGGCACGCCCGGGGAACCCTGGGTGATGCGGGCGCGCTCGCCCTCGCCCAGGCGGCCGTCGCCGCCGCCGTACATGACGGTGACCGCGCCCGCGTCGTTGGTGCCGTCGACGGCGGCGAACGGGTCACCGACGGCGGCGTCGGCGTGGCCGTCGCCGTTGAAGTCGCTCTGTGTCGGGGAGGCGGAGCCCGGGCAGGTCTGCTGCGCGGAGGGGGACTCCTCCGCCGTTCCGGGGCCGGCGGCCGACGGGGACGGCGATGGGGGTCCCTCGCCGTCGGGGGACGGGGAGGCCGCGGCCGGGGCGGCAGCGGCGGCGGCCGTCGCGGCCGCGAGCCCGATCGCGCCGATGGTTCTGATCAACACCGGTGTGCTCCTTCTCGGTCGCAGCACCGAGCGGCGATCGGCCACTGGCCGTGGAGCGGGGGCATCGGCCGGTCGCGGCCGAGGGCCACGCGGCGCTGGTAGGGGATGACGGCGTTCAGGACCGGTCGCCCGTGCGGCCCGGGGGCCGGTGGGGGCGGGGTCCGAATCCGGATCGTGTGCGAGGTCGCGTGCAGGGGTCGGAGGGTGGGACGCGCCGAGCGCCTCCGCGCGGCCGGTCGCGGCTGCGCGTCCCACGCGGGGTACTCACGTCCATGTCTGCCCTCTGCCCACGCGCCGCCGTTTCTCACCGGCCTTAGCGCGAGATCACGCGGGACCGATACCGTTTCCGGCCGGGACGGCGCCGATTCGCCTGTGCAGGGCCCGTTCCGCGGACACGGCCCGCCCCGGCCGGAATCGGACGCGGAGCGTGGTCAACCCGACACGCCCGAACGCGTCGTGCCCCGGGACGGCGGCACCGGCGGCACCGGCGGGTCCTTCCCGCCCCGGTCGTCGGTGAACGGGTCGGGCCGCTTGCCGCGGAACCCCGTGCTGCGCCGTTCAGCCCGCAGGACGAGGCGGCCCATCGGCGCGCCGAGGACGTGCCACGCCCCCGGGCACGCCCCGGCCGGCCGCCGGTCAGGGGGCCGGATGGGCGTAGGTGGCGGACAGCAGGGGGTGCCGTGCCGCGCCGTCGCTTTGGACGAGGTTGCGGACCGCCGAGCCGATGAACCCGCCGAAGGGGGTTCCGGCAAGGCCGTGGGACTGGCATCTGAGGTGGAAGTCGTAGAGGGCCATGGAGGCGCGCACCGCGCAGACGCGGTAGCCGTGCGCGCCCGCCCAGGAGTCCGCGCGGTCGAGGTCGGCGTAGAGGGCGACGATCCCGGCCGCGTCGGCGAATTCGCGCTGGACGCCCAGGAGCTCTGGGTCGCCCAGGTCGGAGGCGGGGGCGATGAACGACGCCTCGCGCGCGGTGACCCGGTAGACCCCGGCGGGCCTGCCTTCGCTGCGCAGGGCGAAGACGAACACCTCCAGCGGGCCGGTGTCGCCGTCGAGGCCCCAGTCCTCCGAATCGCGCCGGAGCGCCGTGCGCACGAGGCCGAGGACCAGGTCGGTGCGGACCGGCGCGTCCGCGTACCGCAGGGAGGAGCGGCGCGCCAGCAGTGTGGCGTGCAGATCGCGCGCGGGGTCCTCGCCCGGCTCCTCCACCGCGACGGGGTCGGCGGCGGGGAACGGCTTCGGCGACCGGTGCTCCGCGCGGCCGTCGCCCGTGGGCGCCCGGGTGGCGAAGGCGTCGAGCAGGGACTGCAGAACGGACGGGTCGGAGCGCACGGTTCAGCCCACCTCCATGACCGCGGCGACGGGTTCCTCGGACGGGGTCAGGCCCAGGTATCCGCTCAGCAGGCCGTCGTCCCAGTCCGGTGCGAGCGAGACGGCCAGCCCCAGCCGGTCGGCGACCGTCCGGGCGGAGGACAGTGCGCAGCCCGCGTTCCCCAGCGCGAGCCGGAACCCGAAGGTGCCGTACTTGGCGGCCATCTTGGCGAGGTCGGCGGTGACGACCAGCGCCACCGGGGCCTTACCCCGCAGGCCGCCCGGCGGGCCGCCGTCGGCGACGCGGGCCAGGGTGTGGTCCTTTTCGCGGTAGGCATAGCCACCCGCGGGCAGGACGTCCTCGTCACGGCTGATCAGGTAGGCCGTGGCCGAGCTGATGTTGCCTCCGGCCGCGGTCCACCGCTGGACCCAGCCGTCGGTCCTCTCCCGGATGCCGAACGCGATCGCCAGGAGCAGCGCGAGTTCGGGCCGTCCGAGG
Source organism: Nocardiopsis chromatogenes YIM 90109 (assembly GCF_000341185.1). Lineage (GTDB taxonomy): Bacteria > Actinomycetota > Actinomycetes > Streptosporangiales > Streptosporangiaceae > Nocardiopsis_A > Nocardiopsis_A chromatogenes. The sequence continues at coordinate 7,532 of NZ_ANBH01000106.1, forward strand.
CCCGTCCGCCCCTCCTCTCCGGAGGGCGCCCCGGCCAGCCTCGCGACGTCGGCCTCGGGCAGTTCCACCCGCGGGCGGCCGGGCCACGTCCGGAACCGCCACTGCAGTTCGACGTTGGAGGACTGGAAGTGGGCCAGGTGCCCCATGGTGTCCAGGAACGCGCGCGGCGGCAGCGCCACCGCGGCCTCGTACAGCGCGCCGGCCGTCGGCGCGGGCGCCACCGGGCCCTCGCTGAACGAGCAGGTCGGGCATCCGGGACGGACCGCGCTCGGGCGGTACCGCGTCGCCAGGGTGGACAGGTCGACGGTGCCGGAGTCGAGCGGCAGGTGGGTCCGGACCGCCCGGGACAGGAGCGCGAGGACGTGGTGGGCGGCCAGACCGGCGATGAGCCCGGTCGAGTGCGGGGGCGGGTCGTCCGTCGGCGCCTCCTCGCCCGACACGCCGCACTCCAGGCACGGCGTGAACGCGGGGTCCACGTACGGGCCCAGGGTCATCGAGGCGCCGTCGGCCCGGACCCGCAGCAGGGCCCGCCCCTCCGTCCGGCACCGGTCCCGGAGTGCGGCGAGCTCAGGCCGGGAGTTCCGGGTCTCGAAGAAGACGACGAGGGCGCCATCGGCGTCCGACGGGCGGCCGGTGTCCCGGGCCACCTCGCATACCCCGTCGAGGCAGGCCGCCGCGGCCTCGGCCAGGGCCCGGTCGCCGACCACCGCCACCGCGGCCCGGCCGAGCCGGGCCGCGGCGTCGGTCCATGACGGGTTGACCCCGGTGGAGCCGCCGAGCCGGGACAGCAGGCAGGCGAGCTCGGGCGGAACCGCCGGGTCGGGGCCCTCCCGGTCGCCCTCCTCCAGGGCCCCTGACGCCCACAGCAGGGCCAGGGACTTGTACACGGCCGCCTCGTCGAGCCCCAGCGCGGCGGCGAGTTCGGCGTGCGTGGCGGTGCCGTCGCAGGCGGCGGCCAGGCGGCCGAGCCCCTCGCGTGCGAACCTGCCGGTGAAGGCCTGGCGCTTCTCCGCGCCGTCGAGGATCACGGCGTCGCCGGACCGGCGCAGCCGGACGCCCTTGCGGAGGACGGGGCGGACGGGCACCGCGATCTGCTTGTCCCGGCGCGCGACCCGTCCGAGGGTGTCCCCCCTCAGCTCAGCACCCATCGGTTGCTCTCCTCACCCACGGCCGAAACATCATGTGAGACCGGCGAAGGCGGCGGGGCCGCTCCGCAGGCCGCTCCAGCGGTCCCCGCAGCGGGCACAGCGGTCCACCGCCACCGTCGAGGCGGTCGACAGCGTCCCCGAGACCAGGTCGTGGCTGCGCACTGTGCCGCCGATGCCCTCCGGCCCGGCACGCATCTCGGCCTTGGCCAGCTCCAGCAGTCCGTGCGCGACCGCCAGGTGCATCCGGCCGAAGCCCTCCGGCAGCCCCCGGGACGCCTCGCCCGGGTCGCCGGTGTCCGCGGGGTCTCGGTGCTGCTCGGCGCGCCGCCGGTGGCAGGCGTAGCAGGCCGTGGATCCGGGGATCACGGCCGGGCCGCACACGATCCTCGTCGGGAGCAGTCCGACCCCGACCGTCGGGACGCCCCGCTCGAACCCGAGCCGGTCGAGGGCGTCCCGCAGTTCCCCGTCCTGTCCGGAGTGCACGGCCGCGATCATCGCGGCGGGCGCGTCCCGAGCGGCGTCGGGAAGGCCGCTTCCGGTGACCCGGATCGGCGCCGCCGCCGGATAGGCGTCGGCGTACTGCTCTCCGAACGCGTCCCTGACCAGGTAGAGGCATTCTCGCGACTGTTCTGCCGACACGTGCTCGATCCCCTATCTGCGCAGCGGCTACGCGGTCGGCTGTGGTTCCGGATTCAGCGACTCTTCACCGCGGCTGCGGTACCCCATCGCCGCCGGGGCGGCGTAGAGCCGAGGTGTGGCGAGGTAGCGCTCGCCGTGGATGAAGGACAGGGGAACGGCCTCGGGCACCATGACCTTGACGGCGTGCATGCCGACCTGCCGCGCCTCGTCCGTGGTGACGTCGGCGGCGAGGACTTCGGCCCCGCGCCCGGCCAGCCGCGCGACCGCGGCCGCCAGCGGGTCCGCCTCACGGGACAGGTCCGGCAGCTCTTCGAGGCGCCGCACTTTGCGCTCCCCCTCCAACAGGTGGCGGAAGGCGCCGCGCCGCTCGGGCGAAGCGTCGTGGGCGGACGCCCCCGTCACGCTGACGGCGCCGTCGTCCGGCCGCGCCGCCGGGGCGGCGGCCGCGCGCTCGCGCAGCGCCGCGCGCACCGACGCCAGATCGCGGTGGACCTTGCCGACCGCCTGTCGCGGATCGGCGTCGCACGCGGCGCAGACGATGTGGTCCGGCAGGTCCCCGTCCGTGGACGCCTGCACCGCGTATACCACGGGGATGCCGAAGTCGGTCGTGGCATCGAAGAGCCGCACGTCGAGGTGGCGTGCGGTCCCGGCCGCGTGGTCGGCGCGCTCCGACGGCCCCAGGAACTCCGGATCGACCGACAGCTCCGGCAGCGGCAGGCGTTGCAGCCAGGCCAGCGCGAGCGCGTCGCGCCCCACGACCTCCGCCAACCCGCCCAGGACCGCGCGGCGGATGTCGGAGTGGACGGCCGCACCGGTGGCGGTCCCCCGGGTGAACAGCTCCGACGGTGACCGCGGCGCCATGTGGAGGTAGACCGCGGCGGCGGGTACGAGGACGGCGCGCCGCCGGGTGAGCGACCACGCCGGGACCCACCTGATCGGGACGGAGGGGGCGTAGGGGGCCAGCCCGCAGTCGTCACGGGCGAACTCGCGCTCCGAGGACCGGGGCCACCGCGCGGGCGAGACGGCGTCCTCGCCGAGGTCGTCCTCGGCGGCGACGACGAGGTCCTCCTCGTGCCAGGCGCAGGTCGAGTACCTCTTTAGTGCTTCGGCGATCGAGAGCAGCCCGGCGCGCTCACCGGAGAGCGCACTGCCCACCCCGTCGAGGCCTCCCAGGCCACCGCCGCCGCTCCGGCCCTGCATGGCGGGCAGGACCTTCGAGGGGTCGCCGATGCCGGAGACGCGGACGGCGAAGGCCGGATCCCCTTCGGCCACGGGGAGTGCCGAGGTATGCGAGACGAGACCGTGCGGAGAGGCCAGCGAGGCCAGAGACGCCATGCACTGAAGCCCATCGGAATCGCCCGGATTGACGCCCAAGCAGGTCTCCCCCGTTCTCCTCCCCGACGGGGCCGCAGACCCCGGCGGTCGCCTCGAGTGATCGTCGACCGGTGGGGCCCAGACTGTCAATCACGGATCCGACGGCCTTTTCGTCGGTGCGGTTCGCCTTCGTGTCCGCATGTCACACCGGCTGCAGAGGGCGCACCGGATGAGACCGCTTCACGTTCGGCCGCCGGGACGAACCCCTGCGGGCCTGCGATCCCGCACGCGGCCGGAGGCGCGCTCCTCCCCTGGCCGGAAACGGACAGGACGTCGTTCCGCTCCCCGACGAGCGCGGTATACCGCTCCCGGTGTACGGCCACGGCGTACTCCCGGGCGGGGCGGGCGGCCTCCGGGGCCGGGTCTGAACGACCGCCGGCCCCGCATTGTCGAGTACACCGCCTGACGCCACCGCGCGTCCGCGCACCGTGAAGGTGCGGGTGAGCGGCCTTCGCGCAGGGCCCCCTCCGCGCGCATACAGTGACCGCATGACCAACGGCCACCCGCGCAATGGCGCGCCGGGGGCGGGGCCCTACCGTGCCTGGCCCGACCTCGCCAGTCTCGAACTGTTCCTGCTCGTCGTCGAGGAGGGCAGCATCGGCCGGGCCGCCGCCCGGTCCGGGCTCACCCAGGCCTCCGCGAGCCGCCGCCTGGACACCCTGGAAAGGGAGCTGGGCCTGCCCCTGCTGTTCCGGACCACCGGGGGATCGCGGCCCACCCCGCAGGGGCTCACCGTCGCCGGGTGGTCCCAGAACGTCCTGGACGCCGCCCGCGACCTGACCGGCGGTGTCACCGCGCTCCGCCGCGACCGGCGGGCCACCCTGCGCTTGGCGGCCAGCATGACCGTCGCCGAGTACCTGGTCCCCGGCTGGCTCGCCCGCCTGCGCGACCGGGCCCCGGAGGTGGAGGTCGCCCTCGACGTGCTCAACTCCGAGGAGGTCGCCCAGCGCGTCCGGGACGGCGACGCCGACCTGGGGTTCGTCGAGTCCCTGGACGCCCCGCACGGGCTGGACCGGCTCCTGGTGCGGCGGGACCGCCTGGTCGCGGTCGTCGCCCCGGGGCACCCCTGGGCCGCCCGGAGCCGCCCGCTGCCCGCGCGCACACTGGCCGGGACCGCCCTGGTCACCCGGGAGCGCGGCTCCGGGACGCGCACCACCCTGGAGCAGGCGCTGCGCCTGGCCCTCGGAGCCGACCCGGAGCCCCCGGCGCTGGAACTGCCCTCCAACGCGGCGGTGAAGGTGGCCGTCCAGAGCGGGGCCGCCCCGGCCGTGCTCAGCGAACTTGCCGTCGCCGCCGAGCTCTCCGACGGGCGGCTCCGGGAGGTGCCGGTCAGCGGCGTCGACCTGCACCGCCCGCTGCGGGCCGTGCGCCGCCCGCACGCCCCTCCGGTGCCCCCGGCCGACCTGCTCGTCCGGATCGCCGCCGAGGGCGAGTGACCCCGGAGAAGGGGCGGGAAGGCCGCCCGTCGCGGGCCGCCCTACTCCCCCGCTCGGCGCAGGATCGCGCGGGCCTGTCCCAGCAGCGGTGCGTCGATCATCCGGCCCTCGTACCGGAACACCCCGGACGGGTTCTCCTCGGCCGCCTTGAGGACGCCGCGCGCCCAGCGCACCTCCTCCTCCGGCGGGCGGAAGGCCTCGCGGATGGGATCGGCGTGGCCGGGGTGGACGCACATCTTCGCCACGAACCCGGTCTCGGCCGCCTCGCGCGCCTCCGCCGCCAGCCCGTCGGTGTCGGAGATGTCCAGGTACACCGTGTCGACCGCGGGCTTGTCGTGCGCGGCCGCCGCCAGCAGCACCGAGGAGCGCGCGTGCACGACCACGTCGTGCAGCCCCCCGGTGGACCGTCGGCTGGACGCCCCGCCCAGGTCGGCCATCAGGTCCTCCCCGCCCCAGGTGAGCGCGGCGCACCCGGGCTCGGCGGCGATGGCCGGGGCCGCCAGCACCCCGGCGGCCGACTCGCACAGGGCGACCACCCGCGCCGGGGCCAGCGCGCGCACCGCCTCCACCTGTTCGGCCTTGGGGAGCATCACCAGTCGCACGCCCAGGTCCTGGACCGCCTGCACGTCCCGCTCCCACCACGGGCTGCCGAAGGGGTTGACCCGCACGATGGTGCGTTCGGGGTCCAGCTCGGGCCAGGCCTCGGAGAGCATCCTCCGCGCGCCGTCCTTGGCGTCGGGGGCGACACTGTCCTCCAGGTCGATGATGACCGCGTCGGCGCGCGCCGCCGCCTTGGCGTAGCGGTCGGGCCGGTCCCCGGGGCAGAACAGCAGCGACGGGCCCGGGATCCCGGAGGTGCCGATCATCGCGCCTCCTCCGGCGTGCACAGCATGAGGGCGCTGCGCTGGGCGCGCGCGACGAGCTCGCCGTCCTGGTTCAGGGCCCGGTGCTCGAACTTCACGATCCCGTTGCCCGGGCGCGAGGACGACAGCCGCTTCTCCAGCACGGTCGTCTCGGCGTAGAGCGTGTCCCCGTGGAAGACGGGGCGGGGGAAGGCGATCTCCCCGAACCCCAGGTTGGCCACGGTGGTGGCCTGGGTCAGCTGCGCGACGCTCAGCCCCACCAGGGTCGACAGGGTGAACAGGCTGTTCACCAGCGGCCGCCCGAACTCGGTGGACGCGCTGAAGTGGGCGTCCAGGTGCAGGCTCTGCGGGTTCATGGTGAGCGTGCTGAAGAAGGTGTTGTCCGCCTCGGTGACGGTCCGTCCGGGCCGGTGCTGGTAGACCGCGCCCTCCTTCAGCTCCTCGAAGTACAGGCCGCGCTGCACGATCCGTTCGGGGGTCGCCTCGGGACCGCTTTCCTCCACGTCGCCTCCTCGTCGAGCCGTCGTTCCGGGCAAGCCCGTGATCACCCCGACATGCTTGCACACCGCCGGCCGTCCGCCCCGCCCGGGAGCTCCCCGAGAGGGCTCCGCAGGGGCGGGGTGTTCCCGCCCGTCCCCGGGAGGCCCTGTCACTGCGGGGTTCGGTGTGCGTGCGCCCTCTGGGAGGACTAGGGTCCGTTTCGACGTATTCGCCCCCTGACGCGCCGAGCCGGGCCTCTGCCGTGCGCGAGATCGGAACGAGGATGACCGAGCCGATGATCGACGACCGCGTCCCCCACTCCGCACGCGTGTGGAACTACTGGCTCGGCGGCAAGGACAACTACGCCGTCGACCGGGAGGTCGGCGAACGGCTCAAGGAGATCGTCCCCGAGGGCGTGGTCAGCGCCCGGGCCGACCGGCAGTTCCTCGCGCGCTCGGTCCGCCACGCGGTGGCCGGGCACGGGATCCGCCAGTTCCTCGACGTCGGCACCGGGCTCCCCACGGCGGACAACACCCACGAGGTCGCGCAGGCCGTGGCACCCGAGTGCCGGGTGGTCTACGTCGACAACGACCCGCTGGTGCTGGTCCACGCCCAGGCGCTGCTGGTCGGCACCCCTGAGGGGGCCACCGACTACATCCACGCCGATGTGCACGGCCCCGAGGCCATCCTCGCCGAGGCCGCCCGCACCCTGGACATGGACGAGCCCACCGCCGTGGTCCTGTCGAGCGTGCTGAACTACGTCGTCTCCCAGGACGATGCGCGCGCCATCGTCTCCACGCTGATGGGCGCGCTCGCCCCGGGAAGCCTCCTGATCGTCGGCCACCCCACCGCCGACGTCGTCCCCGAGCGTATGGAGGAGCTGCTGCGCGTGTGGAACGAGGCCAACCCGCACCCCATGCGCACGCGCAGCAGGGCCGAGATCGAGGATCTCTATGAGGGCCTGAAGCTGTCGGACCCCGGTGTCGTGTTCGCCCCCGAGTGGCGCCCCGATGCGGAGACGCTCTTCGGCGGCCGCGCCATTCCGCACCTGGTGGCCGTGGGCCGCAAGCCCTGAACCGTTGCCGGTGCGGTGCGTCGGCGCGCACGGGCGCATGTGACGGTGGGCGTCCGGCGACCGGTCCTGTTGCGCGCCGTCCGTATCCGTAGGGCGGCCCCATCGGTCAGCCCGCACCCCTCGGGCACGTATCCGTATGGGTCAGGGGGCGGAGGCCCTCTCGGTAGGGGCGCGGGCCGAGATCCGTGCACCCATCCGGGTCGGACCGGCGGCGTTCGCGCCCTTCGCGGCCCCAGAATTGGTGGTGCGGCCGCGGACGTCCTGGCATACCGGCCGCGCCGAGGGGATCCCCTGGGGGAGTCGTGTGCGGACGCCGCTTGAGGGGGAGCGGCGTCACCGCTCCTCCAGGGACCACTCTCCCGCCGTGACCGCCTCCTGTCCAGCCCGCGCCGCCCGTCCGCGCGGAGGACGGCGGCACGGCGGCCCTCATTCTCGCGGCCGTCCCGCGGCCTGCGCCTCCGGGCGCCGCCGACCGGGCCGCCTCAGACGGTGTCGGCCAGCCGCTGGGCCACCAGCACCCGGGAGGACACCCCGAGCTTGGCCAGGATGTTCTCCACGTGCGTGTCCACGGTCCGCTTGGAGATGACCAGCCGCTCGGCGATCGCCCGGTTCGACAGGCCTTCGGCGATCAGCCCGGCCACCTCGCGCTCCCGGGCGGTGAGCGCGGCCTCCCCCGGCGGCGGGTCCTGGCGCCCGGGCGTCAGGGTGTCGGCGTCGGCGACCGCCGCGTCCGCGATCCGCTCCAGGGGCTGGTCGGCCCCCTCCGCGTACAGCTCGGCGAAGTGCCCGTCCCCCAGCCCCGCGCGCGCCGCCCCCACCGCCTCCTGGTGGAACGCCTCCATGATGGCGGTGCCGCCCAGCCGCTCCCCCGCCCGGTCCCACAGCGGGGCGGCGGCCCCGAACAGCCAGGCGGCGCGCGCGAAGCGCTCCTGGCTCGCCGCCCGCCAGGCGGTGACCTCCAGGTAGTAGGCCAGCCCGACGAAGTCGCCCAGCTCCCACTTCATGCGCAGGGCGGGCGCCCCGGCGGCGTCGGCGCCCGCGACATCGCCCTTGAAGGTCAGTGCCGCGCTGGTGATGACCAGCATGTAGGAGCGCAGCCACAGCTCGGCGTCCCGCCCCTCCAGGCGCTCCAGGCCCTCGGCGCACACGGCGACCGCCTCGTCGAGCTCGCCGCTGAGCAGGTGGAGGTACCCCTGCTGGGCGAGGAGGGACACCGAGGTCGCGAAGTCGTCCGCCCGCTTCGCGGCGGCCGCGCAGGCCTCGTACTCGGGCAGCGCCTCGCCGTGGCGCCCGGCGAACACCAGGGCCAGGTGGCGGTACAGGTGCATCCGCCCCCTCAGCCGCTCGTCGGGGTGCGCCTCCGGGACGGGCATCGCCGCGTCCAGGTCGGCCAGGGCGTTGTCGAACTCACCAAGGAAGGTGCCGAGGTAGGCCCGGACCCCGAGGGGCCACGCGCGCTGCGGACTGCCCTCGGGCAGGGACTCCACGGCCTTGGTGAGCCAGTAGCGGCCCTCTTTGAGGCGGCCGGAGATCTGCCAGTAGCCCCACAGAGAGGCGGCGAGGCGGGCGCCCTTCGGCTCCCAGCCCGGCACGGCGAAGGCGTATTCGAGCCCCCTGCGGATGTCGGCGTGCTCGGCCGCCAGCGCGCGGAAGCGGCCGAGCTGGTCCTCGGTGAAGCCCTGGTCGAGCCGGTCCGCCAAGCGCTGGCAGCGCTCGACGTGCCGCCCGCGGCACTCCTGTTCCTCTCCCGCCTCGGCGAGGCGTTCGGCGCCGTACTCGCGCAGGGTGTCGAGCTGGCGGTAGCGGTCCCCGCCCCGGTCGGCGCGCAGCACGACGGACTTGTCGACGAGGCCGATGAGCGCCTCCAGCACCTCGCCGCGTTCGAGGCCCTCGCCCGCACACACCTCTTCGGCGGCCGCGGCGTCGAATCCCCCCGCGAAGACCGACAGCCTGCGCCAGAGCACCCGCTCCTGCGGCGTGCACAGGTCGTGGCTCCACTCGATGCCGGTGCGCAGCGTCTGGTGGCGGGGCAGCGAGGCCCGTGAGCCGCCGGTCAGCAGTTGGAAGCGGTCCTCCAGGCGCTCGACGAGGTGCTGCAGCGGCAGGGCGCGCAGGCGCACGGTGGCCAGTTCGATGGCGAGCGGGATGCCGTCCAGGCGGCGGCACAGGCGCACCGCGTGGCGCCGGTCGGCCTCGGTGAGGGTGAAGCCGGGGACCACCGCTGCCGCCCGCCGCTCGAACAGCTCGACGGCGCTGTGCCGCACGCCGTCGGCGTCGTCGGGGTCGGGCACCGGCATGGGCGGGACGGGGTGGCTGAACTCCCCGAGCACGTTGAGCGCGTGCCGGGAGGTGGCCAGGATCGTCACCCCGGGGCACTCGCGCAGGACGACCTCGGCGAGCATGGCGCAGGCGTCGCCCAGGTGCTCGCAGGTGTCCAGGACCAGCAGCAGGGAGCGGCCGCGCAGGTACTCCAGGAGCACGTCGAGCTGGGAGCGGGCGTCCTGTTCGGCGAGCCCGAGCGTGGAGGCGACGGTGTGCGCGATCAGCTCGGGGTCGCGCAGCCCGGACAGTTCCACGAAGCGCGCGCCGTCGGTGTACCGGGGAGCGACGCGCTCGGCCACGTGCAGGGCGATCCGGGTCTTGCCGACGCCGCCGGGGCCCAGGACGGTGACCAGGCGGCCCTGCCCGAGCAGGCCGGTGACCTGGGCCACCTCCTCCTCACGGCCGACGAACCCCGTGAGCTGCCGGGGGAGCGCCCCCGCCGTCCGCTGGATCATGATCCGGCCCTCGCCCTGCCCGCTGCGACGCTCGACTCCGCCTCGGTACGCACTGTACCGAGACAGAGCCCTGCGTATACGGCGTTTTCCGGGAATCGTCCGGGTCCGGCCTCCCGGATGCGGCGGGGAGGCGGGGCGGGCGCCGGTCCCGGCCGGCCGTCGCCGGGGCGGCACCCTCCGCAGCGGTGCCCGCGTCAACGGTGCCCGCGTCGCCGGTGCCGCCTGCGGCCCGTTCCGCGCGCCGCAGGAGCACCACGGCGGTGTGCCCCGCGGCCACGAGCAGCGCCGTCGCGGCGCCCGCCGCCAGGAACTCCGGCGAGAGCGGGTCGGCGGCCGAGCCGCCGAGGACGACCAGGGCCGCGGTGTAGGGCATGCAGCCCAGGGCGGTGCCGACGACGAAGTGCCGCACGCCCATGGCGGTGGCGCCGAGGGCGTGGTTGATCGCCGAGAACGGGGCGATCGGCATCAGCCGCAGGTAGACCACGGCGAACAGGCCGTGCCGGGCGACGGCGCGGTCGAGGCGGGCGCGGACGGCGGGCGGCACCCATGTCCGCACCGCGCCGCGCAGCATCACCCGGGCGACCCAGAACTGGACGAGCGCCCCGGCCACCGCGCCGACACTGGCGACCGCGAACCCGACGGCCGGGCCGAGCAGCGCCCCCGTGGCCGCGTTGAGGAGCGGCCGGGGCACCAGGAGGAGCGCGGCGGCCAGGTAGAGGCCGAGGGCGGCCAGGGGCGCGGCGGGGCCCGCGGCCTCGACGGCCGCGTGCATCTCACCGAGCCCGGGGAGCCGGGTTCCGGCGATGAGGAGCGCCGCGGCGAGCAGGACGAAGAGGACCGCGCGGCGGGCGGCGGACCGCCGGCCGCCGCCGGGGCGGCCTTCGTTCACCGGTTCTCCTTGGAGGTCGAGGGGCCGCCGGTCGGCACCGGTGGGACACGCCCGGCGCTTCGGGGGCGGGGCCGGAAGGGCGATTCGCCCGGCCGGGGTGCGATCAGGTGGTGAACCTACCACCCCCGCCGCTCGGGACGGCCGCCTCCCCTGAAGGGGGGGTCTCCCGTCCGGCCGGGCCGCACGTCCGGTCGACCGCCCCCGCCTCCGGGTTCCCGACCGGTGCCCCGCCCGCCGGGGTGCGGTGCGCCGGTCGGTCAGCGCGCGCGGGCGGCCCGCGCCATTCCGAGGACGATGCGCTCCAGCACGGGGCGCGGGGTGGCGAAGTTCAGCCTCACCCACCCGCGCCCCGCCTCGCCGCATTCGGCGCCGTCGACGACCGCGACGCCGCCGCGCTCGCGGATCCGCCCTGCCGGGTCGTCCTCCGGCACCACGCCGCGCAGGTCGATCCACGCCAGGTAGGTCCCCTCCGGGGGCCGGTACCCGGCGTCCGGCAGGTGCTCGGCCAGCAGGCCGCCGAGGGCGCGCCGGTTGCCGTCCAGGTACTCCAGGACCTCGGCGAGCCACGGCGCACCGTGCCGGTAGGCGGCGGTGTTGGCCGCCATTCCCAGGACACTGGCCCCGTGCAGCGCGAAGGGCTCCATGCCTTGCACCACTTCGGCGTCGGCGTCGTTGGTGATGATGAGCTGTGCGCACTTGAGGCCCGGGATGTTCCACGCCTTGGAGGCCGATGTCGCGGTGACGCTGTGTTCGGCGGCGGTGGGGCCGATGGATGCGTAGGGCACGTGGTCGTGTCCCGGGTAGGTGAGCGGCGCGTGCACCTCGTCGGCGAACACGCGCCCGCCGTACCGGTCGACCACCTCGGCGACCCCGGCCAGCTCGCGGGGGCTGAACACGCGCCCGAGGGGGTTGTGCGGGTTGCACAGGACCAGCAGGTGCCCCCCGCTCCGGAAGGCCCCGGCCAGGGCGTCGGGGTCGAGTCTCCAGCCGTCCTCTCCCTGGACCATGGGGACCTGGATGATGTCGCGCCCCAGGCGTCCGGGGACCGTGAGGAAGGGCATGTAGCAGGGCGTCGGGAGGATGACCGGGCTCCCCGGGCGGGAGAAGTGCGTGGTCGCGATCTCGAAGGCGCGCAGCACGTCGGGCACCGTGTGGATCCGCTCGGCGGGCACGCTCCACCCGTAGGCCTTCTCCTGCCACCCGCGGCACGCCTCGGCGAGCTCGGCGTCGGCGCCGGGCGGCGGGTATCCGAAGGCGGCGCCCTCCAGCGCCTCACGGAGGGCCTGCAGGACCGGCTCCGCGGTGCCGAAGTCCATCTCGGCGACGAACGCCCCGAGCACGTCCTCGCCGTACTTCGACCACTTCAGCGTCCCCCGCGCCCGCAGGTCGCCGACCGTCAGGGCGTCGAACCCCTCTGCCAGGCCCATGCGCCGTCCCTTCCGTCGTCCGTTCCGGCTCCGAGCCGGGTCCCCTCCCGGTCTTCCCTGATGCGGGCGCGTCTCCCCGGGCGCAGGGCGCCCGGGTGTGCGACGGTGGCCGCACCCGGCCATCGATTGCGTATTACGAAACTGATTGCGTGATGCTCAACCGTGCCCGAGAATGTAAGTGCGGGTTCCCCAACCAGTCAAAACGTCGGGTCTCTCGCCCCGCACCTCCTGCGGGAGGACGCTTCCCGGCGGGCCGAGGGCCGCTAGGGGTGATGTCGTTGCCAATGCCGACCGACCTGGAGATCGCCCGCGGCGCCGCTTTGGAGCCGCTCTCCGACGTCGCCGACCGTATGGGGCTTCCAGCCGACCTGCTGGAGCCCTACGGCGACCATGTGGCCAAGATCCGCCTCTCCGCCCTGGACGCGCTGGCCGACCGCCCCCGTGCCCGCTATGTCGTCGTGACCGCGGTGACCCCCACCCCCTTGGGCGAGGGCAAGACCACCATCACGGTCGGCCTCGGCGACGGCCTCAACCGCATCGGCCACCGCACCGCCCTCGCGCTGCGCCAGCCCTCCATGGGGCCGGTGTTCGGCATCAAGGGCGGCGCGGCCGGCGGGGGCTACAGCCAGGTCGTCCCCATGGAGCGGCTGAACCTGCACCTGACCGGGGACATCCACGCGGTCGGGGCCGCGCACAACCTTCTGGCGGCCCTGCTGGACAACCACCTGTTCCGGGACAACCCGCTGGACATCGACCCGAACGACGTCTCCTGGCGGCGGGTGGTGGACATCAACGACCGCTCCCTGCGCGACATCGTCACCGGGCTGGGCGGTCGGCTGGACGGGGTGCCCCGGCAGACCGGGTTCGACATCACCGCCGCCTCGGAGGTCATGGCGCTGCTGTCGCTGTCGTCGTCGGCCCAGGACATGCGCGCCCGGCTGGGGCGCATCATCGTGGCGGGCGACCGGGCGGGCAAGCCGGTGACCGNGGCGGCGCGGGGGCGATGGCCGCGGTCCTGCGCGAGGCGATCAAGCCCAACCTCCTGCAGACCCTGGAGCACACGCCGGTCCTGGTGCACACCGGCCCCTTCGGCAACATCGCCACCGGCAACTCCTCGGTGGTGGCCGACCTGATCGGCCTGCGCTCCGCGGACTTCCTGGTGACCGAGGCCGGGTTCGGGGCCGACATGGGCGCCGAGCGCTTCTTCAACATCAAGTGCCGCGTCTCCGGGGAGGCCCCGGACGCGGCGGTGGTGGTGGCCACGGTGCGCGCGCTCAAGGCGCACTCGGGGCGCCACGCGGTGGCCGCGGGCCGCCCGCTGCCCGAGGGGATGCTGGAGGAGAACACCGACGACGTGCGGGCCGGGGCCGCCAACCTGGTCAAGCAGATCGACAACTGCCGCCTGCACGGGGTGTCGCCGGTGGTGGCGGTCAACGCCTTCCCCACCGACCACGCCTCGGAGCTGGAGGAGGTGCGCCGGATCGCCGCCGAGGCGGGGGCGCGCAGCGCGGTGTGCACCAACGTGGTCGACGGCGGGAGCGGCGCCGAGGACCTGGCCCGGGCGGTGGCCGAGGCCGCCGATGAGGAGTCGCACTACGCGCCCCTGTACCCGGCGGACGCCACCATCCGCGACAAGGTGGAGGAGGTGGCGCGCCGGGTCTACGGGGCCGACGGGGTGGAGTTCTCCGAGACCGCCGACCGCCAGGTGCGCGCCTGCGAGCGCAACGGCCTGGGACGCCTGCCGGTGTGCATCGCCAAGACGCACCTGTCCCTGTCGTCGGACCCGTCCCTGCGGGGCGCGCCTACGGGCTGGACCCTTCCGGTCCGCGAGGTCCGCCCTGCGGCCGGGGCGGGGTACGTCTATCTGATCTGCGGGACGATGCAGACCATGCCGGGGCTGGGCAGCTCGCCCGCGGCCTACCGTGTCGACCTGGACGACGACGGGGAGATCACCGGGCTGTCCTGACCGGCCTTCCCGTCCCGCCCGCTACCGCGCGGCCCGGGCGGGCCTGCACCCGGCCGCCGTGCCGGGCCCGCTCGGGCGTCTCAGCCCGCTCAGTAGCGGGCGATCTCCTGGACGACGCGCTCGCAGAAGGCGTCCAGGTCCCCCGGTTCGCGGCTGGTGGTGACGGCGCGGTCGGTGACGACCTCCTTGTCGACCACTTCCGCCCCGGCGTTGCGCAGGTCGGTGCGGATGCTGGGATAGGAGGTCACGACCCGGCCGCGCACCACGCCGGCCTCGGCGAGGATCCACGGCCCGTGGCAGATCGCCCCGATCGGGCGCCCGGAGGCGGCGAAGGCGCGGACGAACTCGACGGCCTCGGGGACGGTGCGCAGCCGGTCCGGGTTGATGGTCCCGCCCGGGACGACGAGGCCGTCGTAGTCGGCCGGGTCGGCCGCGGTCACCCTCCGGTCCACGGTGAAGGTGTCGGCGGGGGCGATGTCGCCGTTCATCGCCTGGACGGGCCCGGGGACGACGGACACCAGCTCGACCCGGGCACCGGCCTCCTCCAGGGCGCGGCGGGGCCGCTCCAGCTCGACCTGCTCGACGCCGTCGGTGGCGAGCACGGCCACCGTGCAGCCTTCCAGTTCGCCGGTCATGTCGCTTCCCCCTCCTCGGCGATCACGGCTCACCCCGTCCGGCTACCCCCGCACGCCGAGGCCATGCATGCGCGCGGGGTGCGCCGGGACGGCGGAGGAACCTCCCGACGGCGGCCGTTGCGCCGCCGGGGACCGGGGCCTAGGGTCGCTTGCGCCCCTACCCCCTCGCGCATCGGGAGGCCCCTTGCGCAGCAGGCACCTGGCCGCGGCCGTTCCGGCGGCGGCGCTCATGGCCACCCCCTTCCTCCCCTTCCTGCGCACCGGCGGCCTGTGGCTCGGGCTCCCCCCGATGCTCGTGTGGGTCGTCCTGTGGTGCCTGCTGGTCACCCCCGCGCTGCTGTTCATCGCACGCGGCGCCGAGCGCGAGGAGGGCGGGGCATGAGCACCACACTGGCCATCGCCCTGGCCGGAATGGCCGTGATCGCCCTGTGCGGGATGCTCGGGCGGCGCCGCCCCTCCGGCGACCTGGCGGACTGGACCGTGGGCGGGCGCAACTTCGGCGCCGCGACGGTGTGGTTCCTCCAGGCGGGCGAGATCTTCACCGCGTTCACCTTCCTGGGCCTGGTCGGCCTGGTGTTCACCGGCGGCGTCGCCGCGCTGTACGTGGTGCCCTACCTGGGGGTCGGCTACATCCTGCTGTTCTTCGTCGGCCCCCGCATCTGGCGGCTGGGCAAGGAGCGCGGCTACCTGACCCAGGGGGACTTCCTCGCCGACCGGTACGGCAGCCGCGCCCTGGGCACGGTCTCGGCGGTGTTCGCGCTGCTGTTCCTCTTCCCGTACCTGCAGCTGCAGATCACCGGCCTGGGACTGGTCCTGGAGCTGGTGACGGGGGACGCCGCGTCCGGTGCGGTGAGCATGGCGGCGGGGACCGTCCTGGTCGTCGTGTTCGTCCTGTGGGCCGGGGTGCGCGGCGTGGTGGCCACGGCCTACCTCAAGGACGCCGTCACGCTGCTGGTGATCGGGGCGCTGGCGGTCGCGGTGCCGATCCACTACGCGGGCGGTGTGGGCAGCGTGTTCGAGCGCCTGGCCGCCGAGCGCCCGGAGCTGTTGACCCTCCAGGCCGAGGGGGCCGGGCCGGTGTGGTTCTTCTCCAGCGCGCTGGTGAGCGTGCTGGGGTTCGGGCTCATGGGGCTGCCGTTCCTGTGGAACAGCGTCCTGAGCGCGGGGAGCGCGCGGGCCCTGAGGCGCAACTACGCCTTCCTTCCGCTGTTCACCGTCGTGGTCGCGTTCCCCATGGTCATCGGGTTCACCGCGGTTCTGGTGCTGTCCGGGGACACCGAGCCCAACGGGTCGCTGCTGACCCTGGTGCGGGAGATGCTGCCCGAGCCGCTGGTGGGCATCGTCGCGGTCGCGGCGCTGATCGCCTCGATGGTGCCCGCGGCCAGCATGGCCATCGGCGTCTCGACGCTCGTCGCGCGCAACGTGGTCCCGGCGCGCTCGCCCCGGGTGCAGTTCTGGACCAACCACGCGGCCGTGGTCGCGGCCTGCCTCGCGGCGCTGCTGCTGGCGCTGCTGAGGCCGGACCTGCTGGCCAACCTGATCCTGCTGACGTACGCGGGCCTGGTGCAGATCACGCCCGCGATCGCGCTGGGCCTGTGGCGCCGGCGCCCTGTGCATCCGTGGGTGGTCCTGGCGGGCATGGCGGCGGGGGTCGCGGTCACGCTGGCGCTGTCGGCGGTCTACGGGGCGGCGATCGCCGATGTGAACGCCGGGCTGTACGGGCTGGCGGTCAATCTGGCGGTGGTCGGGTCGGGCGCCCTCGTCCAGCGCGCGCTCGGGCGCACGGAGGCGGTGTCCGACGGCCCGGCGGGGGCGGCCCCGGAGCCCGGGGAGGAGGGCGAGGAGGTCGCGCCCGCCCGGGGCGAGTGAACCGGCCCCGGCCGCACGGCGGCCGGAGCGGCCGGACGGAATGCGGCACAGAAGAACCGGGTGGGGCGGGACCGAAGTCCCGCCCCACCCGGCCGATGCAACCCTTGCCGCATCTTTTGCCCACCGGTGTTCGGTTTATGCGCGCAAACCAAGACGAATCCGCGCGGTTGCCGATGATCGGGCTCGGGGCGACGGCGTCCGCCGGAGGCGGGGCGCCTTCACGCGGCTCCGTCGCCGCAGTTCCGGAGCGTCTCCTCCAGCCTCCGCCCGAGGGCTCCCCTGCCCCGGTGGACCGCCGCCATCCCCCGCAGCTCGGCCAGCGCGTCCGCCCTCTCCCCCAGGGCCCACATGACGTCCAGATAGCGGTCCAGCGCCCTGACGGCCTCCTCCTCCAACGGTTCGGCCACCGCTCTGCGGAAGGCCGCCGACCCCAGGCCGTCGGCTGCGGGCCCCCCCCNCAGGTCCGCCGCACCGCCGCGCAGGTCCGCCCGGTCGATGCGCTGCAGTGCGCGTTGGACCAGGCCGCGGAAGGCGGGCAGGTCGAGCCGGTCGGGCCCCAGGTCGGCACGGTAGCCGTCCGGAGTGGTGCGGATGAGGCCGGGGCACTCGGCATGGCGCGCCAGCGCGCTGCGCAGCCGGGCGACGTAGGTGTACACGGCCGCCTCGGGGTTCTCCGGCCCGCCTCCGCTGAGGATGTAGGGCACCAGTTCGCCTGCGGGCACCCCCGCCCCGGTCCGGGCCAGCAGCGCGGCCAGGAGCGTGCGCTGCTTGCCCCCCGGAAGGGGGACGGGGTGCGAGGCCCGCTCGGCCCGGACGGGGCCGAGGATCCGGAATGCGGTGCCGCCGGTGGCCTCGCCGCTCCGGGCAGGCCGGGCAGAGGGACGGGCGGGGGATGGCCTCACTGTCGGTCCGCCTCCGTCGGTCCGTCTCCGCGCTGTTCGGGCCCGCGGTGTCCGGCGGCCGCCGGGCACCGGTCGCGACGGCCCCGCCACGGGGCCATCACAATGGGCGATCATAATTTTACATTCCGCGATCCTCCGTGCACAGGGCGGTTCCGGCCGTCCTTCAGCACAGGCGCATGGCCACCTTGAGCCGGTCGCGCACCAGGCCGAGGTGCGGGTGGGTCTGCGCGCCCGTGCGCTGGACCAGGAACCCGGTGTTGATCGGCGGATCCTCCGGCTCCAGGAGCACCACCAGGGCGCCCGAGGCGAGCTCCCGCACGCACAGGTACCGGGGCAGGACGCTCACCCCCACCCCCGCCGCGACCGCCGCCGCCACGCCGCGCAGGTCGGGCACGGTGATGGCGGGGGTGGCGGTCAGCCGCTCCCCGAAGACGTGGCGCCAGTAGCGGCGCAGGATGGGCAGGTCCTCGGCGTAGGACACCAGCGGCACGCCGTCGAGGGCGGCGGACCCCTCGGCGGCCAGGCGGTCCCGGTCCAGCCGCTCTGCCCAGGAGGGGGCGGCGACGAGCACGAAGTCCTCGTCGGCCAGCGGCTCGGCGGCCAGGGTGCGCCCGCGCGGCCGCACCGAGGAGACGACCAGGTCCAGGCGGCCCGCGCGCAGCCCCGCCAGGAGGTCGTCGGCCAGGCCGGTGGCCACCCGCAGGCGCACCCCCTTCTCGACCAGGGGCGCCAGCGCGGGCAGGCCCGCGGCGCAGAGCATCTCGGCGGGCCCGCCCAGGTGCAGGGGCGGGACGGGGGCGGGGGCGTCGGGGGTCCCGGCGACCGCCTCCAGGGCGTCCATCGGCTCGGCGAGGCGCCCGGCCAGGTCGTCGGCGACGGGGGTGGGCGCCACGCCGCGCGGCAGGCGCTCGAAGAGCTGGCGGCCCATCCGCGTTTCGAGGGCCCGGACCTGGGCCGTGGCTGTGGGCTGGGAGACCCCGGCCAGACGCGCCCCCGCGGTCAGGGAGCCCGCCCGGTAGACGGCCAGGAAGGTGCGCAGCTGGTCGAGGTCGGGGCGCCCATTGGTGGTCCGATCGCTCATTCCGCCGATTCTATCGGCGGAATGATGGGCCCCGGGGCGCTGCGCCCGGAGCCCCGGCCCGCTCCGCGCGGGCCGCCTCCGGCGGGGGCCCCTCCGGTGGGCACGGCGGCCTCCGCTGGAACGGCGGAACTCTCGGCGGCCTCGGCTCAGGGCCGGGGCCACCGCGCCGACCCGGCCGAACGGAGGCCGCACCGGTGCGGTGGGGGCCCTGGGGACACCGTCCGTGCGCGCGGTCGGAACACCCAGAGGTGCACGCGCGGCCGTCCGCGTACACCCCGCGATGTAGACCGATTGCAGCGCACAGAGTGAGGCGCGGACGGGGGGCGGCTACCTAGGCTCACTCGTCGCGGACGCGTACGGCGGTGCGCATGGTGCGGCCCCGTGCGAGTGCGAGAGTGCGACAGGAGGAGTGAAGGTGAGCGGTCGAACAGCGCAGGGTTCCCGAGGGCGTCTGGGCCTTCCGGTACCGGGGATCATCGGACTGGCCCTGCTCGGGGTCCCCCGGGTCGTCGCACACGATCTGGACCTCGTGGGGGCGGTGGGCAACGCCTTCCTGGTCTGGGCGCCGCTCACCGTGTGGGTGGCGGTCGCCCTGTGGCGGCGCGTCCCCAACCCCCTGGTGACCCTGATCGCGGTGGGCGTCGCCTACGGGGTGCTGCTGGCGGTGACGCACCAGGTCACCTGGGCCTGGGCCTTCGAAGCGCCGCCTGCGCTGGGCGGCAACCTGGAGGGGGCGCTCCCCGGCGCGGCCGAGGAGTTCCTGATGCGCGGGTTCTCCTTCGTGAGCAGCCTGGTCGTCGGCACGCTGGTGGGGGCCGGGTGCGGCGTGGTGACGTGGCTCGTGAGCCGGGCGATCCCGGGCTACCCCCGCACCGCGGGCTGACGGCGCACCCGGTCGGCGCGGCCGTCCCCGCCGGGACGCGGCCGCCCGGCACGGGCGGCCCGGGACGCACGGCCCCGGACACGTCCGCCAGGCCCCGCAGCGGTCTTCGGAGGGACGCCCCCGTCCCCTTCCCCCGCCCCTCACGGACCTGCGCGGAGCGACTACTCTAGGTGCACCCCGCTCGCGCCCTGCCCCCGTCCCCGAGCACCGGGAGTGCCCCCGTGTCCACCACCGCCCTGTCCCGCGCCCACGCCGCCTGCTACGCACCGGCCGCCTGGCGCCCGGCCGTGGCCGCCGTCCCCCGCCGCCTCTTCTCCGCGCGGCCCCTGTGGTCCGCGGACCCGATGGGCCCCGACCCCGCCCTGGCCACCCTGCTCACGGTGTTGGACAGCGCCGACATCGGCCCGGGCATGCGGGTCCTGCACGTGGGCTGCGGCAGCGGCTACGCCACCGCCCTGATCTGCCACCGGACCGGCGACCCCGCGTTGGTGACGGCGACCGCCGCGGACCCCGTGGAGGCGGCGGCCGCGCGCTGGCGCCTCGCCCAGGCGGGCTGCCCGGCGCAGGTGTTCATCGCCCGCCCCGACCAGGGGTACGCCCGGTGCGCCCCCTACGACCGGATCGTGTCCACCGACCTCTTCGGCCACCCGCCCGCCGCCTGGCGGGCACAGCTCGCCCCGGGCGGCCGGGCCGCGGTGCCTCCGCGGATGTGAGGGACGCGCCCGCCGGAGCGGGGCGCCGCCGGACGGCGGCGCCCCTCAGTGCGGCCCCCTCAGTGCGGGCCGCCGTGCGGGCGTCGGGTGCGCCGCAGGGTGCACCTGGCGCCCATCCACACCGCGACGGGCGCGGGGCGCACCGCGCACGCCGCCTCGACCTGGGGCCTGTCCACAAGGCTCCGGCCGGTCGCCGGATCGATGCGCAGGCGGTCGGCGATGCGCTGCCAGGTGCCGTCGGCGCTCCAGCGCCGGTACCACTCGGCGGCGGCCGCCCCTTCGGCGGCGGGGCCGCCCAACTCGTGCCAGGGGCACCCGGTGCGCAGGCGCTCCAGCACCGCCTCGACCACGGGGCGCAAGTCCCCCGGCGCCTCTCCTTCTCCGGCGCCGACGGGCATCAGCGGCGCCAGCAGGGACCATTCGGTATCGGTGATTCGGTCTCGTACGGCCACGCCTCACCAGCTTGCCACTCACGGCGCGGCCGCGCCACCGCCGCGGGCCGGGCGGCCGCTCCCCCGCCGGGGCGCGCGGGGGCGCCGCCCCGCGCCGGGCGGGGGCGGCGCCCCGGTCGCGACTCACACCTCCTTGTGGCTCATCCACATCAGGACGGCCGCGGTGACCAGGCCGTACAGCAGGTGGCCGAACAGGCTGGTCCATGCGTTCGCGGTGATCTCGAACAGCGGCATGCCGAGCATGGCCGGCATGAGGGCCAGGCCTCCCACCACCCACCAGAAGGCGCCGTAGACCGCGCCGGCGGCCAGTACCGGGCCGGGGCGGTCGGCGATGGCGCCCGCGATCAGGCCGAAGACCAGGCCGAACCCGGCCGAGATCACCAGGTGCACCGCACCTCCGGCGACCGCGTTCTCGGTGCCCACCAGCATGCCGACCATCGGGAGCATGCCGGTGGCGGCCATGAGGGCCCCGAAGACGACACCGCCCGCCAGGCCGGAGACCAGGCCCCGCCAGGCGTGCACGAGCGCGTGCGAGCGGGCGTGAGCGATCGTGGACATGGCATCCACCTCCCGTGAGGGCCGCACGTCCGCGCGGACCTCCCGCCGGGCGCGGGCTCCTCTACCACTTCTGGGCTCCATTGTCGCTCTGGAGCGCCATTCGGGCGTCACGGATCGGGCGCCGTTCGGCAACGGATCCCCCTCGATCCGGCCCCCGCCCCTCCGGGCGGTCGGGAGCGCGGGCGGCTCCGGCCGTGGACGCCGCATGGACCGGGGCGCCACCGCCGGGACCGCCCGCCGATCGGCGCCCGCCGATCGCCTTCGACGCTAGCCGGTCACCGGTGTCAGTGCGTACCGGGCCAGGATCGGGCCGATGGGCAGGAAGAAGGTGGTTCCGCCGGACGCGCAGTTGCCCGAGCCGCCCAGCGTGAGCCCCTGGAGGTGGCCGCCGGAGTAGAAGGCCCCGCCCTGGTCCCCGGGTTCGGCGCACACGTTGGTGCGGGTCACGTTGTACACGGTCCCGTCGGGGGTGCGGATCGTCTGGTTCTTCGCCTGGATGATCCCGCAGTGCCACCCGGTGGTCGACCCGGTCCGGCAGACCCCGGCACCCACGGGTGCCTCGGTGGTCCCGCGGACGACGGCCCGCCCGCCGCCGTGGGTGTTGATGTAGGGCGTGGGCCTCCAGTTGTCGTCGGCCTCGACGAGCAGCACCCCGCTCTCCTTGGAGCTCCAGGCGACGGTCCCGGTGCCGCCGTCGCGGCCGCTGATCCTGTCGCCCGCCGACCCGCAGGTCGAGGCGGCCAGGAAGCCGACCGTGACGACGGCGCCGATCGTGCAGCGGGAGTGGGGGGCGGAGGTGTTGATGAAGGGGTCTCCTGCGACGATCTGCGCCTGCTGCACCTGCCCGGTGGCGGCCCCGTCCGCGGCGGCGGGGGCCGGTGCCGCGAGGAGCGCGGCGGCGAACACGGCCGCCAGGGCCGCGGCGCCGACGGCGGCCGCCCTCCGGGCGTGCGGGCTCCGTTCCACGGGCCGGGTCCTTCGCAGGGTGCGGGGGATGTAAGACATGGCGTTCCTCGCGGTGTGGGAGGACGTCGGGGGTGGGGCGGGGCGCGGTCGCTTCCCGCCCGTGGGCGCGGCGCGCCGGTCGGCGCGGCGCCGCGGCCGCCGGATGCGGCGGGACAGTCGCGACGATAGGCGCGGGGCCCTCCCCTGCCTAGGCCCATCTAGGCCCATTGCGGCGACCGCCCCCGGGCCGAGGGGGCGGGCCGCGCCCCCGCCCCTGTCCTTTCCACGATTGCCCTGGACAGCGGCCGGGCACGGTGTCCTTGTGGAACCGATGCTGGCGCGCACGGTGCCGGTCCTGCCCGAAGGCCCGCACCTGGTGTACGAGCCGAAGTGGGACGGCTTCCGCGCGCTGGCGTCGACCGCCCCCACCCGCCTGATGTCGCGGCGGGGCCGCCGACTGGACACGCGCTGGCCCGAGGTCGCCGCCGCCCTGGAGGCCCAGCTGCCCGGCGGGGTCCTCGCCGACGGCGAGATCGTCCGCTGGGCCGACGGCCGCCTGGACTTCGCCGCCCTGCAGCGGCGCAACCGCGCCTCCCCCCGGTCGGCCCGGCGCCTGGCGGCCGAGGAGCCGTGCCACATCGTGCTCTTCGACCTGCTGCGCGAGGACGGCGCCGACCTCACCCGGCGCGCGCTGCGCCACCGCCGCTCCCGGTTGGAGCGGCTCTTCGACGGCGTCGACGACCCGCACCTGGTCCTGGGCTGGCAGACCGGCGACCCGGCTACGGCGCGGGAGTGGTTCGACGGGCTGGCCGACACGGGGATCGAGGGGCTCGTCATCAAGGACGGCCGACGCGCCTACCGGCCCGGGCGCCGGGGGTGGGACAAGCTCAAGCGGGTCACCACCACCGAGGCCGTGGTGGGGGGCGTGGTGGGCCGTCCGGACCATCCGTGGGCCCTCATCCTGGGGCGCCGCGACCCGGAGACGGGTGCGCTGCGGCCGGTGGGACGGACCTCCGACCTGGACGAGACGCAGCGGGAAGGGCTCGACGGCCTTCTGGCCAAGGCGGGCGAGGACCACCCGTGGCCCCGCACCCTCGGCCCGGCCTGGGGCCGGGAGTCGCGCCAGCCCTACACGCGTGTCGAACCGGAGCTGGTGGTGGAGATCGAGCCGGACGTCTCGGTGGCGGGCGGCAAGTGGCGCCACCTGGTGCGCTACATCCGTCCCCGCCCGGACCTGGCGCCGGGCGACGTGCCCCCGGGCCTGGAGATCGAATCGGACGCGGGCGGCTGACGGGCACGGGCGCGGGACACCGGGCACAGGACGCTCCGCGTCTGAGGAGGCGCGGCGGAGCCGACGGGGGCACGGTTCAGCGTGCCGCGCGCGATGGGGCGTT
Source organism: Nocardiopsis chromatogenes YIM 90109 (assembly GCF_000341185.1). Lineage (GTDB taxonomy): Bacteria > Actinomycetota > Actinomycetes > Streptosporangiales > Streptosporangiaceae > Nocardiopsis_A > Nocardiopsis_A chromatogenes. The sequence goes on from NZ_ANBH01000106.1 coordinate 31,038, forward strand.
CCTCGCCTCCTCCACGGCCTCGGCCAGCTCGTCCCTGCTCATCTTCGAGCGGCCCTGGATCTCCAGGTCCCCCGCCTCCTTGAGCAGTTCCTTCTTCGTCTGTCTGGCGGGCCGCCCCGCCGCGTCCTCCCCCTCCTGGGCGCGGCGCGGGCTGGGCGCACGCGCGCGCGTGGACCCGCCGCCCTTCTGCTTGCCGCCCGAGCCCTTCCCGTTCTTCTTCCGGTCCTTCAGGCTCTCCCGCAGGGCGTCGGTCAACTCGACGACGGTGCCCCTCTCCTCGGGCTCCTCCTCCTGGTAGCTGATCGTGCGGCCCTTGCCCTTGGCCTCGATCAGCTCCTCCAGGCGCTGCTCGTAGGCGTCGCTGTAGTCGGACGGCTCCCAGTCCGCCGCCATCGCCTCCACGAGCTGCTCGGCCAGTCCCAGCTCCGATTCGTTCAGGTCGGCCTCGGCGATCGGCGGCATCACGTCCTCCGGGGCGCGGATCTCGTCGGGCCACCACAGCGTCGACGCCGAGAGCACGCCCTGCTGCGGCCCCACCAGGACCAGGTGCTCGCGGTCGCGCATGATGAACGTCGCCAGCCCGAGCCGCCCCGTGCGCTCCAGGGCCGAGCACAGCAGCCGGTAGGGCTTGGCGGCGGCGCGCTCCTTGGGGCCGACGAAGTACGTCGCCGCGTACCAGAGCGGGTCGACCTGCTGCCGGGGGACGAACCCGCGGATCTCCATCGCGCGCGAGCGCGCCGGGAGGATCGACTCGAGGTCCTGGGGTTCCAGGACCACATAGTCCTCCCCGTCGTCCTCGTCCACGCGCGCGCCGCGGACGATGTCGTCCCGGGAGACCTCCTTCCCGGTCCGCTCGTTCACCCGCTTGTAGCGGATCCGGTCCGAGGTCCCGCGCTGGAACTGGTGCATGACCGGGCCGTGCCGCTCGCGGGCGCTGTAGAGCCGCACCGACAGCGACACCATGCCGAACGTCAGGGTGCCGGTCCAGACAGGATTGACCACGGTAGCCACCCCCTCACCGCCATCATCACCCGCACCGGGTAAAGCGCGGCTCCGTCCGGGTAAAGGGGAACGGGAACCGCGGCGGGGGCCCACAGCGTCGCAGGAACGTGAGTGACGAGATGACGCCGGCGCACGGCCGGCACCGCGCCGCCGCGAGCGCCCCTGGGCCGGACTTCGCCTCCGCCCTGTTGGAGGCCTTCTCCCGCGAGCGCATCCAGGCCGAGCACATCGGCTCCGCCGGGATCCGGGTGGCACTGCCCGGGGGCGGCACCACCGACCTGGAACTGGCCGACGCCTTCCGGGAGGCCGGCGGCCTGCCGCCCGGCGACCTGCCCGAGTTCGCCGCGGGCGTGGTCCGCGGCATGATGCGCGGCTTTCGGCGCCGCGGCGTGCCGCTGGGCACGCACTACCCGCTGCCGCAGGACGACGGCGCAGGCCACACGGTGCTGCGGGCCTTGGAGGGGCAGGGCTTCTCGGCGGTCTTCCTCGACCCGGGGACGATCGGGCTGAAGACGCCGGACGGGTTCGCGGCCAAGATCGACGCGCGCGGCTACCGTTCGGCCGTCGAGGGCCGCCCGGCCGCCGAGGCCGAGGCGCTGGCCGCGGACTTCGCCCGGGACTGCGCACGGGACCTGGGGCGCGTCACGCACCAGCCCGAGACCGTCTCCGGCGAGGGGGTGCAGGCGCTGCGCCTGCGGCTGTACCCGGAGTCGGCGCTGACCGAGGAGATGCGCGCCGGACTCGTCACACGCGAACTCGCTCCGGGCCTGTGGGAGACGGTCGCCGTCGACTTCCCCGACACCGTGCAGGCACTCCAGCGCTCCGCCCTCGACCAGACCGGCGCCTCCCCCGAAGGGGCGTTCCAGGCCGCCATCCGCAACTCGGTGGACGAGCCCGCGGAGATCACTCCGCACGAGGGGCCGGGAGGGCTCCCGCTGGTGCACATCGGGGGCGAGCACCCGTACATGGCGGCGCACGTGCACACGCTCGACCGGGCGCTGGGCGGGGTGCCGCCGTCGGGGGCCCTCGTCATCCTGCCGGTTCCGCAGGTGGTCATCGCCCACCCCATCGGGGGGCACCACCCGGTCGCCGCGCTGGAGACCCTGCAGGACGTGGCCGCCCACTTCGTCCAGGGGGACAAGCCCATCACCGACCGGGTGTTCTGGTGGCGCCCGGGAGGCGGCCCCGACGGCCGACCGGACCTGCGGCCCGTCCGGGTGGAGGTGGACCACGAGGCCAGGAGCATCGCCCTGTACGCCGACGACGACTTCCGCCAGATGGTGGAGGCCTTCTCGGCGCAGCGGTGAACCCGGCGGTGAACCGCCTGGCGCTCAGTCCCAGCCGATGCCCAGGACCCCGCCGCCCATGCCGTGTTCGGCGATGTGCACCGACCCGCGGGGCTCCGGGTCGAGCTCGCCCTCGACCACCTCGGGGGAGGCGGGGTCCGGCTGGGAGAAGCGGAAGCACCTCTTCGGCAGCGCGCGGGGGTCGAAGCGGACGTCGAGGACGTAGGTCTGCGCGGGATAGCGGAACGCCCTGCGGAAGTCCCTGCTGGCGGTCGGGTCGGTGATGGTGAAGGCGTATTCGATGAGGTGCGTCTGCCCGGCGTGCAGCGCGCGGCCGAAGAGCAGCTCCGCCGCGACCAGGGGGTCGTGCGGGTGGCGGCGCACCCGCCCCAGCGTGCAGCCTTCGACGGCCTCCGGCCGGATGGCCGAGGGGGGAACGCCCGGCTCTCCGCTGTAGACGACCGTGCACCGCTCGGGCCCCTCGTCCAGCGCGCGCAGCACCATGCGGGTGCTCACCCTGCGAATCGACCGGTCGGCCCCCACCCGGACACTGTCCATCTGGCAGAACGCGCGCAGCGCGGTGTCGCAGGCGACCGGGGCCCCGGTACCGGGCGGGAAGGGCACGGGGCCGCCAGGGGCGGAGAGCGCGCCTGCCGACCGGTGGGCCCAGCGCCCGCGCGGGCGGGGCGGCCCGAGGAGCGCGAGCAGCGCGCCGTCGGGGAGGCGCAGGATGTCCTCGATGGCGCGGAGCGCGCGAAGCGAGTCGGGGCGCTCGGGTCTGCTGCGGCCCTGCCTCCAGTAGCTCAGGGCGGTGAGACTGACCCGCACCCCGCGCATGCGGATGCGCCGCTGCAGGCCCTCCAGGGTCAGCCCGCTGTCCTCGACCGCCGCGCGCAGGGCATCGTGAAAGGGGCCGGTGCGCAGCAGCTCCATCGTCGTGGGGGTCACCGGTACCGGCGGCCGCGTGCGGGCGGCCGGTGCCCTTCCGTCGGCCACGGCCACCTCCGTGCGCTCGGGCCCGTTCCAGGACGCCCCTCTCTTACCACGCACTCCCGTGGTCGGCCACGGCCCCCTGCAAAGGCGGGGGCCGGAGGCCCCGGCCGGGCCGGTGGTCAGGCGGGAGACCGGTCCTGCTCGGCGGCGTCCAGCCCCGCCTCGATCACGGCGCGCATGATGCGGGACAGGCGCCGCTCCCCCAGCCTCGGGGCGCGGCGGGCCATGGCGGCGACGAGGCGGCGCTCGCGGTTCTCGTCGCGTCCGGCGTACCCGCCGACCGGCTTGAGGCGCTGCACCTGCGCGGCCAGCAGCGCGCGCCGTTCGAGCAGCTCGGCGAGCTGGGCGTCGACCTGGTCGATGCGCCCGCGCAGCTCCTGCACCCGGGGGGCGTTCGGATCGGCGGCGCCGTTGGTGGGGGTCATCGTCGCTGGTTCCTTTCGGCTTGAGGGCGGCCGACCGCCCACCTGGCCAAAGGGGAGCCGACCGCTGGAAAAAGAAAAAGAGCGGAAGGCGTCGCCTTCTCGCTCTCAGCCGGCTCGGGACCCGTCGACCGCTCTGCTCACGCTCCAGCGGCCGGCCGCACCCGGGCCGGCTCGGTAAACGTATAGCGGTGCTCGTGGCAGGTCACGACGGAGAGTGTAGCGCAAGCGCGCGGGAGCTCCGCCCCCTGCGGCACGACCGGTCCCCGGTTCCACGACACACATGCCCGTGCACCGTCCGCGCGGCCGCCCCGGACTACGGTGCTCGTATGCCATCGCTGAACGACACCCGCGTGCGCGACTTCCTCATGGAGGGCACGCGCACCGCGAAGCTCGCCTTCACCGCCTCGGACGGCCGCCCCCTCGTGGCTCCGGTCTGGTTCATCGTCGAGGACGGGGACATCGTGTTCAACACCGGCGGAGAGACCGCCAAGGGGCGCTCCATGGCCCGGGACCCGCGTGTGGCGATCAGCGTCGACCTGGAGGAGCCGCCGTTCGCGTTCGTCCAGGTGCAGGGGCGCGTCACGCTCTCGGAGGACCCCGGCGAGCTGCTGCGTACGGCTACGGAGATCGCCGCGCGCTACATGGGGCGCGAGCGGGCCGAGGAGTTCGGCCGCCGCAACGGCGTCCCCGGGGAGGTCGTGGCGCGCCTGCGCCCGGACAAGGTCATCGCGCACTTCGACATGACGGGGTGAACGCGTCCTGGGGCGGCCGGGCTGCGGCCGCCCCAGGGGGGGGCGTGTCAGGCCTCCGGTCGGCGCGGTGCGCCGCCCCGCTCCCATAGGTCGGCGCCGCGCACGCCCGCCGCCTCCGGGTCGAACACCGGGTCGCGGCCCTGCCTGCGCTGGGCGTCGTAGTCGCGCAGCGCCGCCAGGGCGGGCCTGGCCAGGAACAGCAGGCACAGCATGTTCACCCAGGCCAGCGAGGCGTACCCGACGTCGCCGACCGCCCACACCAGGTCGGCGGACTGCACCGCCCCGGAGAAGGTGACCGCGAGCACCGCCCCGCGCAGGGCCGCCAGCGCGGCCCGGGGCGGCGCCGCCCCGAACAGGTAGGTCAGATTGGTCTCCGCGATGAAGGTGAAGGCGATCAGCGCGGTGAACGCGAACAGGGCGAGCGCCAGCGCGACGAACAGCGGACCGGCACCGGCGAAGAGCGTGCCGACGGCGCCCTGGGTATAGGCGGGCCCGGCCTCGGTTCCCGGGAGGTGCTCCACCACCGCGCTCCCGTCGGGCGCGGTCACGTTGTAGTTCCCGGTGACCACGATCATGAGCCCGGTGGCGGTGCACACGAACAGCGTGTCGATGTAGACCGAGAACGCCTGTACCAGGCCCTGCTTGACCGGGTGGGACACCTCTGCGGCGGCGGCGCCGTAGGTGCCCTCGCCGACCCCGGCGACGTTGGAGAAGACCGCCCGCCGCACGCCCCAGGCCACGGCGGCGCCCACGATGCCGCCGAAGACCGCGTCGGCGCCGACGGCGCTGGCCGCGATGAGCCGCAGCGCCCCGGGAACGGCCGAGGCGTTGGCCGCCAGTACCGCCAGGGCCGCCGCGATGTAGCCGACGGCCATGACGGGCACGAGCCTGTCGGCGGCGGCGACGATGCGGGCCCGCCCCCCGACGATGATGGAGCCGAGCAGGGCGGTCAGGACGGCGCCGGTGATCCACGGGTCGACACCGGCGGCGGTGTCGAACGCCGCGGTGATGCTGTTGGCCTGCACGCCGGGGGCCAGGACGGCGTACAGGGTGAGCGCGGTGAGCGCCGCGACGACGGCGAGCCACTTCCGCCCCAGGCCGCGCTCGATGTAGTAGGGGATACCGCCCCAGTACCGGCCGTCGACGCGGCGCTTGTAGATCTGGGCGACGGTGGCCTCGACGAAGGCGAGGGCGCCGCCGAGGAGGCCCATCACCGCCATCCACACCAGGGCGCCGGGGCCTCCGGCGGCGATGGCGGTGGCGACCCCGGCGATGTTGCCGACGCCGATGCGGCTGGAGAGGGTGAGCATCAGCGCCTGGAAGGAGGAGACGCCCGCCTCGGTGCCGCCGCCTCCGCGGATCTGGCGGAGCATGTCGGGGATGCGGCGGAACTGTACGCCCCGGGTGAGGACGGTCAGGACGAGTCCCAGCCCGAGTGCGAGGACCACGAGGGGGTCCCAGAGCCGGTCGTTGAGCGCGACGAGGAAATCCATGGCGGACCGCCTTCCGGTCGTCCGTGGGTCGGCCCGTCGGCGCCGCTCAGGGGGGACGGCTCGGCCGGTCGGCATTCGCGAATGCGCGCAGGACGAGCGCCGGGCCCTGGAGGCGCGAGCGGTACGGGCCGTGGGGGATGGGCGGGGCGCGGCCGGGCGGCCGGCCCCGCGTCGGTGGCACCGGGAGGCCCTGACGGGACGGGGGCGTGGGAACGGGGCCGAGGATCGCTCCGCCTCGTGCGGACGGGCCGTTTCGGCCGTCACGCGAGCCCGCACCCGCTGCCGGACGCCGCCCCGCGGCTTCGGTCCGGCGGCTCCGCGCCCCGTCTGGTCAGGGGCTCTCCGGGCGCTACAGGGTGAACCCGCGCGGGAACGGGTCCCGGGGGTCGAGGAGGTACTGGCCCATGCCCGTGATCCAGGCGCGGCCGGTGATGGTGGGGACGACGGCGGGTACGCCGCCGACCTCGGCCGTCTCGACGAGGCGGCCGGTGAAGCGCGTCCCGATCAGGGACTCGTTGACGAAGTCGCGGTCCAGAGGCAGTTCTCCGCGCGTGTGCAGCTGGGCCATGCGCGCGCTGGTGCCGGTGCCGCAGGGCGAGCGGTCGAACCAGCCGGGGTGGATGACCATGGCGTTGCGGGCGTCGGCCCCGTCCCGCCCGGGGGCGACCAACTGCACGTGCTTGCACCCGGAGATCCCGGGGTCGGCCGGGTGCACCGGAGGCGCCTGCTCGTTGATGGCCGCCATGATCGCCGTCCCGGCGTCCATCATCCGGTCCCGCTCGGCCCGGTCGAAGGGGATGTGCAGGTCGGCGATGTCCACGATGGCGTAGAAGTTGCCGCCGAAGGCCATGTCGTAGGCGACCTCGCCCAGGCCCGGAACGGTGACCGAGGCGCCGGTCTCCACCGCGAAGGCCGGGACGTTGCGGAAGGTGACCGCCTCGGCCCTCCCGTCCTCGACGGCGACCTCCGCGGTGACCAGGCCCGCCGGTGTGTCCAGGCGGACGCGGGTGACCGGCTCGGAGACCTCCACCATCCCGGTCTCCACCAGCACGGTGGCCACCCCGATGGTGCCGTGGCCGCACATCGGGAGCAGGCCGGAGACCTCGATGAACAGCACGCCCCAGTCGGCGTCGGGGCGCAGGGGCGGCTGGAGGATCGCCCCGCTCATGGCGGGGTGCCCCCGCGGCTCGTTGACGAGCAGCTCCCGGATGTGGTCCAGGTGCTCGGCGAAGTGGGCGCGGCGCTCGGCCATGGTGGCCCCGGGCACGGGGGCCACGCCGCCGGTGATGACGCGGGTCGGCATCCCCTCGGTGTGGGAGTCGACGGCGGAGAGGTAGCGTGCGGCCCGCATCTCAGGCCGCCACGGGGTGCGCGTCGAGGTGGTCCATGGCGCGGCGCATGTCGGCCTCCAAGTCGGCGAGGCGCTGCCCGGTGATAGGGCTGCGCGGCGGGCGGCAGGGGCCGCCGTACCGGCCGACCATGTCCATGCCGTGCTTGATCGCCTGCACGAACTCGGTGCGCGAGTCCCAGCGGAACGCGCCCACCAGGGGCTCGTACAGGGCGCGCGCCTCGTCCAGGCGCCCGGCGCGCGCGAGCTCGTACAGCCGCACCGAGGCGGCGGGGAAGACGTTGGGGAACCCGGCGAACCAGCCGGTGGCGCCCATGAGGAGGGATTCCAGGACGACGTCGTCGGCCCCGGCGACGACGGCCAGGTCCGGCACGCGTTCGCGCAGTTCCAGGACGCGGCGCACGTCCCCGGAGAACTCCTTGACGGCCACGACGTTGTCGATGGCGGCGATCTCGGCGACGAGGCCGGGGGCCAGGTCGACCTTGGTGTCGATGGGGTTGTTGTACACCATGACGGGCAGTCCGACCGAGGCGACCTGCTCGAAGTGGTGCAGGAGGGCGGCGCGGTCGGCGCGGTACATGGTGGGCGGCAGGCACAGGACGCCGTCGGCGCCGTCCTCGGCGGCGCGCTCGGCCCACATGCGGGCCTGGTGGGCTCCGACGCCGTGGACGCCCACGACGACGGCCCCGTCGTCGCCGACCGCCTCGACGGCGGTGCGGGCGACGGCCCGGCGCTCGTCGGGCTCCAGAGAGGAGTATTCGCCGAGGGAGCCGTTGGGGCCCACGCCCCGGCACCCGCTGTCGATGAGCCAGCGGCAGTGTTCGGCGTAGGCGTCGAGGTCGACGCGTAGGCCCGCCGGTGCGCGCTCGTCGGGGGCGTAGGGCAGGGCGGTGGCGACGATGACGCCGTCGAGCCTTTCATCGGGCATGGTGCTTCTCCCTGGTGGTGGTGGCGGCGGTCGTAGGGGGTCCCGTGGACCGGGCGGCGGGTCAGGTGTCGTCGGCGAGGTCGCCGAGGCGGATGGGGACGGCGATGGGGCGGCGGTCGAAGCGCCGGGCGTCCTCGTCGGTGAGGCCGATGAGTTCGGCGGTGTTGCGCCCGCACACCCGCCCTTGGCACAGGCCCAGCCCGGCCCGGGAGGCGAGTCTGAAGGCGCGGCCGCCCGGGGCGGAGCGGGCCGCGGCGTGGAGGTCGCGCAGGGCCACCTCCTCGCAGCGGCAGACGAGGGTGTCGTCTCGCGGCCATTCCTTCCAGCCGGGGCCTATGGGGTGGGCGGCGGCGAGCCCGGCCGCGAACCTGCGGCCCGTGCGGACGCGGCGCAGGGCGCCCAGGGGCGGGGCGACGGGGTGTCCGGCGGCGCGCGCGGCCGCCGTTCCGGCGACCTCCCCTTCGGCGGCGGCGAGCGCCGCGCCGCCGATGCCGGTCGGCTCTCCGGCGGCGAACACTCCGCGCGCCGAGGTGGCCTGTGCCGCGTCGACGCGGACGAATCCGCCCGAGGTCGCGCACCCCGCGGCGATGGCCGCCTCCAGGCGCGGGGTGAACCCGAAGCCCAGGCAGAGGGCGTCGGCGGCGATGGTGCGTTCGGTGCCGGGGAGCGGGCGCCATCGGGGGTCGAGGCGTGCGGTGGTCACCGCCTCCAGGGCGCCGTCGCCGTGGGCCTCGATGACGGCGGTGCGGGTGCGGTAGGGGACGCGGCGGCGTGCCAGGGCGGCGGTGTGTCCGGCGAGTTCGCCGAGCTTGCCCAAGCCCGCGGCGGCGCCTCCGGGGTCGCCCAGCCAGCCGGAGACGGGGGCGCCCGCTTCGAGGACGGCGGCCACACGTGCGCCGACGCCGTGCAGGGAGCGGGCGACGGGGAGCAGGAACGGACCGGTCCCGGCGACGACCGCGTTGTGTCCGATGGCGGTGCGCTGGGATTTGGCGAGGGCCTGGGCGGCTCCGGCGGTGACGACTCCGGGCAGGTCCCAGCCGGGGAAGGGCAGGACGCGGTCGTGCGCGCCGGTGGCCAGGACCAGGACCGGGGCGTCGACGGTGTGGACGGCGACGGTGGAGGTCGCCTCCAACGGCGCGGCACGGCCATCGTCCGCCCGGGGCCGGGTGGACGGGGCGCTTCGGACGCCCATCGGGCCGGGTCGGTCGTCTGCCGTCGTACCCGACGGCGGGGCGGCGTCGGGCTCCCCCGTGGTCCGACCGGTGGAGGGCCCCGGGCGGCCGACCGGGTCGGCCCTGCCCGCGCCGACCGCGCCCCCTGAGCCGTCGGCGGGGCCGGTGCGCAGGTGGAGGCGGGCACCGCCGCCGGGGAGCGGTTCGAGCGCCCACACCTCCGTGTCGGGAAGGTAGTCGACGCCGTCGGGCACACGGGCGCCGTGGACCTTTGCGCCGTCGTACGCCCGGCCGAGGGCGTCGCCGCGCAGGTACTGCCCTCCTGGGGAGGGCTCGGCATCGATGAGGCGGACCCGGGCCCCGGCGGCGGTGGCCGCGCTGGCGGCGGCCAGCCCGGCGGGACCGGCACCGACGACGGTGACGGGTGGATGCACGGTCATGACTGGGTCTCCGATCCACGCGGGTTTCCGGTCACTTTTCCTCCCGCGGGCCGATCCTCCGCGGCGATGGCCGTACAGGCGTCGGGGTGGGCGGGCAGGGTCCGATGGCGGCGCCTCCGCCCCACCCCGAGCCCTGCCGCCTCTTCGGGCGCCCGCCGGGGCGAGTGCGGCCCACACGGCCGTGCCCCGGTCCGCGCCCGGCCCCCGCGACTCCTGCGCGCCGTCCCATGACGGACGTGCACGGGGGCCACCGGCCGACGCGCGGTCATGACGGGGTCTGCGCACCGTGCTGGACGCGGATGGCGTCCCCGTCGGCGACGCGGCGGCGGCAGGCACGGACGTCGGGTTCGCCGTTGACGACGACGAGGCAGTCGAAGCACACCCCGATCCCGCAGAAGATCCCGCGCGGCCGCCCTTCACCGCGGGTGGTGCGCCAGGACCGGCGCCCGAGCCCGATGAGGAGCGCGGCCACGGTCTGTCCCGGGACGGCCGTCACCCGCTCCCCGTCGACGGTCACGGTCAGATACTCACTCACGGCCGGTCTCCTCTCCTCGGAGCACGCGGAAGGGGTGCGGGTCGGTGTCGGTGGGCGCGCCGGTGAACAGGGCGGCGAGCAGGTGCCCGGTCCCCGCGGCCAGGCCGATGCCCGCCCCCTCATGGCCGGTCGCGTGCCACAGGCCGGGGATGCGCGGGTCCTCCCCGATGACGGGCAGGTGGTCGGGCGTGTAGGGGCGGAAGCCCCCGTAGGCGCGCATCACCGGGACCCGCGCCAGCGCCGGGAACAGGGCCACGGCCTTGCGCGCGATGGCGCGCAGCACCTCCACCCGCACGGTGTCGTCGAATCCGACCCGCTGGCGGCTGGAGCCGATCAGTACGGTCCCCGCGTGCGTGGACTCCACCACGGTGGAGGTGCGCAGGTCGGCCTCGCCCGCACCCACCGCGCCCACGTAGTCGGCGTCGTAGACCTTCCGGCGCACGGTGCCCGGCGGGAGCGGAGCGGTCACGAGCACCATGCCGCGGCGCGGACGGACGTCGACGGGGGCGCCGGCCAGGCGGGAGAACTCGCCCGCCCAGGGGCCGCACGCGTTGACGACGGCCCCGCACGGGATGGCGCCCCGGTCGGTGCGCAGGCCCGCGACCGCGCCGGAGGCGCCGCGTACCAGGCCGAGGGCGGCCGTGCCGTGGCGCACCTCGCCGCCGCGGGCGCGCACGGCCGCCAGGAGGGCCGCGGCGGCGGCGACCGGCTGGAGCTGGGCGTCCTGCGGGTAGAGGACCGCCGCGCCCACCTCCGGGGACAGGCCGGGTTCCAGCTCGCGCGCCTCGCCGCCGCCGATGGCGCGGGCGTCGACCCCGGCGGCGCGCTGGGCGGCGGCGAAGGCGGTGAGCGGTTCCCCGGCCTCTCCGCCCAGGGCCGCGACGAGTCCACCCTTGGGGTCCCATTCGGGGTCCGGGGCGTCCGGGGCGACGGCGGCGGCCCCGCGCAGGACGTCCGGCCAGCGGCGCAGGGAGGACCGGGCGAGCTCCAGCTCGGGGCCGGGCTCCTTGTCGGAGACGAGCACGTTGCCCTCGCCGCCGGCGGTGGTGGCCCCGGCCGGGGCGCCGCGTTCGACGACGGTGACGCGCAGCCCCGCCCGGCCCAGGGCCTCGGCGCACGCGGCGCCGACGATGCCCGCGCCGACCACGACGGCGTCCGGGTGTCCGGTCACGTCGCACCCCCAATGGGTGTTCAATGAAATGAACACCGCGAGGTTAGGCAGCCGGTGTGATCTACGTCAATCCCCCCGTTGGGCACTCTCCCCCGGATGCGCCATGGGGACACAGGGGGCCAGGGCGCACGCGAGCGGAGGCACGGCAGGGGCGCCCCGTCGGATCCGTCCCTGCCCGCGCCACAGACCCCACCTGCAAAGATATCGGCGAAAGCGCCGCCGAAAGCGCCGTCGGCCCCGTGGCGGCCCCCGGTCCGGCCCGACACGTCCGGGCACTTCCCAGGGGTGCCGACTCAGCTCAGCCGTTCCGGGCGGCGCCCTCGGCGGGGCAGGAGCCGCCCAGGGTCGGCGGGCCCGCGTCGGCCGGGTACTCCAGCAGCAGCACCGACACCACCGGGCCGCCGACGGTCTCGTAGATGTGCGGGCGATCGGCCGGGAAGCACACGTAGTCGCCGGGGTTCAGCTCATACGGCGACTCCGGCGGGCCCACACGCAGCACCCCGTCGGTGACCACCACGTGCTCGCGGCCGGGGTGGCCGGAGGAGTACTGCCGCTCCCCCGGCCGGACCCGCTGGTCGTAGAGCTCGATCACGCGCTCGGTGAGGTCCATCCGGCGCAGCATCCGCAGGTCGACGGCGTTGCTGCTGAGCACCTCCAGGCCGTCCGAGCGGACCAGCACCACCTCGGGGTCCTCGCGCTCGGTCAGCAGGGACGAGACCGGAACCCCCAGAGCGTTCGACAAGCTGAACACCGTCTCGATGGTGGGGTTGCCCGAGCCGGACTCCAGCTGGGACAGGGTCCCCTTGGCGATGCCGGAGCGGCGCGCCAGCTCCGACAGCGACAGCGCCGACCGCTCGCGCAGCACCCGCAGATTGGCGGCCAGCACGCGGCCGCCCCGTTCCCGCTCCACGGCACCTCCTCGGCTCGGTCCCCAGGAGGGTACCGGGCGGGGGCCGCAGCGGCTCCCCGCCCGCCACCGCGCCGCACCTGCGCCTCGCCGATGACGATTCGCGTGCGCATGAGAACCATCCGTGCACGGGGTGCGTCCGAATCCTCGGATGGCACCCCGCGGGGCCACGGATACCGACCCGACGGATACGGACCCGGAAGAGGAGACCCCCTATGCACGGACACGGAAGGCGCACCGACGCACCGAACGGCGGGCACAGACCCGGGCGGGGCGCACTCGCCCTGGTCTCGCTCCCCCTCGCCGGGGCCTTGGTACTGACAGGATGCTCGGCTCAGGAGAACGGAAAGGAGGACGGCGGCGGTGAGGGCTCCGGCCCCTCGGTCCCGGACGGCGGATTCGTCCAAGAAGGCCATGTCGGGAAATGGGACACCTACCTGAAGGCGCGCGTGGAGATCACCGAGGTCGCCCGGCTCGACGACCGGACGCGCACCACCATCGAGTTCACCAGCCTCGAAGACGAACCGGTGGACGTCGAACAGAACATCTTCTCCTCACACGCGGCCGCCAGCCGCTCGCTCAGCCAGTTCCAACTGATCGACACGGTCCGCCAACACGCCTACGGCGTCTACACCGACCTCGGCACCCGGCTCCCCCGGTTCAGCGACGACCAGTGGATCCCCGGCGTCACCTACGAGATCGTCGTCTTCTCGCCCCCGCTGGAGGAGGGCGTCGACACGGTCACGGTCCGCGCCCCGGGCGGGATCGGCGAGTTCGCCGGGGTCCCGGTCGTCGACGGGGAGCCCAAGGACTACCCGACCGAGCCGCCTGAACAGGCGCCGAGCGAGGGCGACACCTTCACCTACCCCGTCGCCGTCGGCGACCCCGAGCCCCTGGACGAGGGCGAGGGGTACCGGGAGCTCACCGGGACGACCGTGGGCGTGGTCCAGCAGCGCGACACCGACACCGAGCGGGAGACGGTGGCGCTGCGCACCGACGTGCTCTTCGAGTTCGACAAGGCGGAGGTCAACGGCCAGGCCGCGAACGTCCTCAAGGACGTCATCGACGAGACGCGTGAGCGCGCCGACCCGGAGAAGCCGCCGATCACCATCACCGGCCACACCGACGGTATCGGGGACGACGCCTACAACCAGGAACTCTCCGAGCAGCGTGCCGAGGCCGTGAAGGACATCCTGGAGGACGGGCTCGGCTCGGGCTACGAGTACGAGACCGTCGGCAAGGGCTCCTCGGACCCGGTCCGCTCGGAGGGCGGTGACGACGACGAGGAGGCGCGCGCGGCGAACCGCCGGGTGGAGATCTCCTACGCCTTCAAGGAGGACGTCGTCACCGAGACCGAGACCGAGGAGGAGGGCGAGGTGGAGACCGGGCGCACCGACCCCGAGGAGGTCGAGGGGCCCGGCACCTTCCACTCGCACGCCGACCTCGAACCCGTGGCGTCCGAGGAAGGCATCGCCCAGCCCTACGTCGGCGCCGACAAGAGGACGTGGAGCATCGAGGTCTACCCGTTCTATCGGGACGGCGCCTTCCTGGTCACGCGGTTCGCGATCGCGCACGACGGCGAGCGGCTGGCGCGGACCGACGCCCCGCTCAACTCGGGGTTCGGGAACTTCCCGTTCTCGGTGACCGATCCGGCGACCGGCACCACCTACATCGACGTCAAGGCCGACAGGGAGGACCGGCACTACGCCGCCGTCGGCGCGGCGCCGTTCCCGCCGACCCGGCAGAAGGACACGCCGCAGTACGGCTATTACTACGTCCCCGCCCCGCCGCCTGACGTCGAGTCGGTGACGTTCAACGCGGGGCCGTTCGGCACGTTCGAGGACATCCCGATCGAGGAGTGAGGCCCGGCCGGGCGAGCGGCGACCAGAGCGCGTGAGAGGGCTCCGGCCGCGGCCGGAGCCCTTCGCGGTCCTCCCTCACCGGATGGCGACGACCGCCGGGGACGGCTCGCCGTCCTCAGGAGCGGCCACCGGTTCGGGGAGAACGTAGACCGTCTCGCCGTCCCACACGGTCTCCGGGTCGTTCTCGCCGATGTCGACCCCGTGGTCGATGTCCCCAGAGATCCGGGTGACCGCTCCGGTGGCCGTGTCGAAGGCCATGACCGGGCCGGTGGTCACCGGTTCGTCCGGCTCCGGCTCGGACCCGCCACCCGGCTCCCCGCCCGGCGACTCCTCTTCCCGTCCGGAGGGCTCAGAAGGCTCAGAGGGCACCGTCTCCGCGCCGAGCGCCAGCAGCCGGTCTCCGTCGAGCGCGACCGGGCGCACACGGGTCTTCTCGGGCAGCCGTGCGGACCACGCCTGTTCCCCGGAGGCGATGTCGAAGGCCACCGCGCGGTTGGTGTCGTCGCGCACGTCCGTGGCCGCGAAAGCGGTGCCCCCTTCGGCCAGCACCCCGGCTTCGGCCACGTCGATCCCCCACGGGCTCGACACCACCGAGGCCGTCCCTCCCTCACCGTCGATGCGCCGCGTCCGGCCGGTATCGGGGTCCACCACCAGCAGATGCCGCCCGATGTCGTCGTGCAGCAGCCCGTCGACCGCCACCACGGCCGGATCCGCCGACACCAGGCGGTAGACGTGGGTGCCACCGGAGTACTCCGGTGGCGGCTCCACCCGCGTCCGCTCCGACCCGTCGGCGGGGTCCAGCACGACCAGGTACGGGCTCACCCCGTCCTCCAGGCACCTCACCCATCCGACCAGGTCGCCCTCCCCGGGGCGGGCCCGCACGGACTCCAGGGTGCACATGTCCTCCTCCGAGCCGCCCGCCCCCGGGGCCGACCAGACGCGCTCGCCGGTGGCGGCGTCCATGGCGGACAGGTGTTCTCCCCAGCGGACCAGGACCAGGTCGCCCACGGTCCATACCCCGGCCGCGGTGACGATGCCCTCCGGGTCGCGGTCGACACCGGTCCGCCAGAGCTCCCGGCCGTCGGACAGGTCGACGGCGACGGCCGTATCGCACGAGCGGACCCGCCTCCCGTCGCCGTCGGGGTGGTCGACCTCGTCCTTCTCCAAGGCGAGCAGCAGCACAACCACCCCAGGGGCCTGCCCCTGGTCAACCCCCTGGTCGACCGCGCAGATCTCATCCGGTGCGGGCTCATAGCGCCACATCGGGGCGCCGTCCTCGGCCGCGTAGGCGGTCAGGCCGCGGTAGTCGGCGCGCACGACTCCGTCATCGGTCGCCCACCCCTTCACGCCGTGCGCGGCGACCGCGCCCTCGCGCGCTTGCACACGCGTGTCGTCCTCGCTCTGCCAGGCGACGCCGGAGAACTCCACGGCGCCGGTGCCGACCTCGGTGACCGGGTCGGTCCAGCGTTCGATGCGCCAGGCGACCAGCACCGCGACGATCATGACCGAGAACATCAGGGCGGTCGGCAGGAGGAGCAGGTTCCTCCAGTGCAGCGCCTTGCGCGCGTCGGAGCCGCGCGGACCGCGCATCCAGACGCGCAGCCAGCCGGGGAGGTCGGAGCGCAGGAGGGTGGCGCGCTCCTGCGACCGGTCGAGCGGTACGCCCCACTCGTCGCGTTCGACGTCGTCGCCGGGCGTGTCCTGGCCCTTGCGGGAGTCGGCCGCCCACGCGACGAACTCGGCGGCGTCGTCCCACGCGTCCCGCTTGCCCCGCTTTCCTCGCGGCCTCTGCCAAAAGCGTGGGCTCATCGGTTCGTCCTCCAGGGGGCAAGCGGAAACACGCGCCCCGTTGGACGCGGCCGCCGACCGGCCCGGTTCCCCGCCTGACGGGGGGCACGTCCGCTGGAGTGGTGGAACTTCTGCCGACTGCG